>DATJEH010000015.1:0-52999 GCA_035496875.1 Terriglobales bacterium | reverse complement strand
CTGCGCACCTGCAGCTCCCGGGTGTTCTTGTCGAGAAGCAGGATGGCTACGTTCTGCAGATGAAAATAATCGCGTGCGATCATCAGAATCTGATTCAGCACCTCATCCAGGTCGAACGTGGACAATACGGCCTGGCTGGCGTCGTAAAGGACGGCGATCTTCTGCATAGTTTTCCAGCTGGATTTTAGGGGGTGTAGGGAATAGTCCGGAAGTTACCGAGGTCACCTCCCGGGCATATCCCCTGCGGGAAGAAAGTGCGGCGTTATTCGGAGGCCTTGCGACTGGAGTGCCGCCAGCGTTTGAGCAGCTCCAGCAAGCCATAGATAACAAGGCAGATCCAGAAGTCCACCACCAGGCCAAAGTCAAAGCGAAAGGTAACATGCCGAGCCCGGAGGGGCATATAGGGCATGAGCAGGAAGTAAATGGCGTTGCCGACCACCACGGCGATCAGCGATTGCCAAAAATTCTTGGGTAAATAGCTTTTGAGCACCGGCCTCCTTGTCTGTTTCTGTCTCCATTATGGCCCCTGTCGCCCGCCGAGCGAGGGCAAAGCAATCTGATTCAGCGCCGCCAAGTGCCGCCGGTGGTTTGCTACCATCAACCCCAGGTCCTGAATGCCCGAATTGAGCACGCCCGTGCAGTACGTGAAGGGAATCGGCCCCCGGGTGGCCGAGGTCCTGGCCGCCAAGGGCATCAATACGGTTGAAGACCTGCTCTACTACCTTCCCTTCCGCTATGAAGACCGGCTGAACCCGCGCGGCATCGCCGAACTGCGCCCGGGGGAGATGGCGACGGTCATCGCCGAGGTGCGCGGGTCGGGGCTGTTCCGCACCCGGCGCTCGGGCCTCGACATATTCCAGATGACCGCCGGGCAGGGACGGGCCAAGCTGACGTGCCTGTGGTTTCACGGGCGCTACCTGATGGGCAAGTTCCAGCCCGGGCAACTGGTGGCGCTCTATGGCAAGGTGGAGGAGAACACCTGGGGACGCGGAGGGTTGCAGATTATCCAGCCGCAGTTTGAGGTTTTGGGAGAAGCGGAGGGGGAGGCCGCCGGCCGGGCAGCACAGTCGCTGGAAATAGGCCGCATTGTGCCCATTTACGAGTCTGCCGCCAATGGCAAGCTGACCAGCCGCTGGTTCCGGCGCATTATTTATTCCGTTCTGGAGGGGCTGCCGGAGCTACCGGAAAGCATTCCCGGCAGCATCTGCGAGCGCCTGCAGCTGGTCCCGCGGCAGCAGGCATTCCGGCACGCGCATTGGCCGGAAGCGGGGGAAAGCCTGGCCAGCCTGCAGGCGGCGCGCACCCCGGCGCACCGGCGGCTCATATTCGAAGAGCTGTTCTTCCTGGAGCTGGGGCTGGAGCTGAAGCGCCGGCGGCAACGAACGCATCCCGGCATTACGTTCGAGCTCAATGACCGCGTGCGCGAGGCCATCAAGCACATTCTTCCCTTCCATCCCACGGCGGCGCAGAAGAAGGTTCTGAAGGAGATAGCCTCCGACATGCGGCAGGGCTTCCCCATGCGCCGGCTGCTGCAGGGCGACGTGGGCTCGGGAAAAACCATTGTGGCGCTCCAGGCCGCCATCATCGCCATCGAAAACGGCTACCAGGTGGCGCTAATGGCGCCCACGGAGATTCTGGCCACCCAGCACTACCTTTCGGCGCGGCGCATCCTGGAGCACGCCGGCTACCGCATAGTGCTGCTAACGGGTTCGGTGGAGCAGGACCGCAAGCGCGACCTGCGTCGCCACATCGCCCGCGGCGACGCACAACTCGTGATCGGCACCCATGCCCTTATCCAGCAATCGGTGGAATTCGCCAATCTTGGCCTGGTGATTGTGGACGAGCAGCACCGCTTCGGAGTGCTGCAGCGTTTCAAGCTAATGCGGAAGGCCAGCGAAAGCCAGACGGAGGCGGTGACTTCGTACGAGCCGCGTTGCACCCCGGACGGGGCTGCGGTTCGCCGGCCCGAGCCCACTCCGGCGGCGGAGCCCGATACCCTGGTGATGACCGCCACCCCAATCCCGCGCACGCTGGCACTGACCATCTATGGCGATCTGGACGTGAGCGTGCTCGACGAGCTGCCGCCCGGGCGCTCGCCCATCGTGACCCGCCGGGTGCCCGACGAACGCGCCGCCGAAGTGTGGGATTTTGTGCGCCAGCAGGTGGCGGCCGGTCACCAGGCTTACGTGGTCTACCCGGTGATCGAGGAGAACGAGGAACGCGAGCTAAAGGCGGCCATCCAGATGTACAAAAAGCTGCGCCGCGAAATTATGCCCGACCTGCGGATTGGGCTGCTGCACGGGCGCCTCGACGCCGAAGAAAAAGATGCCGTGATGCGGCGCTTCCAGAAGGGCGAGGTGGATGTTCTGGTTTCCACTACCGTCATCGAAGTCGGGGTGGATGTGCCCAATGCCAGCCTCATGCTGATCGAGCACGCGGAAATGTTCGGGCTGGCGCAGTTGCACCAGCTGCGCGGGCGCATTGGCCGTGGCTCCACGAAGTCCTACTGCATCCTGATGACCGGACCCAAGGTTTCCGAGGAAGGCGAGCAGCGCCTGCAGGCAATGCTGGATACGACCGACGGCTTCAAGATTGCGGAGATGGATCTGGAACTGCGCGGGCCAGGAGAGTTTTTCGGCACTAAGCAGGCGGGCATGCCCAGCCTGCGCGTGGCCAACATCGTGCGCGACCGCGAACTGCTGGAAGTGGCCAAGAAAGAGGCGGCCGCTCTGCTGGCCAATTCCAACCTGGAAGTCCCCAAGCCGGATTTGGCGCGCGCCTTCGGGCATCTGCGCAGTCATTGGAATCGCAGGTATGGGCTGGTGGAGGTGGGGTGAAGCAGTTGCCAGTGGCCTGAAAATTAGCTCTGAGCGTGGGCTACATCTCTGCGGCCTTGTGCTTCCACTGCTCTATTTGCCGCTGCAGGCGCTCCAGGTCCTTGCGGTGAAGCTGCATCTGGCGCCGCGCCTCGTCTGCCGCCCGCTGCGCTTCTTCCGTAATCTCATGCTGGTGGGATAGAACTTCCCGGCGCGCCTGCTCGGCAGCCTGCTGGGCCTGTTCCTGAATCTCGCGCTGGTGGGACTGCAATTCGCGTTCCGCCTGCCGCGCTGCCTGGGCCGCCTGCTTGCGCAACTCCGCGTTTTGCTTCCAAAACTCCTTCTGCGCCTCCGCGGCTTGCCGCTGCGCCGCCTCGATCTCCGGCCGCATCTTGTCCATCTCCACCCGTAACGCGCCCATGTCGAGGTGGGCTGTTATCTCCGGCTCCACTCTTATAGCCTGGCCGGTCTGCTTGGGCACGACGAAGGAAATGGTCAGCGACTTGCGGTCGCGCACCACGCCGATGGGAACCGGACCGCTGGTGTGCCGGCGCATGGCATTGCGCCAGTCGCTGGTATCGGCGATGGGCTCACCACTCACCTTCACGATCACGTCGCCGGCGTGGAAGCCGGCGCGCTCTGCCGGGCTGCCTTTTTCCACCGAGCGCACCAGCACGCCCTGGCCGTTCTTCACGCCAAAAAAATCTCCCAGTTGCGGCGTCAAGTTCTCTACCATCAGGCCGCCGCGCACGGAAGAGTGCACGATGACGTCAATGGCGGGCACATCGAAGCCGGGCATGGCCGGCATCTCGAAGTTCTCAGGAGCTCCAGGGGGATTGGGTACTCCAGACATCACTGCCATTGCCGGATAATTGAAAAGCTTGCGGCGGTTCGCCAGTTGGACCTTCACGCTCATCATCTGGCCATTGCGGCTGATGCCCAGGGTGACCGTACGCCCCGGCGGCGTCTCGTGAATCATGCGCCGCAGCTCCGCGACTCCCTCCACTGATTGGCCGTTGAAGCTGAGGATGACGTCCTGTTCTCGCAGTCCGGCTTTGCCGGCGGGGGCGTCCTGATCCACCATGGTGACTTCCACGCCGCGCTCCTCGTTGAGCTTGAGGGAGACCATGAGCTCGTGGGTAATGTCACGGGTGTCAATGCCCAGGTAGGAGCCGCTTTCCTCGCCGAACAGGCCATAGGGCATGTCCGGCTGCAGGCGCAGGCAAGCCGCGTCTTGCGGCAACCCCACGACCACCGCCAGGGCGAGCGCCAACGTGCTGAAAACGAGTGTGCGCATATAAGTTCTCCGTTAGGAGTTTTTCATCTGCACGTTACTTGCTCGTGCTGCGTAAGAAAACAATGTCGCCGGAGCTGGTGTGCACTTTGAGCACCGGCCCGCCGCCGTTCAAGCTGCCTTCGGCGGTGATGCGTTTGGGACCATAATCGCCACCCTCGGAGACCACTTTGATCTCCGGGAAGTCGGATGCGATCTTGTGTCCGTTGCCCATGTCCACGGCGGCGTGGATGGTAACCGGCAGGTTGGGCGCAAGGTACACGGTGATATCGCCAGCCGGCGTTTCCAGTTCGGAACTGCTGAAGCCGCCGCGGGTGGCAACGAATTGTGCGGTAATGCCCCCGCCGCCGGTCTCCGCACGCGCGCCCTGGCTGAGATTCATCAGTTCAATGCTGCCCCCGCCGCTTTCCGCCCGCACCGGCCCGCTGGCCAGAGCCAGATGGATGCTGCCCCCGCCCGTGTCCACCTCCGCAGGGCCGTTGATTTGCCCTAAATCAATACTGCCGCCGCCGGTGGAGGCTTTGACCTGTCCCTGGCAGCGCTTCACCTGGATGCTGCCGCCGCCGGTTTCCAGGAACGCGCCCTGCAAGCCATCCAGAACCACCACGCTGCCGCCGCCGGTCTGGGCGGTGATTTTGCCTTTAGCGGAAGCCACGCGAATTCCGCCGCCGCCGGTTTGCAGGTTCAGGTTGCCGCCGGCGCTGCCCACGTCAATGCTGCCGCCGCCGGTATTGCCGGTAACGTCGCCACCGATGTGGTCCAGTTTCAGGCTTCCGCCCCCGCTGGAGGCATCCACGCGGCCGCCAATGTCATTCACGCTCACGCTGCCACCGTCGGTTTCCACCTTAGCGGCTTCCAGCGATTGCGGCACTTGCAGGGAGAAATCCACGGAAAAGCGGCGCGCCCTGCCCCCTTGGTGCTGGCCCTCGAGCACCGCCATGTCCCCGTGCTGGGAAGCAGTGACGCGGTACTGTTCGAATTGCCGGCGCGCTTCCTGTTCGGAAGATGTATAGGCGCGCTTGCGCACCACATAGTTGACGGTCTGCTGGGGCCCGCCCTGCACCTGCACCGAGCCCAGTTGGGCGCTCACCCGCAGGCTGCGCGCCGCGGGCAGCGAGCCGGTAATCTCTTCCACCCACCCGCCACCTTCGCGGTAGACGCGCGACTGCTGTGCCACCGCGGCTGCTGATGCCAGCAGCAGCACAATACCGATCTTAGAAATTGTCTTCACAGTTTGCCTGCCTCTTTCCTCTGGGTGGAGTGCCTGCAGATGCCGGCTCCGCTCTGGCCAGGAAATCTCTCGTTACTCCAGTCATGCATCAGTCAATCTCCGGCATTTCCGCCAATAAGGCGCGGGACTCAGTGCGAATGTAAGTGTTCTTGTCCTGGCGCGCCAGGTGCTGCAGCACTTCGCGCACGCTGCTGTCGGCGCGCACCGGCTGCAGCAGGTGGATGGCCTCGGCGCGCACCCCCGGGTTGCCGTCGTTGAGCAGCGCCTCCAGCACGGCGTCCCGCACGCGCACATCCTGCCGCACGTAACTTCCCAGGCTGTTCAGGGCCTTGATGCGCACGCCCGGGTTGCTGTCATAGCGCAGGGCGTAAATCAGGGCCTCGCGCACGCGCTGGTCCTGCGGCTGCTGGGAGAGCAGGTCCACAGAATCCATGCGCACGCCGGAGTTGAAGTTGTTGCGCGCCGCAAACAGCAGAAGCTGCTGAATGCGGGAGTCATCGAGCGAGCCTTCGGCCGATTGCGTGGTGACGGTGTCGTATTTGATTTCCACTTTTTTGCTGCCGGGAAGCTGATTGATAGCGCGAATGCCGGAAATGGAGGATTCGACCGGTTGTGCCGAGTTGGAAATGTTTGCGACCTGCACCGTGTTGCCGGAAACAATCTTATAGGTGGCGCCAATGCCGGCGGCGAAGCCAACGATAAAGATGACGCTGGCCAGCGCGGGAGAGAAGCGGGAGCGGCCAAAAATCGCCGCCAGGTCGAAGGTCCAGCGCTGCCAGAAGCGCGGCTGCTCGGCGGTTTCCAGCGCCTCCTGCAGGCGCATGCGGGAGGCGGCCAGCAGGTTGGGCGTGGGCTCGGCCACCGGCGCCGCCGCCATGCTGCCCTTGAATTGACGCAACCCTTCCAGCTCGGCGGCGCACTCGCCGCAGCGGGCTACGTGCTGCTCCAGCTCATAGCGGGCGTCGTCCAGCAGTTCGTCGTAGGTGTACAGCAGAAGGTTCGCTTTTACCCATTCGCACTTCATAGTTTCCATCCCCTTCCGGGGTTTCCTCAGGGGCTAAAGCCCCGGAGTTTCTTATCGCTTGCGGCCCGGCTGAAGCCGGGCCTACGAAATCTATTTCATGTCCGCCAGCGCCACCCGGAGCTTCTGTGTGGCTCGAAACAAAGTGTTCTTGGCCGTCTCCTCGGTGGTATTCAGAATCTCGCCCACGGTGCGGAGCTTGAGCCCGTGATAATGCTTCAACTCGAACACCATGCGCTCGCGCGGGGTCAGCCTGGCGAGGGCGCGGTTAATCCGGCCGCCCAGTTCGCGGCGCATCAGGTCGCGTTCGGGGTCGGCGCCGGCGCGCCCGTCGGCCACCTGCTCCAGCATGTCATACTGCTCGCCCTGGGGATCCACCGCCACCGGCGCCTCTTCGCGGCGCACCGCCCGCCGGCGCAGGTGGTCGAGGCAGAGGTTGGTCACGATGCGGTAAATCCAGGTATAAAACGAGCATTCGAAGCGAAAGCTGCCCACGTTCTTGTAGGCCTTCAGAAACGCTTCCTGATAGATATCCTGGGCATCGTGCTCGGATCCCGTCAGATGCAAAGCCAGGCGCAGGACCGCCTGGTCGTAGTGGCGGACGAGTTCCTCGAAGGCGGCGGCATCGCCGTGTTGCGCCCCACGGATCAGCGCCGTGTCATCAACACGGCCTAAGCTCTGTCCGACCATGTGCCCCCAGCTGGGGTTTTCGGATCTACTGCCCTGTCCTGCCCCGGGTCTGCGACCCGGGGTGGAACGCTCGCCAACCGTTAAGGGAACTGCCATCGCGTCGGCCGGCATGGTCTCGTCTGAACCTGTCCTTGGCAAGCCGGCTTGCCAGAGTTGGTACCGGTTTGCATAGGCTTAGACGGGGCGGGACATGATCCGTGAGCAGAATTATAGGGGTTTTAATGGTCTCGCCGCAGGCCTGAACGGCCCAAAATGGGAGGCGAAACGTACTCCCACGACGTTTAGCAGCTGAACCGACAGCTAGGGCAGGGGTTGTAGGACGGTGTTGACCAGGTGAGGGTCGTGAAAGGCTGTCCGCTCGCCCGGCCGCTTCCCGGTAACCAGCAGAAGGCGCACTGAAAGCGGCTTGTTCCACTTGTACGCCAGGCTGGCGGTATCAGAGAGCATGCGCTCAATCTGCCGGGTCGAAATACTGCCCGGAAGCGGGATGGTGTCCAGACCGGTTCCGCAAACAGAAGAGTAGGCTAGCAGGCCGTCAACCGAGATGTGGCCCTCAGCCCAGCGCCGGGCCAGAGTGTTGTCCTCCAGAATGGGCATCATCAAGCCGGAGTAGCCGGCGTGCTTGACCGGCAGTTGGCGCAAGACGCTGGTGATGAGGGCGGCCGCGCTGAGCGTGCCTGAGGAGCCGAAGGGCACACCCGTCAGCTTCTCGATGGCGGCTCCGATGGAGATTTCGCCGCCGGGAGCAGGGGAAACATCCATCCCGTCGTAGTTCCATCTCGTTTGGGCCGCCAGCGTGGAGGCAATTTTCTCTATGGGAGCGAGTGCGGCAGCCATTTTTTGTGCCAGGCTGGAGCGCGCCGCAGAGAAGTCTTCGCCGGAGGAGAAGGCGTCCTGCAAAACGTTGGCCGATTCCAGGCCGATGGCGAACTGGTGGCCGTCGCTGGTGAAGTATGAGCCGGGAAAGAAGGGGCCGTAGGGGGGCAGCATGGCGGTGGCGGCAAAGTTGAAGTTGGCCTGGCCGTTGGGCGAGTGCGCGGCAAGGAACTGGATGGTGCGGGCCGCTGCGGCGATCGCCTTCCAGTGCAGCCCGTCCTGACCGGCAATCACGATGCTGCCAGAGAGGTTTTTGGAGCTTGCCAGCACTTCTGCGAGCAAGTCGGCAAGCCCACGGTCATCTGAGTCGCTGAACATAGCCGGCCCGATACTGGCGATGAATTCCTGCTTTTGCGCCAGCTCATCCAGGCTGCGGAAGAAGGCCAACTGCTGATCGCCGGAGAGGCCGCGCGTGTATTCGGGAAAGGGCTGGGTGGTGATGCGCAGCGTCTGCACATCGTAGCCGGCGCGCTTGTAGGCAGACTGGGCGCGGTGAAGAAAAGAAACGGCGTCCTGCAATTGGGCCTGGTAGTGTTCCCTGTCGAGGCGCACGAAGGCGGTAATAGCGCGCACGCGCGGCGTGGATTGCGCCGTAACGAGCGGCGTGGCAGAAGCGACCAGAAGCAGGACAAGAAGAATTCGGTGCGGCATGCGAACTCCAGAAGCAGCTTAGCAGTCGGAAAGCGAGTTTCCAGTTTCTAGTTTTATCCGAAGCCCTGGAACAGCTTCCAGAATTCCGGCCAGGGCAGACGGGGAGAGCCGCAGACAAAAATGTCGGGATGATCCTGACTCTCTTCGTTGGGAACTCCGAGAAGGTTTCCATTGTGTCCGCCCAGCCGGCAGAAGGTAAATGTGCCGTCAGCCTCTTTGCGCGACCAGCCGAGCACAATCAGGGTGGAGGGTGGCGGCACCGGATATCCGCGCAACCACGCCGAATTGGTGCCGCTGATGGGTCTGGGCAGGTGATAGGGACGACCCAGGAGCTCGATGGCGCCCTGCTCGCCGTAGTTTCCCACCAGCACGCCCACGCTGGACCGCTGCTGCGCAGGCAGGGAGTCGCGAATGCCGGCCACGGTCCTCACGAGCTGGTTCCAGCCAATCTCCTCGCGCAGGTCGCCATTGTTCCGTAAGGCAAATTTCATCAGGGGGCCGCTGGAAGCGAGGGGCAGAACCAAGGCACAGATGTACAAGCCAACCAGCGCCAGGCCGGTGAAGAAAAACGCCTCGACCGTTCGCCGCCAGCGCAGCGAAAGGGAAACGACCCAGTGTTCGCCTGCCGCCGCGCCCATGGCCATCAGCATGGGATAGGCGGCGGCCAGGTAATAGCCGCGTCCCTTGCCGACAATGAACAGTGCCAGCGGGATCAGGTACATCCAGGCCAGCAGGCGATACTTTTGGTCACGTAGAAGAGCCACCAGGCCGCCAATCCACAAAGGAGCGGCAAAAAGATTGGCGCAGATCAGAAACTGGGCGCGCAGGAAGCCTTGGGCGCGGCCCTCGCCCACGTCGCGGGCATGGATGTGTTGCAGGAAATGCAGGGAGATGAAATCGTGGCGCGCCTGCCATAGCACGTTGGGCAAAAAGATCAGCAGGGCGAGGGCACTGCCGGCCCAGAACCAGGGGCTCAGAAAGTATCGCCGGGCACGGGTCAGCAACATGCCGCCGAGAATGCCGGCGACAAAAAAGCCCATGGTGTACTTGGTCATGAAGCCCAGGCCGGCGGCGGCGCCGATGGCGAGCCACCAGCGCGGGTTCCCGGTCTTCAAGAGACGAATGACGAACCAGGCGATCAGCACCCACCACAGGTAATCGAAACTGGAGTATTGGAATTCCGTCCCCTCGAATAGAGGCAACGGCGAGAGCGCGACCGCCAGAGCCGCGGCGACTTGGGCCAGCCGCCCACCCCCAAGTTCCCGTGCCATCAGACCGGTGACCACGACGGCCAAAGCTTGTGCGATGACAGAGAAGAGCCGCAACCCGGCCAGCGAAAGGCCGAAAATCCCCATGCCGATGCGTTCTACAAATGGGGTGAAGGGAGGGTAGGCGACGAATCCCCAGTCGAGGTGCAGGGCATCGCTCAGAGTCTGTAGCTCATCGCGATGGAAGCCATAGCGGGAGTTGGTGAGCAGATGAAGGAGAGCGATGGCAAGCGCTATTCCGAGCAACGCCAGAGTGGTATTGCGAGAGTCGGCATCGGTCTGAGGCAAACCTATTGCCGCTTTGGTTGAGGCGTCTGGCATTCCGGTGAATTGTACGCCGTGTCGGAGCATTCGGTTCTGCAGGGCGATGGATTAGAGTTCGGGAGACGTAACAAGTTACGTCTCTACCGGAAATTTGTGATTTCGAAATTGAACTTTGGTAGAGACGTTGCTCGCAACGTCTCCGCAACAAACTGGAATCGGCGGAGGACGTAAAAGCAGGTCCGTTCGCTGCGCTCCTTCGCTGAATTTCAGTCGCGCAGCTCAGGATGACAAAGGTAGAGAATGACAAAAATGGATGATGATAAAGGAGGGAATAACAAAAAATAGGGATGACAAAAAAACGGGATACAGGAAGGGCGCAGTTGAATTCTCGGTCCTTCCAAAACCTGAACGATCCGCAATCGCCAAGGCAGGAGAGCTTGGACCGCCGGTGAAGCCATCCCAGCGCAGCTCCCGGCTCGGACTACTGCTCTTCTTCCGTAGCTTCTTTTTCAATCACTACGCGCACGTGGGCGGTCACATCCTTGTGCAGCTTCACCGGAATGGTGAATTCGCCCAGAGACTTCAAGGGCTCGTGTAACTGGATCTTACGGCGATCCACGCCGAAGCCTTTCTTCTCCATCTCCGACGCGATGTCAGAGGAAGTGACCGAGCCAAACAGTTGGTCATGCTCACCGGAGCGGCGCTGGAAGGAAAGGCTGAGATTATTGAACTGGGTGGAGAGCGCCTCAGCATCGGCCTTTTCGCGAGCGGAGCGGCGCACCGCCGCCGCCTTCATCTGCTCGATGACGGCGCGGTTGGCCTTGGTGGCCTCGATGGCCAGCTTGCGGGGCAGCAGGTAGTTGCGGCCGTATCCGTCGGCAACCTTGACCACATCGCCGCGGGAACCCAGCTTCTGTACATCTTCCTTCAGAATGACTTCCATAAATGACTCCGTGGGGCGCGTTGCGCCCGGAAATTCTGAGCAACGACAGCAATGCCTCCTACGTCGCCGGGGTTGGCCGGGCTACAACTCTTAGCCAGCGACTAAGGACCGCGTTAAGTGCGGGCACTGAACGGCAGCAGAGCGATGTTGCGTGCCTGTTTGATGGCCGTGGAAAGCCGCCGCTGGTGCGGAGTACATACGCCGCTCAGACGGCGGGGCACAATCTTGCCGCTTTCCGCCACAAACTGTGAGAGCAGGCGATAGTCCTTGTAGTCAATGGACTGTATTTTCTCCACGCAGAACTTGCATACTTTCTTGCGGCGGAAATACTTGCGTCCACCTTCGCGCGGTCCGCCACGCCCGCCGCGCGGCCCGGGAGTGGGCGCCGCTGCCGCCGGCGTGGGGGCCGCGGGTGCGGGAGCTTCGGCCACTGCCGGAGCCTCCGCTGTTGCCTGGTGTCTTTGGGTTTCGTCAGCCATGTTGCTCCTTAGAATCGAAAATCGAAGTTTCGAGTTTCATGTTTCGAGTTTCGCACTCTGCCAGATGACTTATGCAACTTGAAACTCGGAACTTTGAAACTGCCTTATGCCGTTGCCGCCGCCGGCTCACCGCCGGTTTCGGGCGGCGGCGCTGGGGCTTTGCGGCGCGCCTTCAGCTTGGCCAGACGGGACTGCTCCTTGTCCACGCGCACGGTCAGAAACTTGATCACCGGCTCGGTGACGCGCAGTCGTCGTTCCAATTCGTGAATGGCATCGCCACCGCCTTCCACCGTGAACAGCACGTACATGCCATCCTGGAAGCGGCGCACCATGTAAGCCAGGCGACGCTTGCCCATGCGTTCCACATTTTTCACCGACCCGCCTGCGGCCGAAACCTGAGACTCCAGCGTGGATACCAGCTTGTCCAGATCTTCTTCGCCCATGTCGGGCCGGACGATAAACATCACTTCATAGGTACGTTGCATGTTTTCTCCAAAAAGCTGGCCACGGATTTCACGGATGAACGATCCCTGGCTAATCTTTTTCTTCTTCCTTTTCGGGCTTGCGGTTGAAGCGGTTCATGGCCGCATCCCCGCCTTCCCTCAAAATCGCTTCCACCGCGTCCGCAGCCGTATCCAGAATCTGGTCCACGGCTTTGTACTGCGACCGGCGAAACTGAGCCAGCACGTAGCGGGCGCCGTCCGCGACCTTGCGGTCGGGCGCGATGCCCAGCCGCACGCGCAGAAACTCTTCCGTGCCCAGCGCGCCCACAATGGATTCCATCCCATTGTGGCCGGCCGTGCCACCGCGTGGCCGGATGCGGATGCTGCCAAAGGGCAGGTCCAGTTCGTCGTAAATCACGACCAGGTCCTGCTCCGGCCGGAGCTCGTACTCCTCCACCAGTTGGCGCACCGCCAGCCCGCTCAAGTTCATGTAGGTTTCGGGCTTCACCAGCAGCACTGCGTCTTCCGCGAACGTGGTTCGCGCGGTCAGCGCCTGGCAGTGCCGATTCTTGACTTCGACCCGCCAGCGCTCACCCAAGCGGTCAACCGTCAGGAACCCGAGGTTATGGGGCGTGAACTGGTATTCGATGCCCGGATTGCCGAGCCCGACGATCAGTTTCACGCGTTACCCGTCACCTTGCCCTTTACCAAGTCTCAAGGTTTCGCAGGTTTCAAGGTTTCTCAACGAACTCCATGAAACCTTGCAACTTTGAAACCTGCCAATGCACGGTCGTGTTCGCGGGCGAGGGCGCCCGGTCCACAAACGCGGCGCATCATTTTTCTTTCTTTTCCCTCTTCTCGGCCTTCTCGGGCTTCTCTGCCGGAGCCGCCTCTGCGCCTTCTTCTTCGGTCTCCTGCTTGCCCTTCTTGATGACCTCGGGCTCGGCGGGAACGGCGGCAGCTTCGGCCGCAACTGCTTCCGGAGTGGGCGCCACTTCTTCCTTCACGGAAATAATGTGCGCCACCGGCTGGTTGGGATCGCTGAGAAATTTCAGCTTGCCGCTGTGCAGCAGGTCGGCCACGCGCATTACTTTGCCGAATACCAACTCGCTGACGTCCGCCTCGATGGAACTGGGAATGTCGTCCGGCAGGCACTCGATTTCGACTTCGCGCGTCACCTGCTCCAGAATTCCACCCTGCTGCTTCACGCCGGCGGCTTCGCCCTTGAGCACGATCGGCACTCGCACCTGCAGCTTCTGGTCCATGGCGATGCGCTTCAGGTCCACATGCAGCAACGAGCCCTTGATGGGCTCATGCTGCCAGTCCACGATCATGGCACGGGTACGCTCGCCGTCCAGCGCGAGCTCGAAAATGGTGTTGTGGCCGGTGGCTGACTGCAGAATGCGCGCGATCTGCTTGGGATCGAGCGCCACCGCCACCGGGTCCTTCTTGGCGCCGTACACCACTCCCGGCACCAGACCGCCGCGGCGCACCCGCCGGGCCTCGTTCTTGCCGTTGCTCTGCCGCGGCTTGGCTTCCAATACGTTGCTTTCTTTTGTCGCTGTTGCCATAAATTTGAGTCCTGCCTTACATGAACAATTTGCTGACCGATGTCTCCTCGTGAATAGACTGAATCGCGCGCGCGATCAGCCCGGCAATGGAGAGCACCTTGATCTTGGATTCGCGGCGCGCCGCCTCGCTCAGGGGGATGGTGTTGGTCACGATGACCTGCTCGATATCGGACTTAGCCAGGTTCTCCACCGCCGGCCCAGAGAGCACGGGGTGGGAGGCGCAAGCAAAAATCCTGAGAGCTCCATTTTCTCTCAAGGCGCGGGCGGTCTTCACCAGGGTGCCGGCGGTATCAATCAGGTCGTCAATCAACAGGCAGGTGCGGCCGTTGACGTCGCCGATGACGTGCATAACCTCGGTGACATCCATCTCCACGCGGCGTTTATCCACGATGGCCAGGGGGGCATCCACCTTTTTGGCGAAAAACCGGGCCCGCTCCACCCCACCCGCATCCGGAGAAACCACAGTCAACTCGGGGAGGGCAAGCTTCTTGAAGTGGTCCACCAGCACCGGGGAAGCGAACAGGTGGTCCACCGGAATATTGAAGAAACCCTGGATCTGGGGCGCATGCAGATCCACAATCAGAGCGCGGTCGGCGCCCGCCGTGGTGAGCAGGTCGGCCACCAGCTTGGCCGAGATCGGAGCCCGCGGCTTGTCCTTGCGGTCCTGGCGGGCATAGCCGAAATAGGGCACCACCGCGGTAATGCGCCGTGCCGAGGCGCGCTTGAGCGCGTCCATCATGATCAGCAGTTCCATCAGGTGCATGTCCACCGGATGGCAGGTAGGCTGCATCAGAAACACGTCGGCGCCGCGCACGTTTTCCAGCAGCTGCACATAGACTTCGCCGTCGGAAAAACGGGTCACATGGGCCTGGCCGCGCACCAGGCCGAGAAAGGCGCAAACCTCCTCGGCCAGTTGAGGATTGGCGGTGCCGCAGAAGATTTTGAACTTGTCGTCCACGCGGGCGCGTTGCGGTTTGCGGTCCACCTTGGGCTCCGACTGCTGCATTTTACCTTCGGCTGCGGGGGCCACGGTTGCCATAGCTTGTCTCGTCTCCGGAGTCAAAGTGCGTTGCCAACCCTCGTTTTTTGTCGGTGCCGCCATAAGAATTGCGCCGAACGACTACGTTTCTGGCTGGGCGGCTAGGATTCGAACCTAGACAAAGTGCTCCAAAGGCACTTGACCTACCATTAGTCGACCGCCCACCCGGGCACATCTTAGATCCTCTTAGATCCTTCGCTGCGCTCAGGATCTCGCCTGCGGGCTCCCGCTTCGCTCACGCCCGCAAAACGGCTCAACCCGACCATTAGTCGACCGCCCAAACCCAGTGGTCAGTGGCCAGAAAAACCCAAACTTCAAGGTTTCGCGGGTTTCAAGGTTTCACAATTCCTGATTCGAAACTTGTGAAACTTTGAAACCTTCAGTCCGCCCACGGCCCAGACTCAACGAGCAGGCCCCGCCACCAGCAACTGCTCCCAATATTGTTCCCGCGTCACGGTGGTGGTCACGTGGGCGCGAGTTCCCTGGGCCTGTAACGCTGCCGCGGCTTTTTCCGCGCTTTTCGTAGAACCAAAAAAACCGTAGATCGCGGAGCCAGATCCGGACAAGGAAGCATAACTGGCTCCCTCGGCTTCTAAAATACGCTTGACCTGTGCCAGTTCGGGATGCTGCGGAAACACGACTTTTTCAAAGTCGTTCGCCATCCCGGTACGGACAAGGTCGAGCAGCTGGGTCTCGGCCCGGCCCCTGCCCTCCATGGCAGGGACACCGGAGAAAAGCCGCCCGGCCGCTTGATCAGGCCGGGACAAGAAACCGTTCAGGCCCAGAAAAACCGCTGAGCCAAACACATTGATTCTATCGGAGGGCATAGAAGGCGTCAATTTTGCCGGATCGTGTTCACGGTCCCAGCCGGCGAACGCCTGCGGCGTGGAGACGGCGATACCGGGGATGGCAAGCACGCACGTGGTAGGTGGCAATTCAGGAAGGGGATAGACCTCTTCCCCCCGGCCCATTCCCAGCACGGTTCCGCCAATCAGAAACAGGGGCAGGTCGGAGCCCACTTCGGCAGCCAGGCGGAATTTTTCGGGCAGGGGCAGTTCGTGCTGCAGCTCGCGCTCCAGGGCGAGCAAGCTGGCCACCGCGTTGGACGAGGCGCCGCCCAGGCCGCCCTGCACCGGCAGTTCCTTTTCTATCTCAATGCGCACGCGCCCGCTCTGTCCCAAGCAGGCCATCGCCCGCTCGGCTACGCGCCAGCAGGTATTCGTATTGTCCAGGGGTACGCCAGGAACTTTGCAGCGCAGTTCGATGCCGTCACCGCTGCCCAGGCTGACGGTGATGCGGTCGTGCACGCCAATGGTCTGGTATACCGTGCGCAGTTCGTGAAAACCGTCGGGTCGCCGCGCGCCGATGTACAGGCCGATATTGATTTTGGCGAACGACCGGACCGTGGTGGGCATGCAGGAGGATTGTACAGGCTCGGGAAACATGGCGTTTCCACCGGGCGCGGGCAGATCTGGGCCCGGGAAATGCCATTGGCGCCGAGGCCGGCGCGCCAAAACCAAGGCCGAACCTCGCAAGAGGTTCGGCCGAAGAAAAGTTCAGACAGCGGTTAGAAACTCAACTTAAGTGCGAACTGAATCTGCCGCGGCGCGCGAGCCGCGGTCAGGAAGCCGAACTGCGAGGCTCCCAGGACGGTGGAATTGTTGCTCTCCTGCGGCCCCGACTTAGACAGCAGGAAGTTGGTGTGATTGGGGAAGTTGAAGAACTCGCTGCGGAATTCCAGCTTGGCACGCTCGGTAACCGAAAAGGTCTTGAAGATAGAGGCGTCCCAGGTCTGGAAACCCGGCCCCAGAACGGAGTTGCGCGCGGCATTTCCGAAAGAGCCCAGCGGCGGGTCCACAAAGGCGCAGGTATTGAAGAACGTCCCCGGCAGGCAATGGGCGCTGCTGTTGGGATCAGCCACCACATTCGGCAGTTGCCCTCCATCGGAGTTGGCGAAACCGCCATTGCCATCCACAGGGGTATACCAATTGCCCGAGGAGATGGTGGTGATGCCGGCCACCTGCCAGCCGCCGAGAATCTGTTGCGCGGCCCCACTGGCCCCGCTGAGGAAGCGCTTGCCGTGGCCAATAGGCAGCTCATATATGTAGCTCAACGTAAAACGGTGCCGGACGTCGAAGGAGGCATGGCCCCATTCCCATTCAGGATGCTTGAACCAGCGGAAGCCGTCGTTGTTCTGAGAGCCCAGGTTGGCGTTGGAAGCGTTGTCCTCGGCGTTGGAGTAAGTATAGCTGGCCAGCAGCGAGAAGCCGTGCGTGAACCGCTTCTCCAGGCGGGTCTGCAGGGAGTTGTACTTGGAGCCGCCATCGGAGGCGAACAGGCTGACGCCGGTATCAATAAGCGGCACTGGGCGACGCGGTGCGAAGGCGGCGTTGGGATCGGGGGAGGGGTCAGCCTGATTGCCGTTGTAGAAAGTGAACAGCTTGGTGCCCTTGGAGCCGGCATAGGTAATCTGCAGCATGGTGTCGCCGCCCAACTGGCGCTCGATTCCGAAATTCCACTGCTGCATGTAGGGCGTGACCAGGCGCGGATCCACGGTGAACAGGGTGGGAGTGTTGGGGTCGGTGAGCGAGGTTGCAGGGAAACCTACGGAAAAGCCGGCCGAACCGGGAATTCCACCCGGCTGGTTGCTGATCCCGGGTACAGCGCAATCGTTGCCGGAGGCAAACAGCGCCGGATTCGCCGACGCCGCCCCGCAAGGCGAGTTGAACGATTGCGTCACGAAGAACGGCGGGTTGAAGCCGGGGCTGGGATTGGAATAGGGCCCGTTTTCCTGTCCGCCATAAAAGATGCCATAGCCTCCGCGCACCACGGTGCTGGGCGTCAACTGATAGGCGAAGCCGATGCGCGGCGCAAAATTGTTGGTATCCACTGGAACCAGGCCGCTGCTGCCGGTGGGCGAAACCCGAATCTGGGAAGCTAAGGTAGGTGTCAACTGCATGGTCTGGCCCTTGGGCACGATGATGGTGGGGGTTGTGGGATTGTTGAGATCAAACGTCCCCTGCTCGTTAAACTTCTCTTTCACCGTGGTGAAGAGTTCGTAGCGCAGGCCGAGGTTGAGCGTGAGCTTCTGAGTAATGCGCCAGTCATCCTGCGTGTAAAAGGAGTAAATGGGGCGGTGGTAATCCACGTTATGCAGGTTGTTAATACCGCCGCCATCAGCCAAGCCGATTAAGAAGGAAGCCTGGCCAAAGCCGCCGGTGCCGGGATTGGCAGGATTGTCGGTGAAGCCGTTACTGAAGCCCTCGGTGCCGCGCGATTCTGCGGGCTGAAAGATGGTGAACTCCTCGCGCCGGATCTCGGTTCCGTACTTCACGGTGTGTTTGCCCTTGACCCACGTCAGGTTGTCGGACAGCACGTAGGTGTTCTGCAGTTCCACGGACGGCAGGAAGGTGGGGCTGCCCAGGGTGGGCGCGCTGCCGTCGTCAAAGTTGAGCTGGGGCAAGCCCCCGTTGATGGGGGTGAAGGGGACGCCTGGAAAGCCGACCTGGCCGGAGATGTCCTTGTCGAAATTGAACTGGAAGCGGTGCGAGTTCACGCGGTTATAGCCGAAGCGGAATTCGTTGACCAGGGTGGGCTTGAAGACGTGGGTTTCGCTCAGAGCCACGCTGCGGTAGGAATTGTCTTCAATGCCGCTGAAGAAGCCGCCGCCATCGGCGATGCTGTTCTGGAACGGCGAGGGGATAATGCGGGGCTGGTTCTCATAGCTGAAACGGATGAAGGCATTGTCCTTGTCGGAAAATTTCTGGTCAATGCGTGTGTCGAAATTCGAACGATGGGTGTTCTCCACCGGGTTGGCAATGTAGTTAAAAGCGGGATTGCCGGAAACATTGGGCGTGGGAAACAAAGCCATTAGCTTTGCCGCCAAAGGGTCAATCTTGCCTGCCGGGATGATGTTCGTGGGCAGGCCGCCGGCGGTGTAGCCGCCAATGGGCACACCGCACAAGCCGGTAGGGCTGCCGGCGCTGATTTGCGTCAGGCGTGTGTCGAAGAGTTCGCCGCCATAGGTGGGACGGCCATTGCAGTCCACCCCCGTTCGCGTGCTCGTATCGAGCAGGCTGGCAAAATTGCCGGCACGCTGCAGGGCGTCAGGCACCAGCAGAGTCTGGGTGTCGGCCTGGTGGATGCGCAGGCCCTCATAGTCCACGAAGAAGAAGGTCTTGTTGCGGCCGTCGTAAACGTGAGGAATATAGACCGGGCCGCCCAGGGTGCCGCCAAACTGGTACTGCTGGTAGGGCGGAGTGGGGCCCACGGGGTCGAAATAGTTGCGGGCATCGAGCACGTTGTTACGCAGGAAGCCCCAACCGCTGCCGTGCAACTGGTTGGTTCCCGATTTGATGACGGCGTTGACAATCGCCCCGTTGCCGCGGCCAAACTCGGCGCTGTAGGCGTTGGTCTGTACCTTGAACTCCTGCAGCGCGTCCACCGGCGGCTGGATAACGTAGTTGCTCTCGTTGAGCAGGTCAGGAAGATTGGAGTTGTTGTCAATGCCGTCGAGCAGGAAGTTGTTCTGCAGCGAGCGCGCGCCCCCGGCGCTGAAACCGAAGCTCTCCTCGTCGCGTGCCCCCGGTTCGCTGGGCGTGGTGCCCGCGGTCAGCAGCGCCAGTTGGGCGAAGTTGCGCCCGTTCAGCGGCAAGTTGCTGGCCTGGCGCGCATTCACCACCTGTCCCAGCTCGGAAGTCTGGGTTTCCAGCAGCGGCGCCGCCCCGGTCACTTCCACCGACTCGCTGGCCTGGCCGAGCTGCAGCTTGATGTTCAACACCGCGCGCTGCTGCACGTCCAGCGACACGGGCTGGGACACCGCCCGCTTGAAGCCGCTGTGTTCCACGGTCACGGTGTAGCGGCCAACCATCAGAGGGCTGGCAACGTATTCGCCGGACTGACTGGTTTGGGTGGAAAAGGTTGCGCCCCGGTCCACTTCCCTCACTACCACTTTGGCGCCGGCCACCACCGCCCCGGACGGGTCGGTGACGGTGCCCGCGATGGTGCCGGTATCTTTCTGGGCCCATAGACCAGCAGCCAGGCTCAGAATGGCAAGCAGAACCAAGAGGAAGCGGGAAGAGAAAGCGCGGGGTTGCAAGGCGCGTCGCATGGCGAAGGCTCCTGGCCCGGGAGTTCGGTTTGGGCGGCTTCCAATGCCCGGGCGAACACGGAAGACGAGGGTTCGATTACTAACTTTTACGAAGTGTTACTTTTACTTTCGATATGCACCGGCTGTCAAGCAAAACTTTGTCCCGCGGCGGGGGCACAAGTTTCTGGACGGCGGCCCCATTTTCAGATAAAAGATAGGGTTTCCCGCAATCACGGGACAAAGGCCTGCCCAGGCCCAGGCGCCGTCGGCCCCGCCGCCATACGCCAGCCGGGCTTCCGCCCTCCCGGGGACCGAGGTGAAAATGGAAAGCATTCGAAAGTGGGTCGCCGTTCTCGTTTTTGTGCCCGTTCTGTTCCTTCCCGCCTGGGGAGCGCGCAAGAAAAGGCGAGCGGCGCCGGCCCGGCCCCTGGCCACGCTGCGTAATGCCAGCCTGGAAATCAGCGTGGCAGCCGACGGTTCCTATTCCATCACCCGGCAGGGCGCCACCAACCCCGTCCTGCATGCTCAATCCGCCGCAATCACCAATTTTCGTTTGCTGCCCGCCGGAGCCTATCCCAAGCACGAGGTGGCGCAAACCACTTTCGTTGATGACCTCGGACCCGGACACTTGCTCACCGTAACCCACACCGGGCTGAGCGGCCAGCCTGACCTGGTCTGCTTGCTTCGCCTTTATGACCGCCAGCCCTACGGCAGCATTGGGGTGGAAATCCACAACACCACCGAGAAGCCAATCACGGTGCAGGAAATCCGCGGCATTCAGGCGGCGGGAGCAGCGATTATAAACCTGAATGGGCCAGCATCTTCCGACCGGGTGCTTTCCGACAGCTACAGCGAAGACCGCCCCGCCATGAAGATCATGGACCTTACCGAGCCCGCTAATGGCATGCATCGCGCCGTGGGCAGCCAGTTGATCTTCAACCGGCAGAGCGGCCAAAGCCTGTTCTTGGGCGCCCTGAGCTCCGACCGTTTTCTTACCATCTTTCATCTTAAGGCGCAGACCGCGCCCGAACCGGGCATTGCTTCCTATGACGTGGAATCTACCGGCACCACGGAAATTCTGAAAGGCGAGTCGCTGAAGAATGCGCCGCCGGACGACCAGATTGATCTGAGCCTGCCACTGGGACCGGGACAATCTCTGCCCGCCGAGCCCCTCATGGTCGCCGCCGGCCCTGACTACCACAGCCAGTTGGAGGATTATGGAGCGGCTATCCGCACCCTGCACCATGCCCGGATCAGCGCGCCCACTCCCATCGGCTGGTGGAGCTGGACGGCGTACTATTTCGGCCTCACCCAGGGCACCGCCCTGACCAACGCCCGGTGGCTGGCCCAGAACCTCAAGGACCTGGGATACACGTTTTTTCATATTGACGAAGGCTATCAGTACGCCCGCGGCGAGTACGCCACGCCCAACGCCACCAATTTTCCCCTGGGCATGAAGTTCATTGGCGATCACGTCCGACATCTGGGCCTGACCTTCGGCATCTGGACCGCGCCATTCGAGGTTTCGGAGCGGTCCTGGATTTTCCAGAATCACAAAGACTGGCTGGTGGCGAACCGCGCCGGTCAGCCTATTCACCTGGGCCACGTCACGGACAGCAAGGACCAGCTCTACGCCCTGGACACCACCAATCCCGGCGCCCAGGAGTATTTGCGCCAGACCTATACGACTCTGACGAAGGACTGGGGCATTCGTTACATCAAAATGGACTTCATGGACGACAGCTCGGTGGAAGGCCACCATTTCCGGCCTAACACCACCGCCCTGGAGGCGCAGCGCATCGGGCTGGATGTGATCCGTCAGGCGGTTGGCGAGCATGTGCTCCTCGACAAGGACGGCAGCCCCATGCTCAACCCGGTGGGGATTGTGGACGCCGGGCGCATATCTCTGGACACGGGGCACGCGTTTGTTGCCAGCCGGGAAGCAGCCCCGGGCATCGCTGCCCGCTACTACATGAACCGGAATTTCTTTGTCAGCGATCCCGATGCCTTCTCGGTTTCGCGGCAAACCATACCCGAGCACACGTGGCATGGCGGGCAGACGCCCCTTACGCCGGATGAAGCCAAGGTGTCCATTGTGCTCTCCGCCGTATCCGGGGGGATGTACGAAATCGGCGACGATCTGCCCACGCTGGGCCAGGATGCCGACCGCGTGGCGCTGGTGGAGAACCAGGACTTGCTCAACATGGCGCGCCTGGGCCGCGCATCGTTGCCGCTGGACCTCATGACTTATCGCCCTGAAGACCAGATGCCCAGCGTCTTTTTCCTGCGCGAGGATGCACACCAGTCCATCCTGACGGTGTTCAACTGGACCGAGCAGCCCACGTCGCACACCTTCACCATGGCCGACCTGAAACTGCCCGCGAACGGGCAATACCAGGCGCTTGATGTCCTGGATGGGCTGAAGCCGGTGGCCATCAACAATGGCTCGCTGGCATTGGACAATCAGCCGCCGCATTCAGTCCGCGTGATCAAGATTGTGGATGCTTCCGTCTCCGCCGCTGCCCCGGCAATAACCGCGGAGGTTCCACCGCAAGCCAAGATGGGCGAGACCCTCGCCTTCGTCGCAAAGGCGGATGAGAAGGGCACGCCGGCAGTCGCCTATCACTGGGACTTCGGCGATGGAGTAAAGATGGACGGCGCCAGTGCGCACCATACTTACACCATCGAAGGCGAGCGCACTGTGCGCTTGACCGTGGATGGCGTGGACGGAGTGCCGGGGCAAAAAACATTCACGGTGAATGTGAGCGGCTCGGCGGTCAACAAAATGTTCACGCCCACGGAGAACAAGCGCTGGACGCCGCCGGCACAGGAGCCGCCGGCCCCGGCACCGAAGCAAGAGTAAGTTTGTGTGGGGGCGGAGCTCGGCCCTGTCCCTCCCCGGGGCGACAATCCGGGCCCACACCAGCCTACGCGAATCGAGGTTCCTATCATGCGCCGCGTTCTTGTGGTAACCGCTCTGTTCTCTTCCTTCTGCCTGATGTCCGCACAGAACCAAACCAAAAACCCCATCAGCTACAAGGCCGCGCCCAACGCCAAGGAACGCGAGACCCTGCTGCTGCGCGATTTTCACCCCACGTCCATGCTGCACGCGCGCGTCACCTCCATCGAGCGCGCCAAGTTCCCGGTGATTGATGTGCACAACCACATCAATGACGCCATGGGCATTGACGAGCACGAACCGCCGGCCAAGGTCATCCAGGTGATGAACGCGACCAACGTGCGCACCGTCGTCATCCTCACCGGGCAGTGGAGAGAGAAGCTCCAGCATGTGGTGGACGAGATGGTGAAGCCCTATCCCGGGCGCTTTATGGTGTTCACCCAGATTGATTATTCGAAAATTGACGACCCCAAGGCCATGGTGGCCGACCTGGACGACGCCGTGCACCGCGGCGCGCGTGGCCTGAAGGTGCTGAAGGACCTGGGCCTGCAGGACCGCGATAAATCCGGAAAACTCATTGCGGTGGACGACCCGCGCCTGGACCCGGTGTGGGAGGAATGCGGGCGGCTGGGCATTCCCGTGGCCATTCACGTTACCGATCCCGAAGCTTTCTTCCATCCCATCAACGGCGAAAACGAACGCTATGAGGAATTGATCGAGCACCCCGACTGGAGCTTTTACGACCACGGCTTCCCCAGCAAAGAAGAAGTCATGGCGCAGCGCGACCACATGTTCGCCAAGCATCCGCACACCACCTTCATTGCGCTGCACGTGGCCAACTGGCCGGAGAACCTGGATTACGTCTCTCACCTGCTGGACCGCTTGCCCAACGTGATGACCGAGTTTGGGGCGCGCGAGGCCGAACTGGGACGGCAGCCGCGCCGCGCCCGCGAATTTTTCCTCAAGTACCAGGACCGCATCCTGTTCGGCACCGACTCTCCGCCCAGCCTGGAGATGTACCGCAATTACTTCCGCTGGCTGGAAACCGACGACGAATATTTTGATTACTACGGTTATCCCGGGCAGGGGCGCTGGAAAATTTATGGCATGAAGCTGCCGGACCCGGTGTTGCAGAAGGTCTATCATCGCAATGCAGAACGAATTTTTGCCCAGTTCAAGGGATTGCCAGCGTCTTCATCTGGAGGTGCGAAATGAAACCGGCCTTGTTAGAGCGGCGAACGCCGCATTTGCTTCTCATGGTTGTTGGTCTTCTCCTCATCATGCCCGCGTGCTCGCGGCAATCGCAGAAGGCGATCCAGGCGGCGCCGGAAGAAGGCGGGCCTTCTCCGGTTTCCATCACCGTTCATCCCGGCGGTCCGGTGGTCATCCGCACCACCACGGCGGAATTCGATGTACTGCCTTCCGGCTATGTGCAGGCCGCCCTGCTCAAGGAGGGCAAGGAACTTACGCTGGACTCGCCGCAGGGCGGCAGCGACTTCCTGGTCAGCGGCGGGAAGCAGGTTGACTTCGCCCTGGATTTCAGCCAAGCGAAAATTACAGGTGCGCGTGGCAAGCTGGGCCGCGGGCGGCGAGTGGAAATTCCCGGGCAGGCGGCTTCCGTGCCGGGATTGCAGAGCAGTTTTGCTATCGAGGTCTATGACGACTTTCCCAACCTGGCCGTGACCACGGTGCAATATAAAAACGCGGGCTCGCAGCCGGTGGCGCTCGACCGGGCGGTTGCTCAACGCCATCGCTTTGACGCCTCGCTGGCCAGTTCCGATGCCGCTCCTTATGACCTGTGGTCGTTTCAGGGCTCCAGTTACAACTGGGGCAAAGATGACGTTATTCACATTTCGAAAAAATTCACCCAGCCTAACCTGATGGGCGCGCAACTCAAGAACGGACTGGGCGGCGGTATTCCGGTGGCGGCGTTCTGGACGGGTTCAGTGGGCGAAGCCATTGGGCACCTGGAAACCCTGCCCCTGGTGCTGTCGCTGCCGGTGAAGGTAGCGGATGACGGCCGCATCAACAGCGGCCTGCAAGTGGAACCTGGCGTGACCCTGCAGCCGGGCGATACTTACTCCACGCCGCGCAGCTTTGTGTCCGTCTATAGCGGCGACTACTACGAGCCCTTGCGGCTCTACTCCAACGCCCTGGAGCGGGAGGGCTGGAACCTGCCTAAGCCTTCCAGCGAGGCCTACAACGTCGCCTGGTGCGGCTGGGGTTACGAGTTCAACGTCACCCCCAAGGAGATGCTGGGTACCGTCCCCAAGCTGAAAGAAATGGGCATCAAGTGGGCGACCCTCGATGATCGCTGGTTCAACAACTACGGCGACTGGGAACCGCGCAAGGACACTTTCCCCGGCGACTCCATGAAAAGGATGGTGGCCGACTTCCACAAGCAGGGCATGTACGCGCAGCTCTGGTGGCTGCCTTTGGCCGTGGAGGATGGCCAGGGCCGCTACGAATCGCACCGCTACGGCATCTCCCAGGTGGTGAAGGAGCACCCGGACTGGCTCATCCTGGACAAGAACGGCAAGCACGCGCGCATGGTGCGCGACCTGGCGGTGCTCGATCCCTCTTTGCCGGAAGTGCAGGCTTACTACCGGCAACTGACCCAGCGCTTTATCCGCGACTGGGGCTTCGACGGCTCCAAGCTCGACAACATCTATACCGTGCCCGCCTGCTACAACCCCAAGCACCACCACAAGTCACCGGAGGAGTCGGTGAATGCCATGGCCGAGGTCTACAAGATCATCTATGAGACCTCGCGCTCGCTGAAGCCGGAGAGCGTGACCCAGAGTTGCCCCTGCGGCACCCCGCCGAGCCTGGCCTGGCTGCCCTACATGGACCAGGCGGTCACCGCCGATCCCGTGGGTTCGGTGCAGGTGCGGCGGCGCATCAAGATGTATAAAGCGCTGCTCGGCCCGGAGGCCGCGGTTTACGGCGACCACGTGGAGCTGACCAGGATCAACTTCGCCAACAGCAACCAGGAGAGCGACATCGGCCGCGACTTCGCTTCCACCATCGGCACCGGCGGCGTGGTGGGCACCAAGTTCGTGTGGCCCGATCCCGGCCCGCATTTCAAGGACGTAGCCCTCACCCACAGCAAGGAAGAGTGGTGGAAGAAGTGGATCGGCATTTACAACCAGAAAATGCTGTCCAAGGGCACGTTCCGCAACCTGTACACCATCGGCTACGACACGCCGGAAGGCTACGCCATCCAGAAGGATGGCAAGATGTACTACGCCTTTTTTGCTCCGGACGGGTCGAAGGGCTACCAGGGCGAGGTGCAACTGCGCGGACTGCAGCCCGGAACCTACCACGTGGTGGATTACGCCAACGACCAGGACCTGGGAACGGTTACCGCCACGGGCAGCACCGCGATACTGAACACCAGCTTTCTCGAGCACCTGCTGCTGGAGGTGAGCCGGCAGTAGGCACGCTCCGAGCCTGGCGTCATGCTTCGGGACTAAAGTCCGTCAGGATGACTCCGGCGGCTTTGTGTGCTGGCGAAAAAACTGCTCCACGCGGGAGGGGTCGCGAAAGGCTTCCGTGCCGCCTGGCATAGTGGTGGAGAGCGCCCCTGCCAGGTTGCCATAATTCAGGCAGGTATTGAGGTCGGCCCCCCGCAGGTATTGATAGAGAAAACCGGCATCGAAGCTGTCGCCTGCGCCAACCGGGTCCACGGGCGTGACCTTCGCCGCCGGACAGCGAAACTCTTCTTGGCCGCGGCGCGCCAGCGCACCCTGCGCTCCCAGTTTTACTGCCAGCACGGGCATGCGCTTCGCCAGTTGCTCTAGCGCGGAGTTCAGATCTGCCGCGCCCGTCAGCCGCAGCGCCTCGCGCTCGTTGGGCAGGAACACATCCACGTGAGGCAGCACGCTGAACACACCTTCCCAGCGGTCCTCGGGATCGTCGTTGGTATCGAAGGAAGTGCTCAGCCCGGCAGCTTTCATTTCAGCAAACAAGCGGGAAACCTGAGGCCGCAGCGCCGGCTGCAAAAAGAAGGATGACAGGTGGAAGTGCCGGGCGGACTTCAGGAATTCGATATCAAGATCAGCCCGGCTCATATCCGCCATGGTGCCGGGATAGGTCAGGATGCGCCGCCGTCCCTGATGCTGCAGAATTACGGTAAGCCCGGTGGTGCGCCCGCTGGCCTTCTTCACTTGCGAAACATCCACCCCAGCCGCGGCCAACCGTTGCAGGGCGATTGCCCCCAGAGAATCGTCGCCAATCAGGGAGGCGAAAGCCACCCGCGCCCCCAGCGCGGCCAGATTGTGGGCCAGAATGGCGGAGGAACTGCCCAGGGTGAGCCGGAGCCCATCGGCGAGGAATTCGCGCTCTGTGGGCAGTTGTTCCGGCAGGCCATAGAGGATGAGGTCGAGGTTCAGTTCCCCGACCACTGCCACATCAAAACGCGGCATGTTCCGGCTTCTCGGTGGGTTCCAGCACTACTACCCGCGAAAGGTTGCGGGGCTGATCTGGATTGAAGCCCTTTTTCAGCGCGGTGGCGATGCCCAGCAACTGCCCTGCCAGGCAGTACGCCGTCAGGCGTGCGTACTCCGGCAGATCGAACCCGAGTTCGACCAGCAGATCGGCATTGGCCCGCACCCTTTCGCTCGCTGCGTTGGCCACAACCACAGTGGTGGCGCCCAACCGCTTTACCTCCTCCAGAACATCCAGTTCAGACTGCCCGCCCTGTTCAGAGAGCAGAAAGGTAACCAGCACCTCGGGTCCCAGAATCGCTTTGGGCCCATGACGGAATTCCAGGGCATGGAAGGGCTGGGCGTAGGAGCAGGACATCTCGGTAATCTTGAGCGCGGCCTCGCAGGCCAGCCCGTAGAAGGGACCTTGACCCAGGTAAACGTAATCGGCGAACTGGCTGGCTGCCACGAATTCCAGAATGCGGGCGTGCAGGGTTGCGGGCAGGGGCTCAGCCAGAGCCGGCATGCGGCGCAGATTTTCCAGCAAGGCTTGGTCGCCGGCCACGGTCGCGGCCAGGGCCTCCAGGGCCAGCAGCATGGAACTGAAAGAACGGGTCATCACGGTGCTTTGCTCATCGGCTCCCGGCAGACGAATAGCGGCGCTGGCGGCCTTTTCCAGCGCCTGGCCGGGAGAGCAGGTGACCGCCAGGGTGCGCAGGTTGCGCGTCCCCTCCAGGTACTCGGCCGCGCGCAGCACTTCCGTTGTCTTCCCGGAACGTGAAATCAGGACCGGGACCAATGCGGCCGAACCCGCGAGCACCGCCTCAGGAAAAAGCAGTAGTTCTGAAGCTGGGACAGCCTTGGCGCGCAGCCCGGTGATGGAGGACCAGGCCGCCGCCGCCGATTGCGCTAGATAGTAGCTGGAGCCGCAGCCCACAAACAGCCACTCGCCACCCGCGGCAAAACGTCTGCCAATGCTCTCCAGGTCGCCGCTGGCCTGCAATTCGCTCAGGCATTTGGCCCAGCACTGCGGCTGCGATAGGGTTTCCGCCAGCGTCTGCCCGCCCTGTCCGCTATTGTGGCTCATCAAATCTCCCTGTTCTCTCGGCTCGGTAAGGACGATAGCTGCCGGATAAAAGTTGGCAGTTGGGCGTGCGCTCCGACCGTCAACTGCCAGTTGTTAACCACCAGCTACCCATTCCGCTCCTAAACCAATACAACTTCTACTCCCGCCTTGTGCAGCGCGCGCAAGTCCGACTTGGGCGCCTTCTTATCAGTAATCACTCTGTGTACCCCGGAGGTGGGCACGATCAGCGACAGACTGCGCCGCCCGAATTTACTGGAATCGCACACCGCCACCGTCTGCTTGGCCACCTCCACCATCACCCGGTTAACTTTCGCCTCCAGCAGGTTGGGAGTGCTCAAACCGTAGTGCACGTCGAAGCCGTCTACCCCCAGGAAGAGGATATCGGCGTTCAACCGCCGCAGGGTGTCTTCCGCTATGGGTCCGACCAGGGAAAACGAGTTCTTGCGCAGGGTGCCCCCGGTGAGGATCACCTCGATGGGTGTTCCCGCCAGTTCCGCCGCGATGTTCACGGCATTGGTCACGATGGTCAGGTTCTGCATGTGGCGCAAACCCCGCGCGATGGCGGTGGTGGTGGTTCCGGAATCGAGAATCACTACCTGCCCTTCCTGCACCATGCGCGCGGCCGCGCTCGCAATGTGCAGTTTCTCCTTGCGGTATAGCTTTTCTTTTTCCCGCAGCGTGGGATCGGAGAGCGCGCCCTCGCGGAAGGGCAGCGCCCCTCCATGGGTGCGATGCACGAACCCCTGCGCGTGCAGCACCTCCAGGTCTTTGCGGATTGTGACCTGGGAGGTACTGAAGCGGCGCGCCAGCTCCTTGACCAGCACGCGTCCCTCGCGGTTGGTGATATCGAGGATGGCGCGGCGGCGTTCTTCGTTGAGCACAATAAACTCGCGGGGACGTTCGCCGGCGGCGATAGCCGGTTTTGCCTTCCCTTTCTTTTTAGTACGTTCTCTTTCGATTGTCCAAGGAAAAGTCGCTGCAATCCCGCGCGACGGTGGGGGAAGACGCTGCCGGCGACCTCAGTAAAACCGCCAAACCACGGGATTTCAATGGGCTAGCTGCTTGCCCGGGGCGGGCGCCGCGCGATTATACGCCCGCCCGGGCACAGCGCAAGCGGCTTTCGATTAGGCCCGCTGCCTGCTGCTGGATAGCGGGCTCATCGCCAAAACCGCGCAGCCAGAGGACCGCCGATTCGCGACGGAACCAGGTCACCTGCCGCTTGGCGTAATTGCGGTGTCCCTGCTGCGCCTTGGCGATTCCCAGTTCCACGCTGATTTCGCCGCGCAGTATCTGAGCTGCCTGCTGGTAGCCCAGCGAGTTCAGAGCCCAGGCCCGGTCAGCGTATTTTTCCCGCAGACGGGCGGTTTCCTCCACCAGGCCGGCGGCGAACATCTGCTGAGCACGCCGGTTGATGCGCGCGTAAAGCTGGGTGCGGTCCGGATCCAGGCCCAGCCGTAGAATGAAAAAATCCCGCAGCGGCTCGCGTCCCTGTCGCCACATGGCCGTCATTCGCTGCCCTCCGGCAATGCACACTTCAATGGCGCGGATGAGCTTGGGAGTGTCGTGAGGATGTATCGTCTGCGATGCTTCCTTGTCCAGTCGAGCCAGCAGCCGATGCAGGTAGCCGGGAGCTGTGCTCTGCGCGCGGCGGCGCAGCCGCTGGCGCAATTCTTCCGACCGGCGGAGCCCGGGAAAGAGCCCTTCCAGCAGCGCCCGCAGGTACAGGCCGGTGCCACCCACCACGATGGGCAGTTGGTGGCGCGCGCTGATCTCCCGCAATACCTGCCGCGCCTGCTGCGCGTACTCTCCCGCAGTGACTTGTGCGGTGGGATCGGCAACATCGAAAAGATGGTGCGGCACGCGCGCACGCTCCTCCGCGCTGGGCTTGGCCGTACCGATGTCGAACTCGCGGTACAAAGCCACCGAGTCGCAGTTCACGATCTCTCCGTCAAAGCGTTGGGCAAGCGCCAGCGAAAGCGCGGTTTTGCCGCTGCCCGTGGGCCCCAGCACAACTATCAGGAGCGGCAAACCGGAGGAGGTACCAGGCACGGACACGGCTAGCGGGCGCTCCAGTTAATGTGCGCCCCATAACGCAGAACGGTGTAAACCAGAATGGCGAGGGCGATCAGGATAATTCCGACAGCCTCGGCCCGCAATGCCCGTCTTCGCTCCGCGCTTAAGTGGTTGCGCGTGGTCACAGGCTTCGCTGGCTGCGGCGTCCTTATGACAGATTTGTCCACCTGCCAATTGTAGGCGATGGCGCGCGATGCTGATCGCCCGCTTCAGCGGTGGCGGGGGCACGGGTGCCCCCGCTGACTCCTGAGTACCGACTGCTGACGGCTTCACTACCGGAAGGCGTACCCGATTCGAAAATCAATGTAGTGATTACTGCTGTCCACGTGATCGCGGAATTCCAGGCGGATGCCGCGGTTAGACTTCATCCAGATATTTGCGCCAATACCGTAATTGAACAGATTGACGTGGCCGCTGTGGAACCCCAGCGAATATCCGGCAGTCACAAACGGCACGACTCGTTGTCCACGGGCAAAATGGTATTGGCCGTCGAGAGATAAAATTCCCAGGCCGCCGCCAAAATCGCTCCACGGCGCCATGTACCCGAGTTCTGCACCGGCGGCAATTCCCTTGTGTAGAAATCCTTCGCCGCCGGCTCCGAAGTGCAAGCTGGCGCTGGAACTGCCCGGCGACGTTATCACGCCCGGAGCGAAGAACACGTAGCCCTGGGCATTGTGTTCCTGAGCGGCGGCCATGGCCGCGCTTGCGGTCAGCATCAATAACAACAGCCCACACCCGAGCAACCTGCGATAGATGCTTATCAAGTCTCCTCCTTACAACTACTTAGGAATATGCCGCCCGAAGACGGCAGGATTACTTTCCGAACTATCTCAAGTCGTTGGTGTCCGGGTTGTAGAAGAAGTGGAAGCGCAAGGCCAGATATTGTCCCTGGAACTGCTGGGGGAGAGGGGGGAAGGGGCCAGATTGATTAATGCCGCCGATGGCAGCGCCGTCCAGAGAGGGGTCGCCCGAGGTGCCGACCACCGCCATAGCGGCGATTTGCCCGGTTTTCAAAATGTCGAATTGAATCGAAACCTTGCCCCGTTTCATGAGGGGCGCGCGGGCTGACTCGGGAATGCGGTCGTACCAGTTCAGGCGGACAGCGCGCAAAACCCGGCTAAGATACGGACCAAAATTGACTCCCATGGTGTCACTGAGTACGTCCACCTGGCTCTGGCTGGCGGGCTGTGAATGGGCGGCGCTGATCGCGCCGTCAGTGTCGCCACCGCTAGGGCTGGAGGACTCGCCAAGGGGCGTGCCGCTGAGGGACCCTGGGGCGGGGTGCGCCGTGAGGGGCAAGGAACTGGCTTGACTCGCGGCCGGCATGCTGGCCATTTCCGGCTGGCCGGCGCGGATAGGAGCAGGGGGGATTGCGCCCGCCACTTCCGCCGTCGCCTGCGCAGTGGGTTTGGCCGGGGTCACCGGCGGTGTGGTTTTTGCCTGGAATTGGTGCGGCTTGGCGCTTACCGTCCCTTTCGAACTGCTTGCCAGAATGTGCTGCAGCGCCTTGCGGTCAATCACTGGCTCCCGTGAAGTAGCGACGCGGTTCTTGTCGGAAAGAACACTGGTGTGCGGCCGGGAAGCGTTCTTTTGCAGGTCGGGCGGCAGTACCAGGAATGTGTATTCATGGGTTTGCAGCACTTCCGTGTTCGTGGGGACAAGCATCCCATGCCCTGGCAATAACTTAGAGCCGTTGATGAACCCCACTAAAACCACCAGGTGAACCAGCACCGACATCCAGAAGGCTTCGCGGCGGTGCGAGCGGTCAATCTCATCTTGCAGAGAAGACAAGAATTTGGGTGTGGGGAAAGTCCCCGGTTCGAGCCGCGAGGCTAGCTCCGCACCCCTGCCCGCTGCCACCGAATAGAGTGGTGGCGGCAAAAACGGCTTGCGGGGCGGGATTTCCGTAGATGCCATGAAGCTGCCGGTTGCGAAGCAAAGGGCTGGCTTTTCGCGCCGCCGAGCGAGGCGGGACAGCCAAGCGGGTCTATTTTCGCACCAAAGGCAGGGTCGGCTAAAGCACAGAAGTACTTGGCCTAACCGCCGTATCCCAGGGAGTTAACCTATTCCGAAAGCAAGAAGCACTTAGAAAACCGGCGCTTGGCCCCTAAGCTCGGGTTACGGCAACATTCTGATTGGCTTAACCTCAGCCCGCGGGAGGTGCACGCGCTAAGAGATGCCCGCGCTAAGGGGATGAGCGTCCAGCGCCCAGGGCGTCCAAATCCACCTTGCGGCTGTGCTCCCGCATGGCGGCCTGAATTTCCAACGCCAGGGCCAGGGCACGGCGGCCGTCCTCGAGCGTAACCCGCGGCAGAGAACGCCGACGCACCGCCTGCACAAATGCCCGCAGTTCGGCTTCGAGGGGTTCCTGGGCCTGTACCGCTGGTTTGGCCACCTGAATGGGGGAGTCGGGCGAGCCCGGCACCGCGTTTCCTTTTCCGGCAGCGTCTGCGGCGACGGTGAACACCAATACGTCCTGGCGAGAGTAGTCAACGGAGACATACTGCCGCGGCTGGAAAAAGCGCAGCTTGCGCACTTTTTCCGTGCTCACCCGGCTGGCGGTGAGGTTGGCCACGCAACCGGACTCAAACTCCAGACGCACATTGGCAATGTCCACCTGGCGGGAAAGAATGGGCAAGCCAACTCCGCGCACCTCGCTGACCGGCGAGTTTGCCAGTGTAAGCACGATGTCGAGGTCGTGGATCATCAGGTCGAGCACTACATCAATATCCAGAGAGCGAGGACTGAAAACGCTCAGCCGGTGCACCTCAAAGAACATGGGACGGGTGACCAACGACAAAGTTGCCTGCACCGCGGGATTGAAGCGCTCCAGGTGTCCCACCTGGGCCAGGCATCCATGCTCTTTCGCAAGCCTAATCAACCTATCGGCGTCGGCCAGCGTGGCGGCCAGCGGCTTCTCAATCAGCACGTTGATGCCGCCAGCCATCAGTGGGCCGGCCACTTTGAGGTGTTCTACGGTGGGCACGGTCACGGAGGCGGCCTGGAGTCTGCAGTCCGCGAGTAACTGCCCGATGCCGCTGAATGCCGCCACACCAGGCCCGAACTCCTGCGCCAGCGCCGCGGCACGCGTAGAATCCACGTCCGCGACGGCCGCCAAATGCACCGGCTCGCCCGCCTGTTCCAGTTGGCGATAAACCCGGGCGTGGTTGCGGCCGAAGGCACCGGCTCCGATGACGGCTACGTGAATGGGAGTCTCAGCCAAGGTCAAGACGAGAGAGGCTCCAAGATATCACTTCTTCACCAGCGGCTCGGGAGTCTGCAGCTGAGCCCGCCGGATCACATCCTTCTCTCGAACCTCTCCCACTGCATCGGCGTGCACGGTGTAGGAGCCCAGCGGCAGCGAGGAACCGAAAGGTATCGCCTGGGTACCTTGCGGGGGCAAAGTGAAGTGCTGATAACCGAGCGCGAATGCCTTGCCGATCTGGTTGACGGCCACGATGATGAAGGTCAGGTCGTAGGGGTCTTTGCTGGGATTGCCGACCTTGACTTCGCCGTAAATGCCATCGTTCTCCAGGACTGGTTCACGCTGCCATTCCATTTGCAGCGCGGGCGCCGACGTCATGGCGACCTCACGGGTGGCACTCAGCAGTGGTTGCGAGGAATCGGTGATGCGCACGATGAATCGGGCCGTCGCTTTGCCCTGAGGTATGCCGGTGATGAGTCCTGTGTTCTCGTCCAGGTGGAGGCCAGGCGGCAGCTCACCTTTGAGAATCGCCCATGTATAAGGCGGCCTGCCGCCCCGGGCCATTAATTGAAAGTGATAAGGCTTGTGGTCAACCGGCTCCGGCAGGCGGTCGGTAACAATGCTTATGGAAGCAGGAGTCGGCCAGTTTTGCCGGGGTTCGGCTTGAGCCTGCCCCACCCGCGAGAACAGCAGAAGCAACAGCAGGCTGACACTCCCAGCTTGGCGGACGGCGCAAAACATGCGCTGATTATAACGTCCGCTGGCCGCGGGCAACGGCCCGGATCACCGGACGATGACCTCGCCTACCATGCCATTGCCTTCGTGCAAGGTGCAGTAGTAGCGGTAGGTCCCCGGAACTTTGAAGGTATGGCTGAAAGTCATACCCGCAGAAATGGTACCGGATTCGAAGGGCTGGGCATTTTTGGGCAGGGCGACGTCGGCAGGAACCAGAGCCTTATCGGGCACAACCGTGACGGTGTGCGGATCGCCACTGTTGTTTTTCCACTCCACGGTTTGACCGGCGGCGATGGTCACTTTCGATGGCCGAAACTCTTCCCCGTCCATTTGCACGACCACGTCGGGCCTCACCCGCGATTGCTGTGAAACCAATGTGCCCATCCCAGGCTCAGCGGGCACCCCCAGGGTGCCATTAGGCGTACCGATTTCCGCCCGCTGTGCAGCCACCGCGATGCGGTTCGCATCGCGAGGATTTTGCGCCGTGTCCTCAGGCACAGGAGGCCGGCCGGGTTGCGAGGGCGGCGGCGGGATCCGGCTACGCTCGACGTCATCAGGCGGCGTAGTATCGCCAACGGAGCGGTTGCTGGTTATGGGAACTGCAACCGCCTCCTTTCCTGTCTTGCCCGCGATGGGAACAGCGGGTTCGCCGCTCTTTTTCCATGCCGGACTCGCCCGCGACAGCGATTTCAGATCCAGGTGGCATTCGCCCGTCACTTTCCAGCTCTTAACCCGCAGAGCGGCGCCGATGGTGCGCGGGTTCTGCGGCTTCTCCGGCGTGCCTTGCACCTGCAGAGTGTGATCCAGGTACTTGTTCAATTCCCCCGTGCGGCCGTGCAGGGCGTAGGCATGTCCTCCAGACTGGGTCAGTAATAAAAGCCCGTTGGCCGAAGTGAGACAACCCTCGTAGGTTTTGGCCACCGCTGGCTGCTTGTTTTTGGCCTGAGCCGGCGCGAGCTGTGGCAGCAGCATGGCAGCAAGAAGGACGAGAACCCCTATAAAAGCTTTCATGGCCTATCCATTACGAGTCCCATGCGGTTGCACGAGTTGCTCCGAACTTATAAGCGGGTCGCCCCCTTTCTCGCCGACGAGGGAGCCCGCGCCACAAACCACTCACCCAGCAACTTTCTTCAGCAACGCGATCTGCCCGGCATGGTAGAGCTCGTGCTGCACCGCTCCGTGCAGCATGTGGTAGAAGTCGTAATCCTTTCCCGGCACCTGCGCAGTCAGGCGGTAATCCGGCATGGCGAGAAGCGCCTGGATCAAGTCGGCATGACGCTGCCTAAGATTCTCCAGGGCACTGCGCCAGGCGCTATCGCTGGTATCTTTTACCAGAGGAAAATCCTGCTCATCTGAAAGCTGCAACGCCTGCCCTGCCATGCGGCGACGAATGGCGCCATCCCAAGCGGCGATGTGCAGCACAATCTCCCAGATGCTGTGGGCGCCGGGTATAGGTTTGGCGGCGGCAGGGCGGGCGCTGACCCCTTCCAGGACCTCCAGCACCGCTGGTCCGTGCCAGGCGTCACCTTCGAATGCGCGCTTAAGTTGATCAGCGATGCGGGAAATTTCTTCGATTTTTACGCTGGCTTGCGGCATGGCGTTCTCCTAGGTATCGGCGACCAGGCAGATGCCGCCGGCATCGGCCGCGGCCACAACGGCGTCGCCATCGAGCAGCAGGCACTTGCCCGCGTCCAGGGCAAGACATGCAGCTCCCGCCTGGCGCATTACTTCGATGGTTTTCACGCCCACCACGGGGACATCAAAGCGCATGTCCTGGTTCGGCTTGGCGACTTTAACCACGGTTAGATGCCGGCGCAGGGTGGAAGACTCGCCTTCCAGCGCGGCCATGATGCGCCCGGCCCGCTCGATGGCCTCGTCCGTGCCTTCCATGGCTTCTACGGAGACGCAAGCAGCCTCCGCCACGACTACCGTCTGGCCGATGTCGAATTGCGCTAAGTGGCGCGCCACCTGCCGGCCATAAGCGATGTCCTTCTGCTCCGCTTCGCCCGGCGGACGCCGGGTGAGCACTCCGGCACGGGCAAGCAAGGGCTGCAGAAAGCTGGTGGAATCTTCCAGGGTGATGCCTTCATCGGCCAAGATTTTGGCCACGCCGCTCAGCAAGGAATCAGTGTTGCGCGTGCCCAGGGAAAGCAGCAGCTTGGCCAGATGCCAGTCCGGGCGGATGCTGGAGAAAATCTGTTTGTGCTTCACCTGGCCGGCCATGATGGCGCGGCGCACACCTTCGCGCTTGAAGGTATCAATCAGGCGGCCCAGTTCACCCAGCGACATCCAGTAAACCGCGGCCGCGCCGTGCGATTCAATCTCAGGAAACGTCTCTTCTTTAATGGCCGCCACCACCACCTCGGCGCCCTGAGCACGGGCAGCGTCCAGCACGAGCATGGGAAACTTGCCATTGCCGGCGATGAGACCGATGCGTTCCATAAAGCAGTTGTCAGGGATCAATGGCCACTATTTAATGATTCCCCGCTCCGAGCTCTCAATGAACTGCACCAGCAGATCCACATCCTCGCCCAGGTGGGCTTCCGATTTCAGTTTTTCCAGGGCTTGCGAGGTGTTGAGTTTGGCGGCCAGCAGCAGCCGGAAGGCGTGGTGCAGCTTGCGGATGCGTTCGCGGGTGAAGCCATGCCGTTCCAGCCCGATGGCATTCAGGCCGTAGGCGTGGGCGTCGCGGGCGGCGACGGTTTTAGAGAAGGGAAGAACGTCTTTGGTGATGGTGGAGCCGCCGCCGATAAAGGAATAGGTGCCGATGCGCACAAACTGGTGGACCGGGCAGAGCGCGCCCACGGTGGCCCAGTCCTCGACCGTGACGTGTCCGGCCAGGGTAGCGGCATTGGCCAGAATAACGTGATCGCCGACGACGCAATCATGAGCCACATGGGCGTAGGCCATAATGAGAGTGTGGCTGCCGATGCGGGTCACCCCTCCCCCGCCGGCGGTGCCGCGGTGCAAAGTGACGAATTCGCGGATCTGGTTGTGGTCGCCGATCTCCAGCCGCGTCTTCTCGCCCGCGAATTTCAGGTCCTGCGGCGGCTGGCCCACCGAAGCGAAGGGAAATATGCGGTTGTGCGAACCCAGCCGGGTGGGACCCTCGAGCACCACGTGGGCCACCAGTTCGCAGTGCTCGCCCATCTCCACATCCGCGCCCACTACGCAATAGGGCCCAATGCGGCAGGAAGCAGGAATGCGGGCGTCGGGATCCACCAGGGCGGTGGGATGGATCATTGGCCGCACGGAGCGCGGCTGGCGTTTGATAATGATTTCGTCAGTAGTTTTGGTTGGCGGCACCTTTACTCCCGGCTGTTCTCCGCTGGCGTTTCTGCTTGCGACTTGCCCTGAGCCCGCGACCGGTCCACCAGTTGACAGGTGACCACGGCCTCAGCTGCCAGCTTCTCTCCAACGTAAGCTTTGCCCTGCATGCGCACCGCGGTCTGGCGCCAAGCCAGCACTTCCACCTCAATGCGCAACTGGTCGCCCGGCACCACGGGGCGGCGGAAGCGGGCGCGCTCGATGCCGGTGAAAACCATCAGCTTGTGGTCGCGATCGGCAATCTCGGTGAGCAGCAGCGCTCCCCCTGCCTGGGCCATGGCTTCCACGATCAGCACCCCGGGCATAATGGGAAACCCGGGAAAATGGCCGGCGAAGAAGGGCTCATTGGCGCTGACGTTCTTCATGGCCACGATGCGCTGCTTGCGCGTGAGGTCCACCACCCGGTCAATCAGCAAGAAAGGATAGCGGTGCGGCAGAATGAGCTGGATGGCGGCAATGTCCAGCGTGGTGCGCTCCGGCGCTTTCGCCTCGGTTGGGGGTGCCGTTTGCGTCATGCTCTATTCTCGCTGAAAGCGACGATTATACTGCAGGGGCAAGGCGGGATTGACGATTGATGATTTTCGATTGAAGAATTAGCTGTGCGGATTACGCAGATTATGTTTCGGTGGTGAACTTGATGATGGGCGCAGAGAGAATGGCAGGTAAGAAAATGGACGCTGAGCCGGCCGCGCTGCTCAAGTATTTGCAGCAGCGCCGCGAAGTTATGGTGGGAACCCTGCGGCAGATGGTGGAACTGGAATCGCCCAGCGATAACAAGGCGGCGGTGGACCGCCTGGGTGAGTTCCTGGCGCAGCAATTTGCGGCTGCCGGCGGCCAGCCCAGGTTTCACCGGCAGAGCGAGCGCGGCAACCACCTGCAGGCGGATTTCCCCGGAGCCGATTCCCGGCGCCCGGTGATGCTGCTGGGCCATTTCGATACGGTTTGGGCGCTGGGAACACTGGCCAGGATGCCATGGCGGGTGGAGAGGGGCCGCGCCTGGGGACCGGGCAGCTACGACATGAAGTCCGGCATCACCCTGATGCTGCACGCGCTCATGGCGCTGCGCGAAGTGCGTGGCAGGCTTGCCCGCCCGGTCACGGTGCTGCTCAATACCGATGAAGAGATTGGCAGCAACACTTCGCGTCCGATTATCGAGCGCCTGGCGCGCCAATCCGCGGCAGTTCTCATCATGGAGCCCTCGGCCGGTCTGAAGGGCGCGGTCAAGACCGCGCGCAAAGGGGTGGGCGAATACTGCCTGAAGGTGACGGGAGTGCCCGCGCATGCCGGCATCTCGCCCGGGGAAGGCGCCAGCGCCATCCTGGAGCTCGCGCGGCAGCTCCTGAAGGTTTCTTCGTTCACGGATCTGAAACGCGGCATCTCGGTGAATGCCGGCGTCATCGAGGGCGGAACGCGCAGCAATGTGGTGGCGGCGGAGGCCTCGGCCCTTATAGACGTGCGCATCGCCCGCGTCCGCGACGCCGCTTATATTGACAGGAAGCTCCATGCTTTGCGGCCCGGCAACCGGAAGTGCCGGCTGCAGCTCAGCGGGGCCATTAACCGTCTGCCCATGGAGCGCACCCCCGGGGTGGCCACGCTTTACGGCAAGGCGCGGGAGGTGGCCGCCCGCCTGGACTGGAAACTGGATGAAGCCAGTACCGGCGGCGCCTCCGACGGAAACTTCACCGCCGCCCTGGGTGTGCCCACGCTGGATGGTCTGGGCGGAGTGGGCGAAGGCGCACACGCGTTCAATGAATCCGTCATCATGGAAGAACTGCCGCGCCGGGCAGCGCTGATAGCCCTGCTGATAGAAGCGGCCTGAGCGAAGCTGACTGGCTTGTTAGCTTGACGAGCCGAGGCGCTTTAGTCAGCCAGCTAGCCAGCCAAGCAGCTGCTTTGACTAAGCCCCCTGAGTGACCTAGAATCTCAACAGGGGAATTCCCGCAAATTCACCGCGCTGAAAAGCGCGCCGGCGCGCCCCTTCCGGCGGAGGTACACATGTTTGGCGGCAAAATAGGTTTACCTGAGCTTCTTATCATTGCGGCCATTGCGCTGCTTATCTTCGGACCCAGCAAACTGGCCGATCTGGGCAAGGGATTGGGCGAGGGTATCCGCAATTTCAAGTCGTCCATGAAAGAAGGCGAACAGAGCTCGGACAAGAAATAAGCGATTTCTCGTTGCTTCTTCTCCAGCCTGCCGCCGGTTTTCATTCTCTTCCGACCCTTCCGTCAAAATCTGCAACCGTGCCCTCGGTTGCCCGCATCGGCAATCCCGTGCCACAGAAATGCCCGAGTGCATGTGGCGAAGCCGTGCTTCGGAACGGCTGGAACCCGCCTTCCAGAGCTCCGCTAGATGGCTCCGCGCTCCCGCAACATGCGATAGACGAGCGGGACGGGCAAACCCACCACGTTGAAATAGCAGCCTTCGATGCGGGGAATCCAGCGCGAGGCGCGGCCCTGGATGGCGTATGCACCGGCCTTATCCATGGGCTCGCCGGTGGCAATGTAATCGCGGATATCTTCCTCACTGAGCGTGTCCATCCAGACCCGGGTGGTTTCGGAAGCGACGAAGCCGGGGGCTGGGGTTTTCTGGCCACTGGCCGCTGACCACTGATCACTATCGAGAAGGCACACTCCGGTTATAACCCGATGCTCCCTGCCGGAGAGCAGACGAAGCATGCGGGCGGCCTCGGCTAGGGGATCGGTCGAGTCGGCCGGCTTGCCCAGGATTTGGCCGTTAACGAAGACCACCGTATCCGCGGCCAGCACCCGATTGCCCGACTGGTGACGGCGTTGCGCGACCGCCAGCGCTTTCTCCCGCGCCATGCGCTCGGCAAACTGTTGCGGAGGCTCGGCGGGATGGGGAACCTCGGTTAGATCCGCGGCTTCCACGGTAAACTCGATTCCCGCCGCCCGTAGCAATTCCTGCCGCCGCGGCGAAGAGGATGCCAGTATCAGGAGCATGGGAGCATTGTAATTACCGCCGAGACACCGAGGGCGCGGAGAAAAACAACTTCAGCGCCGCGCGGAAACCGCATACGCATCCAAACTCCGGTGAAATCGGCTACTCTGAGTCTCATGTACGGTGCGGCGCTGGAAAGCGGCACGGCGGAATTCCGGGTGTGGGCGCCGCATGCCCGGCAGGTTACACTGCGAATTGTGGGCAGCCGCGATCTGCCTATGCAACGCTCGGCCGACGGCAGCTTCAGTGTGCGCGTCCCCGCCCAGGCTGGGGACCGCTATTTCTATCTGCTTGACGGACAGAAGCCCCTGCCCGACCCTGTCTCCCGCCTGCTGCCGGAAGGTGTGCACGGGCCCACCGCCATCGTTGATCCAAATACCTTCGCATGGAGCGACCAGGGCTGGCGGGGATTGGACCTGCGCGAGTACGTCATCTATGAATTGCACGTGGGCACCTTCAGCCCGGAAGGCACCTTTGACGGCGTGATCCAAAAGCTGGACTACCTGAAAGCCCTTGGCGTCTCCGTTATTGAGTTGATGCCGGTAGCTGCTTTTCCCGGGCGGCGCAACTGGGGGTATGACGGCGTCTCCATCTATGCGGTGCAGGACAGCTATGGCGGCCCGGAGGGTCTGAAGCGCCTGGTGGATGCCGCCCATGGTGCCGGATTGGCCGTCATACTCGATGTGGTTTATAACCACCTGGGCAATGAAGGCAACTACCTGCGCCATTTTGGGCCCTATTTCACCCACCACCACACCACGCCATGGGGCGACGCCATCAATTATGACGACGAGGGCTCCGAGGGAGTGCGCGATTACGTGGTTCAGAACGCCCTTTACTGGATTCGCGAGTACCACCTCGACGGCTTGCGCCTGGACGCCACGCAAACCATCAAAGACGATTCGCCGCTGCACATCCTCGCCGCAATCCAGGAAAACGTGCAGCGGCTAGCCGGGGACTTGGGCCGGCGCGTGTGCGTGATCGCGGAAACTGACGAGAACGACCGCCGCGATGTTCTGCCCAGGGCCCAGGGCGGCTTTGGAATGGATGCAGTGTGGAGCGACGACTTTCACCATGCCCTGCACGCCTTCCTCACCGGCGAGCGCGAAGGCTACTACCAGGATTTCAGCAGCCCGGAACAGGTGGTGCGGGCATTAAACGAAGGTTTCGTTTTTCAAGGCGAACCGTTCACGTTCTGGGGCGAGCGTAAACGCGGCACCTCACCCGCGGGCATTCCTCTTCCCGCTCACGTCATCTGCACCCAGAATCACGACCAGGTCGGCAACCGCGCTGGCGGCGAGCGCCTGGATACGCTGGTTCCGCGCGGGGCGTGCAAGCTGGCCGCCGCCCTTCTCCTGCTGGCCCCGGAAACTCCCCTGCTGTTCATGGGGCAGGAGTATGGCGAGACGGCCCCCTTTCTCTTCTTTACCGACTACGGCGATCCGGTGCTGCAAAAGGCGGTGCGCGAAGGACGACGCCGGGAGTTCGAACATTTCCTTGCTTTCGGGGGCGAGGTACCGGACCCGCAGGACCCGCAGACGTTTGAGCGGTCAAAACTACAGTGGCCAGAAATCAGTGGCCAGCGGCCGGCCGGCACTGATCAGAAAAACCCGCACCAGGAAATGCTTGAGTGGTGTCGGAGGCTCATTGCACTTCGGCGCGAGCTGGTGATGTCGGGGGAGCGTACCTGCCGGGCGGAGCTGGTGAAGGACGCAATCGTAATGAATGTGCCTGCGGGCGAGCCCAGTTTGCGCGTGATTGCCGAGTTTCCTGACACCCGAGGACAGAGCGCGCCTGCGGGATGGGAAGAGATTTTATCTTCCGATGCGGACGGATACCGCGTCAGGCTATTCAGGCGGAAATGAACATTACCAGACGTGTAATCGTTCGATGCCCGAGCTGGTGTGGAAGCGCGGGGCTTTAGCCCTGCGAAACCGGCGTACATAGATTGTGGGCTTTAGCCCCAGCAGAAACACTGAGGCTGAAGCCCGATATGTTCTGAGACGCTAATTCCCCGGACTAAAGTGCCTGCAGGGGACTACCGCTCATCATGGGCCACTGCGCCACCTGTTAAAATTGATTTGTTCCCACCACCCCGATGGACCGCGCTCGTATCCGCAATTTCGCCATCATCGCGCACATTGACCACGGCAAATCCACGCTGGCAGACCGCCTGCTGGAGCTGACCGGGTCGCTCTCGGCGCGCGAAATGCAGGCCCAGGTGCTCGACGCCATGGACCTGGAGCGGGAGCGCGGCATCACCATCAAGGCCCACGCCGTGCGCATGATGTATCAGGCCAGGGACGGCGAAACTTACCAGCTGAATTTGATTGATACGCCCGGCCACGTGGACTTCTCTTATGAAGTTTCACGCTCCCTGGCTTCCTGCGAAGGCGCGTTGCTGGTGGTGGATGCCTCGCAGGGGGTGGAAGCGCAGACTCTGGCCAATTCCTACCTGGCCATCAATCATGGGCTGGAAATTATTCCGGTGATCAACAAGATTGACCTGCCCAGCGCCGACGTTGCCCGCACCAAGGAGATGATCGAAGGTGCGGTTGGCCTGGATGCCTCCAACGCGCTGCTGATCAGCGCCAAGACCGGGCAGGGCGTGCCTGAGGTGCTGGAAGCCATCGTGCACCGGATTCCGCCCCCCAAGGGCTCGCCGGATAGCCCGCTGCAGGCGCTGGTCTTCGACTCCTGGTTCGACCCGTATCGCGGGGTGGTGGTGCTGGCCCGCGTCTTTCACGGCACGCTGCGCAAAGGGCAGAAGATCCGCTTGTGGTGGAACGGGCGAGTTTTGGAAGTGGAAACCCTGGGCGTGCTCACGCCGAAGCCGGTGGAGATTGAGCTGCTGGAGGCGGGTGAGGTCGGCTTCCTGATGGCCAACATCAAGAATGTGGCCGACACCAAAATTGGCGACACTATCACCGACGACTCCCGGCCTGCCATCGAGCCTCTGCCCGGTTTCGAAGACATCAAGCCCATGGTGTTCGCCGGCCTCTATACCGTGGACGCGCACGAGCACACGGCGTTGCGTGAGGCGCTGGAAAAATTGCGGCTCAACGATTCTTCATTTTTCTTCGAACCGGAAAGCTCAGCCGCGCTCGGCTTCGGCTTTCGCTGCGGATTCCTGGGCTTGCTGCACATGGAGATCATCCAGGAACGCCTGGAGCGCGAATTCAACCTCGACCTGATCACCACCGCGCCGGGCGTACGTTACAAGATCACGCGGACCGACGGCGAAATGGTTGACGTTGATAACCCCTCCCGCTGGCTGCCGCAAAGCGAGATCCGCAAAATAGAAGAACCGGTCATCCTGGCCACCATCCTCAGCAACGAGGAATTTGTGGGCGGGATACTCAAGCTGGTGGAAGAAAAGCGTGGCCGCCAGAAAGGCTTCGAGTACGTCACCGCCAACCGGGTGATGCTCAGCTACGAGCTGCCGCTGAATGAAATCGTGCTGGACTTCTACGACCGGCTAAAGTCGGTATCGCGCGGTTACGCCTCGCTCGATTACCACCTGGCGGGCTACTGGGAATCGCCCATGGTAAAACTGGACATTCTGGTTTCTGGCGATCCTGTGGACGCGCTCTCCACCATCGTGCACCAGGAGCATGCCTACGAGCGCGGGCGGGCCCTGGCTGCCAAGATGAAGCAACTCATCCCGCGGCAGATGTTTGAGGTGGCCATCCAGGCGGCGATTGGCGGCAAAATCATTGCCCGCGAGACCGTGCCCGCCATGCGCAAGAACGTGCTCGCCAAGTGCTACGGCGGCGACATCACCCGCAAGCGCAAGCTCCTGGAAAAGCAGAAAGAAGGTAAGAAGCGCATGAAGCGCATCGGGCGCGTGGACATCCCTCAGGAAGCCTTCCTCGCCGTACTGCGTGTCGGGGAAGAATAAACTTCAGGCCGAGACCGGCCCTTGTTGCTTCAGGCTGATTGAGACCGGAGGAAGCGATGAGCAAGACCGCCCTGGCTACCCTTGCACTGTCATTTTTTGTTCCGGCTGCTGCGGCGCAACTTCCCAAGGTTAACCTCTTTTTCGGATATTCGTACGCCCATGCTGACCTGAGCACTTCGCCTCTTGCCTCCCACCAGGGCCCATCGGTTGCAACTGGCAACCTGAATGGCTGGAACGCCTCGGTGGAAGGTAAGGTGATCCCGTTCCTGGGTTTCGTGGCCGACATCAGCGGCCACTACGGAACAACCACCGCCACGTCGCAGTGCTTGCTCTATCCAACCTGCCCCACAGCGATCGGACCGGTGCGCAGCCGGCTCTATAACTTCCTGGGTGGACCGCAAATGTCTTTTTCTATCGGCCGAATCAGGCCATTCGCCCACGCCCTGTTTGGCGCTTCGCATGTTAATGAAAGTGCCTCGACGGGACTTTTTTTTAACCTTTCGGATACGTCGTTCGCAAATGCTTTCGGCGGCGGATTCGATTATCGACTTGTTGGACCCTTGGGCTGGCGGGTCCAGGCGGATTATCTTAAAACCAGGTTCTTCGGGAACACGCAAGACGATGTCCGCGTCTCCACCGGCATCACCCTTCATTTGTGAGCGGTAATTACCACTGCAGGTGCCAAGTCTTACTTGCGCAGAATATCCGCCAGCGCGGGCTTCAGCTCCGGATAACGGAATTTGTAGCCGCTGGCCTCCAGTTTGTTGGGCAGCACGCGGGCGCTGGCCAACATCAACTCCTCCCCCATTTGGCCAAAGAAGAGGCGGACCGCAAAAGGCGGCAGAGGAAACAACGCGGGGCGGTGCACAGTTTGCGCGATAGCGCGGGTGAAATCAATGTTGGTGACGGGATTGGGCGCAACCACATTCACCGGACCGGACAAGCCCTCATGCGTAAGCGCGTGCTGGACCGCGCCCACCACATCCGCAATCGCCACCCAACTCCAGTACTGCTTGCCATTGCCGATGATGCCGCCCAAGCCGTATCGGAACGGCGTCACCATCTGCTTAAGGGCGCCGCCGCTCATGCTGAGCATGATGCCAATGCGCAACTGCACGGTGCGAATGCCGGCATCTGCCGCCGGTTGCGTCGCGCCCTCCCATTCGCGCGTCACCATCCCCAGAAAGTTGAAGCCGGGTTTGCTGTTCTCGGTCAGCATTTCGCTGCCCCGACTGCCGTAATAGCCGATGGCGGAAGCCGTAACTAAGACCCGAGGCCTGTTTGTAGTCTGGGCCAGCGCCTCCGCCAGATTGCGTGTGCCGAGCACGCGCGAGTCGCGGATTTTCTGTTTCTTTTTCTGATCCCAATGGCCGACGATGCTTTCGCCGGCCAAGTGAACGACCGCGTCATACCCGCTCATCGTATCGGGGGCAATTGGTTTCTCTGGGTTCCACTCGATTTCATCGGGCGCCGCTGGCGGGTGGCGCACCAGGCGGGTCACTCGGTGGCCGGCAATTGTCAGCGCCGGCACCAAAGCGCCCCCGATGGGCCCCGAGGTCCCGCTGACGAGGATGTTCAGGGAAGGCATGGGAGCCTCATAGATTACGCTGGATGAGGACGGGTGACAAAGGCAAGCAAACCCAACCCTCGCGCCTGCAATTACTTAGGGTGCAGGGAACGGTGCACGCGGCTATTTTGCCCAAAATGCAAACGCTATAATGAAGCATGGCGACGTTGCGCCACCAGATCGCGACCAATGTGCTCACGGTCACGCGCTTCCGCGAGCTGCTGAAGCGGATCCGATCTTATCGTCCCAATGATGATCTGGAACTGGTGCGGCGCGCTTATAACTACTCCCTGCTGCACCACACCGGACAACAGCGCGCCTCCGGCGAGCCCTACCTGGTTCATCCTCTGGAAGTGGCCTGCGTGCTGGCAGAGATGAAGCTGGATCCCATCGCCATCGTCGCCGGCCTGCTGCACGATTCCGTGGAAGACACCTCGGTCACCATTATTGACATCCGCAAGGAATTCGGCGAACAGGTGGCGCACATCGTGGAGGGCGTCACCAAAATCAGCAAAATTGATTTCGCCTCCAGCGAGGAACGCCAGGCGGAGAACGTGCGCAAAATGGTGCTGGCCATGGTGGACGATATCCGCGTGGTGCTCATCAAACTGGCCGACCGGCTGCACAACATGCGCACCCTGGGGCATCTTCCGCCCGAGCGCCAGCAGCGCATTGCCAAGGAAACGCTGGAAATATACGCCCCTATCGCCCACCGCCTGGGCATGGGCAAAATCCGCGGTGAACTGGAGGATCTGGGCTTCCGTTACATGGACCCCATCGGCCACGAGCAGGTGCACGCGGCGGTGGAATCGCGGCGCAAAGCGGGTGAGCAGTTTCTGGCGAAAATCGAGGAAATCCTGCGGGAAAAATTCAAGGAGGCGGGAATTGAGGCGGAGGTTCAGAGCCGCATCAAGCGCCTGTACAGCATTCACCAGAAAATCCTGCGCCAGCGCATTACCGTGGACCAGATGTATGACCTGCTGGCGGTGCGGGTGATCACCAAGAGCGTACAGGATTGCTATGGGGTGCTGGGCATCATTCATAACCTGTGGCGGCCGGTGCCCAGCCGCATCAAGGATTTCATTGCCATGCCCCGTCCTAACTTCTACCAATCGCTGCATACCTCAGTGATCGCCGAAGACGGGCACCCTTTCGAGGTACAGATCCGCACCGAGGAAATGCATAAGATGGCGGAAGAAGGCATTGCCGCCCACTGGAAATACAAGGACGGCCCGGTCAGCGCCAAAGACGAGCAGCGCCTGGCCTGGCTGCGCCAGGTGGTGGAATGGCAGCGCGACGTTTCCGATCCCAGCGAGTTTCTTTCCACACTCAAGATTGACCTCTACCCGGAAGAGGTGTACACCTTCACGCCCAAAGGCAAGGTGGTGATCCTGCCGCGAGATGCCACGCCCCTGGACTTTGCCTACACCATTCACACCGATGTAGGGCACACCTGCGTGGGGGCGAAGGTCAATGGGCGCATGGTGCCGCTGCGCTACCACCTGCACAGCGGCGACATCGTGGAAATTCTGACGCAGCCCGGGCACCATCCCAGCCGCGACTGGCTGGCTACCGTCAAATCCTCGCGGGCGCGCAACAAGATCAAGCACTGGCTCAACGTGCATCAGCGCGAGCGCGCCATCGAAATCGGTCGCAAACTGATCGAAAAAGAGGCGCGCAAATACCGGGTGGCGCTCAAAAACATCAAGGAGCAGGATTTTCACCGCGTGGCCTCGGACTACGGCCTGGGGCGGGGAGATGACCTCCTGGCCGGCATCGGCTATGGCAAGTTTTCCGCGCGCCAGGTGCTGGCCAAACTGGCTCCCGCTGCCTCGGAGCAGCCCGGCGAAGCCGACGAGGAAAAGCAAAGCGCGATAACCAGCGTGGTACGCCGCGTTTTTGGCGGCGATCACAATGCCATCAAGGTAAAAGGCCACGACGACCTGCTGGTGTACCGCGCGCGCTGCTGCAATCCCATTCGCGGTGAGGACATTGTCGGCTATGTGACCCGCGGCAAAGGCGTGGCGGTACACTCCCGGAACTGTCCCAACGTTACCAACCTGATGTACGAATCGGAGCGGCGCATCGCCGTGGAGTGGGCGCGCGATACCGAGGCAGCTACCGGATATCCGGTAAAAATCACGCTGTTTTGCGATGATCGCGCCGGCATGCTCAAGCAGGTGACCGCCATCATCAGCGACGACAACACCAACATCCGCAACATTGAAGTCCGCACCGCCAACAGCCAGGCCAACATTGACGTGGTAATTGACATTGAAGACCTCAAGCACCTGGAGCAGATCATCACCGGCCTGCGAAAAATCGCCGGCGTGCATGATGTGCAGCGGGTACAGAGGGTCTAGTTGTCAGTTGCCTCTCAGTTGCCAGTTCAACAATTAGCATTTAGCCAGCGGAGGAGAGATGCGAGACGTAGTGGCCACCAAAGATGCGCCCCAGGCGATTGGACCTTATTCCCAGGGCGTTAAGGCAAACGGGTTCGTTTTTATTTCCGGGCAGATTGCCATTGATCCAGCCAGCGGGCAAATTATTGCCGGCGATGTGGCGGCACAGACCGAGCGCGTGCTGAAGAACCTTGAGGCTATCCTTAAAGCCGCGGGCACGGGGTTGGAGAAGGTGGTGCGCACCACAGTGTTCCTCAAGAACATGGGTGATTTCGCGGCCATGAACGAAGTTTACGGCCGCTTCTGGAAGTCCGCCCCACCAGCCCGCTCAACGGTAGAAGTCGCCCGCCTTCCCCGCGACGTGGCGGTCGAAATTGACATCATCGCGCTGGCTTAAGTTCTCACCACAGAGGACACAGAAGCAATTTGTAATTGAGTAACCTGTAATTGGTCGCCCGTCAGCAGCCATTTGCGTTACTCTGCCCATCTATGCGCGCGGTCGTACAACGGGTAAGTCGGGCCAAGGTCACGGTGGCGGGGGAAACCGTGGGCGAGATCGGCCCTGGGCTCCTGGTGCTGCTGGGCGTGGGGCAGAACGACAGCCAGGACGACGCCGCTTACCTGGCCGACAAGATCGCTGGCCTGCGCATTTTCGAGGACGCCGAGGGCAAAATGAACCGAGCGGTAGGGGAAAGCGGCGGCGCGGTGCTGGCGGTCTCGCAGTTCACGCTCTATGGCGATGTGCGCCGTGGCAAGCGGCCCTCCTTCGATGCGGCTGCCCGGCCCGAGCAGGCCCGTAACCTCTATGAGTATTTTGTGGAAAGAATACGTGCTGCCGGCCTGCGCTGCGAAAGCGGGCGCTTCCAGGAGACGATGCAGGTGGAACTGGTGAATGAAGGGCCGGTGACCATTCTGCTGGATTCGCAGAAGGCCTTCTGAGTAGCTGGCATCTAGTAGCTAGTACCCATACCAGCTACCGGCTACTAACTACGGGCTGCCTGCCTTTAGCAATGCATCCGCCACCCGTGCCGCATCCACACAGGCTTTCACGTCGTGAGTGCGAATGATGTGCGCGCCTTTGAGCATGGCCGCGGTCTCGCTGGCCAGCGTGCCAAACGCGCGCTCCTCCACCGGCGCGTCATGGCCATCGCGGCGCAAGGCGCGGCCGATGAACGACTTTCTGGAAGTGCCCACAACCAGGGGAAAGCCCATCCGGTGCAGTTCTTCCAGGCGCGCCAGAAGGGGATAATTCTGCTCGAAGTTCTTGCCGAAGCCGAACCCGGGGTCGAGCGCGATTCGTTGCCGGGCCACGCCTGCGCGCATGGCGGCCGCCGCCCACTCTGGCAGCTCTTTGCTGACCATGGCAACCACATCGTCGGGCGGAGGCAGATTACGCCACTCTTCCGGACGGCCGCGCATGTGCATGAGCACGGCGCCACAGCCCAGTTCGGCCACGGTTCCAGCCATTGCCGGGTCCCAGCGGAAGGCGCTGATGTCGTTCACAATTTCCGCTCCCGCCGCCGCCGCCGCCCGCGCTACCTCGGCTTTGTAGGTGTCCACAGAGACCACGCACTCGGGGCGGGCGCGCTTGATTTCCTGAATTACCGGCAGCACCCGCCGTAACTCTTCCTGTGCGGAAACAGGAGTACGGCGCTTTGGCGGGCTCGGTTCTTTAGTTCCGGAGGTGGGCGCCACCGCCGCTCCAGGACGGGTGGATTCGCCTCCGATGTCCATGATGTCGGCGCCTTCGTCGAGCAGACGCAACGCATGTTGAACTGCATCACCGGAATCGAAGTAGCACCCGCCATCGGAAAACGAATCGGGTGTGACATTAACCACGCCCATCACGAGAGTGCGCGGGCCGAGCGCGAGGCAGCGCCTACCGATATTCCACTCGAAGGTCGGACGCATCGAGGGTGATTGTAGACCCAGGGTGCTCACGTGGGGACAGCCGCCCCATCCGACAAGCTCAGGGCAAGCTCTCGGCTGTCCGCCGGGCGAAGCCTAAGCCGTATCGAGCTAGTACTTTTGGTAGTCGCCGTCAGCACCCCACCTGCACGGCCGGTGCTACAATCCAGCTAATCTCATGCTGCGCAGGCGCATTTCTCCGTTTTTGCTGCTGGCGCTGCTGTGTGTGGGCCCCTTCGCCACCGCGGCCAGTAAACCATCCCTGCAGGAACGCATTGACCAGATCCTTGCCCAGCCGGATGTGGCCCGCGGTTTCTGGGGAATCGAAGTCGTTTCCCTGCCCAAGGGTAGCGTGCTGTACGCGCGCAACGACCACAAGCTGTTCACCCCGGCTTCCAATACCAAGCTCTTTACAACCGCCACGGCCTTGGCCCTGATCGGTCCCGACTACCGCTTCCGCACCACGGTGGAAACCACGGGAAGCCTGGACAAATACGGCCGCCTCACCGGCGACCTCGTTTTGGTGGGCCGCGGCGACCCCAACCTTTCGGGGCGGGTGCTGCCTTACAACCTGCACACCGAGCGCGACTCGCAGCCCATCAAGGTGCTGACGGACCTGGCGGACGACCTGGTGCGCAAGGGACTGAAGTTTGTGGACGGCGATGTGGTGGCCGACGATTCCTACTACGCCTTCGAACGCTACGGCGAGGGCTGGAGCCAGGATGACCTGGTGTGGGGCGACGGCGCGCCGGTTTCCGCGCTGACCGTTAACGACAACGTGGTGGTGGTCAACATTCTGCCCGCCGACCACATCGGCGACCGCGCCTTCGTCAGCGTCACTCCGTTTGCCGACTACTACCGCATTGACAACCGCATCATCACCACGCCGCCGGGCACCGGCCCGCGTAAGATCTACATCAACCGCGAGCCCGGTTCGCGTACCCTCACCTTCTGGGGCAACATGCCGGTGGACGATGCCGGGGCCAAGGAAGCTCTGGCCATTGAAGATCCGGCGGATTTCACGGCGGAACTGTTTCGCCAACTGCTGGAGGAGCGCGGAGTTGTGGTTTACGGGCGCACGCACTCGCATCACACAGAACTGGCCAGCCTGTCCACGGTTACGGTAACCAGTCTGGCCTCGCGCGGCGGCGGGAGTTCAGCAACCAGCTCTCCGCAGGATCAGCGCGTGACGCTGGCCAGCTATCAGTCGCAGCCGCTTGCGGATGATCTCACCGTGATCAACAAGGTGAGCCAGAACCTGCACGCGGAACTGCTGCTGCGGCTGCTGGGACGCGAAAAGGGCAATGCCGGCACCATCGAAAGCGGCAAAGAGGTGGTGCGCAGCTTTCTCACGCAACAGGCAGGGATCAGCCCCGACGAATTTGTGTTTTACGATGGGTCGGGCCTCTCGCGCGAGAATCTAGTCACGCCTCATGCCGTCGTCCAGTTGCTGCAGTACGCCGCTACCCAGCCCTGGGCGCTGCTTTACCAAGGCACGCTGCCGGTAGCCGGGGTGGATGGCTCCCTCGCCGATCGCTTTAAGGGAACACCGGGCATAGGACGCATTCAGGGCAAGACCGGCTCGCTGAACCACGTCAATGCCCTCTCCGGCTACGCCACCACCCTCAAGGGCGAGAAGATCGCATTTTCCATTCTCACCAACAACCATCACCTGCCTGACGCGGAAGCTTTGAACACCATTGACCGCATAATGCTCGAGGTAATCCAGAAGTGAAGTAGTTGGTAGTTTGGCAGTTAGAACGGATCGGCTCGATATAGAAACCGGCATCTCCAGGCTGATAACGGTGGAGAGGTAATTATTGCGTCTCACCGCTGAGACCAAGACGAGACGTTGCAACCAACGTCTCTACCGGAGGTTGTTTGTAATTTGAAGCTCACCTTATCCGCACGGGCAAAACGCAGGTGTTCGGCTCCGTGCGGGAAGCTGGGTCGCGGCGGGCGGCCACGTCCAAGCTGATTTCTTCGCCAAAGGGTGAGGGGTCCAGCAGGCACAACTCCCCCCTGCGGCGCAGCACAATGGGACGCCTTCCGATGGCTTGCGGGAACTGAACGCTGGCCCGCGATCCACAGCACAGATACAGCGAGAGCAAGTCGCAGAACTGTAACAGATCTACCAGGCGCTCGACCTCAGCCCGAGTCCGCGGCTGACGGCACAAACGCGCTTCCTCCACTTGGGCTTCATTCTCCACAAACTTCCGAATGTGGGCGGCATCCCCGGCTGAATCCTCAACCGAATTGAGCCGGTTCTCGGCCAGGCGCCGGAAGTGGCCGCTGACCATCAACCCGCCAATGGCACCGGCTTTCTCCTCCGCGCACTCGATGGAAGCGGCCCACGCCTCCACAAACATCGCCACCGGTGCCTGCAGGAAAGAAAGCGGGCGCCCAAACTCGTCGTGCAGCAACCGCGGTGCGGTGTTCTGGCCGCCGCCCGCCTCGCCACCTCCGTCGTATTTGGCCCAGCCCGCATCGTGCAGGGCAATAGCCCGCACAACTTCGCGCTCAGAAATCTGAAAGCCGGGCGCGGCAAACTGAACCGCCAGCTCTCCCGCCAGCGCCGCATGATCGGGCTGCGCGACCAGCCACCACGCGGGCGCGCTCTGCTTCTGAGCGGCGGCTACCGCTTTCCAGGCAGGAATAGTTTCGGAGCCGGCGGGCGGAGCCGGGCCGATGGGGTGAAGAATCATCTGGGCCGCCGGGCCCGCGCCCGTTGCCGCCCGGGCATGGCGGCCGCAGCCGCCGGTCCGGTGCCGGTGGGCGGCTTGCGCATGCCGTCCAGCAGTTGCTTGAGCACAACCGCGTTATTGTGCTCGAGGT
>DATJEH010000014.1:0-7785 GCA_035496875.1 Terriglobales bacterium | reverse complement strand
GTGCGCTTTGTGGATGAAACCAGGCAGTCAGGATTGGCGGTTGCAGGCCGTCCTGGCGCTGCACCGAAAACGTTTGCCGAGTTGACCGGCCCGGGCGCCTGCCTGCTGGACTACGACAACGACGGCAAAATTGACATTTTTGTGGCCAATGGCGGCAAAGAGGGCGGCATGGCCCTCTACCACAACTTAGGGGAAGGGAAATTCGCCGACATCACCGAGGCCATGGGCCTCGATCCGAAAGCCGGGGCGAACAGCTGTGCGGCGGGCGATTACGACAACGACGGCTACACTGACCTGGCGGTCGGTTTCAATGGCCACGTCGCCCTGTATCACAACGAAAAAGGCGCTAAGTTCGCCGACGTCACAAAAGCAGCTGGCATTCAGACCGGCGGGCTGCCCATGGGCATGACATTTATTGACTATGACCATGATGGCGATCTCGATCTGTACATTACGCGCACGCCGGAACATCCCGGGATGCCCGCCAGCGCCACGGCGCCAACCACGAATGTATTGTGGCGTAATAACGGCAACGGCACCTTCAGCGAAGCAACCGACGCTACCGGCTTAAGCGGCAGCGGTTCGGGCACGGCCGCCGCAGGCACGGACTTCAACAATGACCGCGCCATTGATCTGGTGGTGACGGGCTCACGCACGACGATTTATGCCAATCCGCGCGAAGGCAAGTTCCTTGCTGTTCGGCCTTTTTTGGAAACCATGCCCGACCCAGCCACGGGCGTCGCGGTGTTCGATTTCGACAAAGACGGCTGGATGGATCTGGCATTCACACACCTGGTGCCACCGGGGCTGACGCTGTGGCGAAACTTGCAGGGTGAAAAGTTGGAGCAGGTCAAATTACCTCAGGTTGGCTGGCTTCAGGCGCGCGGCGTGGCCGCGCTGGATTATGACAACGATGGCTGGATTGACTTGGCTGCCGTGGGCTGGACAAGAGATGGCGGCGCGATAAGGCTGTTCCGCAATGAAGGGCCGAAAGGTTTTCGGGATGTCACCGCAGAGGTGGGTCTCGATAAGCTGCAGTTGGGCGATCCGCAGGCGCTGGTCACTGGCGATTTCTGGGGCGACGGCTCCGCCGACCTGTTGATTACACAAAATCATGGCCCTCTGGTGCTGCTGCGCAACCAGGGCGGCAATCGCAACCACTGGCTGCGCATTGCGCTCAAAGGTCTGAACGACAACAAGAGCGCCATTGGCACCAAAGTGGAGGTTTTCGCCGGAGCCCTGCATCAGAAATTTGAAGTGCAGGGCGGCTCCGGCTACCTGGGGCAGAACGCGCCGGAAATCATCGCCGGCCTGGGCTCGGAAACCAGCGCCGACGTGGTGCGCATGACCTGGCCCACAGGCGTGGTGCAGGACGAGGTGGAGATCGCCGCCAACGCGCAGAAGAACATTCTGGAAATTGACCGCCGTGGAAGTTCCTGTCCGGCGTTGTTCGCCTGGGATGGATCACATTACGAATTTGTCGCCGACATGATAGGCGCGGGCGTGGTGGGGCATTGGGTAGGCCCGGGCGAGCGCAACATTCCGCGGCCGACGGAGTACGTAAAGCTCGATGGCGACCGCGTGCGCTCCCGCAATGGCAAGCTCAGCTTCCGCTTTATGGAGCCGATGGAGGAGGTGGTTTACTTCGACCAGGCCGAGCTGCTGGCCATTGACCATCCCGCGGGCGTGCAGGTTTATCCCAATGAACGCTTTCTGAGCAATCCGCCGTATCCGGCGTTTAGGGTAGTTGCCAGCCACAATGCGCAGCCGCCGGCCGGCGCCTGGGATGGGCATGGGCGCAACGTGCTGCCGCAGTTGCTGGCGCAGGATCATCGCTACGTTACCGGCTTCAAGCTGCTTCCGTTCATGGGCTTTGCGGAATCGCACACGCTGGAACTGGACCTGGGCAAGCCCTATCGCGGAGGACCGCTGCGGCTTTTGGCCACCGGCTACATTGATTACTTCAGCGCCAACGGAATGTATGCCGCCTACCAGTCGGGAATCCGGCCGGTGGCGCCCTACGTTGAGGCGCAGACGGCTAACGGCAAATGGGTGCGGGTGCTGGATGACATGGGTTTTCCGGCGGGCCTGCCGCGCACCATGGTGGCTGACCTGAGCGGGCGCTTGCCTGCGGGCACGCGCCGCATCCGGATCTCCACCAACCTGCAGATTTACTGGGACCAGATGCGGTTCGACCGAACTAACGACCAGAGCATTCCCACCCATGTCACGCGTGTGCCGCTAGTGGGCGCCAAGCTCGATTATCACGGCTACCCGCGGCAGGTGGCAGAGAGCCTGCCCGGTGACATCAAGTTCGTGTACGACGACGCAAGCCCTACCGGGCCTTATGCCCACGAGGCCGGCAGCTATACCCGCTATGGCGACGTTCTGCCGCTGCTCACGCAGGCGGACGACCGCTTTGTGGTGTTCGGCTCCGGGGAGGAGGTGGCACTCGACTTCGACGCCAGCCATTTGCCATCTTTGCCGGCCGGGTGGAAGCGCGACTATTTCTTTATGGCTAATGGCTACGAGAAGGATATGGACTTCTACGCCGCCGATGCCAACACCGTGGCTCCTCTGCCGTTCCATACCATGGGCGTATATCCCTATGGGGGGACGGCCGCCTATCCGCAGGATGATGCTCACTTGAAGTACCTGCTGCAATACAACACGCGGCAGGTGAGCGGGGAAGAGCCTAAGTCGTATCGGTTCGAGTTTGCAAAACCGTAAGGTAGAGGCGGGCTTGGCCCGCCCGGACAGCCGAGGGCGGCGGCTGTCCCCACACAACTAGGTTTCGACTAAAATGGGCTGATTCATGCCCAGGAATCCCTTCAGGCTGCCCACATGGGCTTTTCTCCTGATGTGCCTGCTCGTGGCTGGAGTGTGGGCGCAAGAGCCGGGCACACGACCCTCCCAGTCGCATAAACCGCAGGCTAGTTCGCAGGGGCAGACGCAGGCGCCGGCAGCCATGGGGCCGACGGCGGCACCGCCGCCTCGGGCAGCGAAGACTCATGCGCGGCCGGGCGCAGGACCGCCGCCCAAATTTGTGGATGTCGCACAGAAGCTCGGGCTGACCGCTTCCCACATCTCCTCGCCGGAAAAGCACTACGTCATCGAATCCATGAGCGGGGGCATCGGTCTGTTTGACTGCGACAACGACGGCCGGCTCGATATCGTCATGGCCAACGGCTCCAGCGTGGAGCGCTACCGCAAGGGCGGCGATCCCCTGGTCACGCTGTGGCACCAGGAAGCTGACGGCACGTTTAAGGAGATAACCCAGCAGGCGGGCATGACGCGCAAGGGCTGGGGCATGGGCGTGGCGGTGGCCGACTTCGACAACGACGGCAACCTGGACGTGTACGTCACCGGCTATGGGGGGAACGCGCTCTACCGCAACAAGGGCAACTGCAGCTTTGAAGATGTGACGGAGAAGGCGGGGGTGCGCGGCGGCGGCTTCAGCACGGGCGCGGCCTGGGCGGATTATGACCGTGACGGCAACGTGGACCTGTTCGTTTCCCGCTACGTACACGTTGATATGGACCACCTGCCGCTGCCGGGAAGCGCGCAATTCTGCAAGTACAAGGGAATCGAAGTGCAGTGCGGGCCCTGGGGCATGCCGGGAGAAAGCGACTTGCTGTTCCATAATCGCGGCGACGGGACGTTCCAGAAAGTTTCCGCCAAGGCGGGCGTGAGCGATCCCAACCATTACTATGGTCTGGGCGCGGTTTGGGGAGACTACGACAACGACGGCTGGCCCGATCTGTATGTAGCCAACGACACAACCGCTAATTACCTCTATCACAACAATCACAACGGCACGTTTACGGACCAGGGCATGCTGCTGGGCGCGGCCCTGAGCGGCGATGGCCTGGAGCAAGGTTCCATGGGCGTGGACTGGGGCGACTATGACCACAGCGGCCGCCTCTCCATGTTTGTGACCAACTTTGCCGAGCAGGGGGCAATGCTGGCACGCAATCTGGGAAAAGAAGGATTCGAGGATGTGAGCCGATCTTCCGGCGTGGGCCAGGCCACATATCCGCTGGTGGGCTGGGGAACGTCGTTTTTCGACATGGACAACGACGGCTGGCTTGACCTGTTCATGGCCAACGGGCACGTTTATCCGCAGGCCAACACCATTCCCGGCGGCGCCCCCTATGAGCAGCCCATGCTGCTCTACCGCAACAACTGGGACGGAACTTTCGAGGATGTATCCCAGGCCGCCGGGCTGGCCGCGATTCCGCCACGTTCACGGCGGGGTGCTGCTTTGGGCGACATTTTCAATGATGGAAACGTTGACATTGTGGTGGTGGACATCGACGGGCCTCCAGTGCTGCTCAAGAATCTGGACCATGACCGCAATCACCGGGTGGAATTCAAGCTTGTAGGCACAAAAAGCAATCGAGCCGCCATTGGCGCCCGGGTGACGGTGCGGGCAGGGAAGCTGGTGCAATTCAGCGAGGTTACGGGCGGGAGCAGTTATCTTTCGCAAAACGACCTGCGGCAGCACTTCGGGCTGGGAGGGGAGACCAGGATGGATTCGGTGCAGATCCGCTGGCCCGGCGGCCGCGTGGAAACTCTAAGCAATGTCGCGCCGGACGCGATTTACACCGTGGTGGAGGGGCAGGGAATCCGCGGAACTGTGCCGCTTCCGGCAGGCCCGAAATAGTCTAAGAGCAAACCATCACCACATGGCCCGAAGGGTCACAAAGGACCCTGCGAAGCTGAGCATGAGACTTCGGGCTCCTCCGGCATAGGCCGGACCCATAGCGCGCTCTTCCCCGTGAAGAGCTTTTGTTATGCTGAAGGCGCGGGCGGGGGAGCCTTGTCGGAGAGCGGAGCGCGGCGAAAATCCAGCCAGGCGGAGGCCATCGCGGCGGCGGTGGCGGCGGCGCAATTTCATGATGCGGCGGCGGCATCGGAAATTCTGGGGCGTATTCTCCGCCAGGCGTCGGCGGGCACGGCGGAAGCCCTAATCAACCTACTCCCCGATTCCCCCGATCCCGATGGCGCGCTCACCTCCTTTGAGCGCCTGCTGGAAAGTGGCGGCCGCGAGGTGGCGCGGCAGCTTGACCGTCACCGTTTCCTGATCCACTACGCGCTGGCGGTGTTCGGCTACAGCCGCTTTCTGGGCGATACCCTGATTCGTAATCCCGAACTGCTGCAGAGCTTCCGCAAAGAGCGGGTACTGGACCGCAGTTATTCGCCGGAGGAACTGCACGAATCGTTTGCCCGTTTTCGCGCGCGCGGCGCCGCTCCCGGACTGATGCCGGCCCAGGCGGCTGCGGCAACAACCGAGGAGATGAGCCTGGTGCTGGCCCGCTTCAAGCGGCGGGAGTATGTGCGCATCATGCTCCGCGACGTGCTGGGAATTGCGCCGCTGGCGGAAACGACGGTAGAAATTTCCGCCCTGGCTGACGTGCTGATCGAGGAGGCGTTGAGCGAGGCGGAAGTCGCCATGCGCCGCCGCTATGGTTCGCCGCAACACCTGGATGCGGAAGGCCGGGTGGTGCAGACGCCGTTTGCCGTGCTCTCGCTCGGCAAGTTGGGCGGCAAGGAGCTCAACTATAGCTCGGATGTGGACCTGCTCTACATTCATGGTGATGGGGAAGAGTTGTCCTCGGCCGCTATCTCCAACCGTGAGTACTTCATCCGCCTGGCGCAACTGCTCACCCAGATCCTTTCCCGCATGACGGCGGAGGGCCGCGTGTTCCGCATTGACTTGCGATTGCGGCCTCAAGGCGGAGAGGGCGAGCCCGCCATCGCGCTCAGCCAGGCACTGCGCTATTACGCGCGGGCGGCGCACGACTGGGAGCGCCAGGCGCTGATCAAGGTGCGGCACAGCGCCGGCTCGGCCAGCCTGGCGCGGGAATTCATCCGCGGCGCGCAGCCCTATATCTACAGCCCGCACATCAATTTCGCCGCGGTGGAAACGGCGCTGGATACGCGGGAGCGGATCGGAGCGCGGCGACGGCAGGCGCTGCTGGACTCCAGCCGCATTGATGTGAAGCTGGACCGCGGCGGCATCCGCGATATCGAGTTCCTGGTGCAGTGCCTGCAGCGCGTGTATGGCGGGGGCGAGCCCTGGCTGCGCTCCGGCGGCACCTTGTTCTCTTTGCAGAAGTTGCACGACAAGCGTCACATCACGGGCAAAGAATTCCACGAGCTGACCACGGCTTACGAGTTTCTGCGCAAGGTGGAGCACCGCCTGCAGCTGCGCCAGGGCCAGCAGACCCACCGGCTGCCGGAGTCACCCGAGCAGTTGCGCGTGGTGCACCGGGCCGTGGGGGCCGACAAGACCATGCAATATGCGCCCGAAGGCATTGCCGCCCGGGTACGTCAGCGTATGGCGGCGGTGACGGAAATCTACGAGCGCGTTATCCATCATCAGCAGCTGCAGGCGCGGGAGGATGAGGCGGAGTTTCGCCTGCTGCCGCGGGTAGAGCAGAGCGGCTTTGAACAGCCCTATCAGCAATTGCTGCAGAGGGTAGGTGAGGATTCGCCGGAACTGCATGAAATTGCCACCCGTGCCGAGCTGGACGCGGTCACGCGGCGCAATTTGTACCGCTTTCTAAGCGCCGCCTATACCAGTTCGGAACGTTATGCGGCGGTGCTGCGCGCGCCCCGAGGCGTGGAGCGGGCACTGGATCTGTTCGCCAGCAGCGATTTGCTCACTGATATTTTGCTACGGCATCCGGAAGAAATTGCTTTTGTGGATGCCGCCGCGACGAAGTTCACCGAGGGAGCGGGACAACTGTTCGCGCCGGGAGAAGAGGCCAACGGGGAGCTGATGGGCGATCCGGAATTGGAGTACCTGGGTGGGGCGCAGGTCTCCTATGGGGAAAAATTGGCGCTTTTGCGACAGCATTACCGGCACCAGGCGTTTGCCTCCGGAGCGGCGGACATTCTCCAGGCCCGCCCGGTGTACGAATCCCTGCGGCAGACCAGCGTGGCGGCGGAGAACGCCGTTCGCGCCGCCTTTGCTATCGCGGGGCAACCCCGGGGGCTGGCGGTACTTGCCCTGGGCCGCCTGGGCACGCAGGAATTCGACCTGCTTTCCGATGCCGACGTGCTCTTCGTGCGCGAAGAGAGTCTGCCTGCGGAAGCCGCTACCCGCATTGCCGGGCAGATCATGCAGGTACTCTCTGCCTATACCCGGGAGGGCACTGTATTCCCCGTGGATCCGCGGCTGCGGCCGCGCGGTGGCGAAGGCGAGCTGGTGGTAACCGCGGCGGAGCTGCACTCTTACTGTGCGCAGGAGGCGCAGGCCTGGGAGGCGCTTACGTTTACCAAGCTGCGGCCGGTTGTGGGCTCGGCCCCGGCGGCGGCGAAGGCGCTGGAAGCAGCGCGGGAGTTCAGCCGGCGCTTTGCCGGCGACAGCGGTTTTGCTCCAGCCGTGCGTGAGATGCGGCTTCGCCTGGAAGAAACGGACCCGGCGCAGGCAAACTTTAAAACTTCACCGGGCGCGGTGTACGACATTGATTTTCTAGCCTGCTACCTGGCCATCCGCCACCAGATTACAGGCCCCGCGGGTAATCTGCGCGAGCGGCTACGCCAGCTGTATGAGCGCGGGTTGCTGGAGGAGAAGTACTGGGTGGCGCTGGAGGGAGCAGCGGAACTGTTCAGGACAGTGGAACACGCAGTGCGCCTGGTGGTGGGCAAGGCGCGAAAATCACTGCCCGCTACCGAGCATGGCCGCTGTGCCGCGGAGCGCTTGACCACCAGACTCCTGCGCCGGGAATTTGCCGGAGGGCTGGAGCAGGAGTTAGCGCGCACGTTCGCGGAAGT
>DATJEH010000013.1:0-58739 GCA_035496875.1 Terriglobales bacterium | reverse complement strand
GCGATTTCGCTTAGCGGGCGAATTTGCCCATGAGTTCGGCCTGGGCGATCACGTGGGCGCGCATGGCGCCTTCCGCCTCCTGCCTGGAGGCGCCGGCGGGCAGATTGAGCGTGGCATCCAGGGCGTAGAGCCGGAAGAAGTAGCGGTGAGCTTTTCCCGGGGGCGGACAAGGGCCGCCATAGCCGGTGCGGCGGAAATCGTTACGCCCCTGGCGGCCGCCGCCGCTCACGTCGTCAGTCTGGGAAACATTCTGCGGCAACTGGTGCGCGCCGGCAGGGAGGTCATAGACGATCCAGTGGGTAAAGGTGCCGGAAGGAGCGTCGGGATCCTCGACGATGAGGGCAAAGCTCCTGGTGGCCGGCGGCGCGCCGCTCCAAAAAAGGGCGGGAGAAACATTTTCGCCGCTGCAGGTGTACTTGCTGGGAATCTCGCCACCTTTGGGAAATGCCTTGGTTTCCAGGACAAAGCTCATGGCAGGCCTCCCGGGACTGGGGCTAGAGGGAGCGCTAGCGGGGTTGCCGGCCAGGCAGATGGCGGAGGCCAGCAGCAGAGATGCGGCCAGCAGCGCTAAGCGAGTTTTTGGCTTGGAGTTCACCGCCGAGTATTATCGCCCAAAAAGGGAAATGCGTCTTTGTGTGGAAACCTGCGCGAGATGGGTCTTTACTTGGCCTCGCAAGGCAGCTAAGATGCCTTGATTCATTTCACCATCCCCCAGTTTCCCGCGAGGACCAGCACTGATGAAGAATGTTTATGAAGTTTTGCGAGAGAGAGAAGCCCAGCTTCGGCAGGTGCAGATGGAAGTGGAAGCCCTGCGCGTGGTGGCTCCCCTGCTGAGTGAGGAAAGCGAAGCCGAAAGCGAAAACGGCGCCCGCCGGGCAGCCAGCAAATCCCGCTAACTAATTTGCAGGAGATATTCCGCTTGAAAGAGAGAAGCGGCGGCAGGAGACAGGCCTGCCCTCCGGTTACGTGTGCGCCTGCCGGCGGGGAGGGCGAGTCAATCGGAGAGAGCGGAAGGGGAGCGCGGAGATGCGGTGCGGGCGGCGCGCTCAAACGGAATTATGGTGACGCCAGCAGCAGCCACGCGCATGGCGGGAGCCTGGCCGTCATCCTGTAGAAGAGGGATGACGATTTTGAGAACTTCAATTTCTTTTCGGAGCTGCTGCAGTTGCCGTTCTTTGCGGTACAACACCTGATAGATGTCGCGCATGAGCGTTGCACTCGAAAAATGCGATTGCGCCAGCTAGTTACTCGGGCAGCCAGTTAGCGGCCACGAGTCCGGCAGCGGACGGTGACGGCTTTGCCGCTATGCCTACCTGGTCCGGGCCCAAAACCACACCCGGGCTAATCCGCCTGGCGCAGCGGGAGCACACCAAATACATCTCATAAGTTCCGGCGGCCAGCTTGCGCCCAGTAATTGATTGCCGGCGATGCCGGCAGGGAATGCAGAGGCTGAGAACCGTCGCAAGTGCGCGGCGAATCACGGCTTCGCCCTCCTACGGAATACGCTCCTGAGCCCCAGCCTCATGCTAGGCCGCGGCGGCAGGGGAGAATAGTCCACAACCGGGTTCCCCCTTTCCGGCCAAGGCTGGGCCGGCGACCTGAACCACGTGACGGTGGTCACGAGCCGGGGTTTAAAAGGGACAGGGGAGAGGAAGGGGCGGAACCCGATTGTGACCCTTATCACACGGGGATGTGGGCACTGTCACAGCCAGACGTAACGCTGTGGGCCGACACTAATTTTGTGCCAGTCTGAGCCGGGGCCGCTAAATCAGCGTCAGCATGGTCTGGAGGGCGTGCCAGGCGGGGAGCGGCAGAGAACCACGCTGAACGGCAGGGGGAGCAGTTAGAGAAGACCCCAAGCGCGGAGGACGACTGGTCACAGGGGGGTGTGCGTGCTCTCACCATATGGGTTGGAAATCGTTGAAAGCTGTTTGACCTGCAAGCTGCGCGCGGAGCGTATCTTCTGTGACCTGCCCAACTCCGCCCTGCAGGCTTTCGAGAACATAAAATATGCCACCGCCTACCCCAAAGGCGCGGTTCTGTTTGTAGAAGGACAGAGCCCGCGCGGGATTTTTGTCCTGTGCAAGGGCCGGGTGAAGATGTCCATCTGTTCCACGGACGGCAAAACTCTCATCCTGAAAATCGCGGAACCGGGGGAAGTGCTGGGCTTGAGCGCGACGGTTTCCGGCAAGCCATACGAACTGACGGCGGAGACCATTGATCCCTGCCAGGTCAACTTCGTAAAGCGAGAAGATTTCCTGCGCTTTTTGAAGGAGCATGGCGACGCCTGCTTCCGGGTGGCGGAACAGCTGAGCGAAAAATACAACAATGCCTGCCACGAAGTGCGTTCGCTCGGCCTATCCCATTCCGCGGCGGAGAAGCTGGCCAAGCTGCTGCTGGAGTGGAGCTCGCGCAATGGCGAAGCCACGAAGCAGGAGCCCCGGCTGAAGCTGGCGCTGACGCACGAGGAAATCGCGCAGATGATCGGCACCTCGCGGGAAACGGTGACGCGGTTGTTCGCAGAATTGAAAAAGCGGCAGATTGTCCAGTCCAAGGGTTCCACCCTGTTCATCCGCAACAAGGGAGCGTTGCGGCTGATGGCCGGCGCGTAGTGCCCACCCGCTGTGCCAAGGGTCACGGCGAAGGGTGACTCGAATCACTGCTCCTGTTCCCGGCAAGGGCTATCACATGCTTATGGAGAGCGCCATCCAACTGAGCTGCTTTGATTGCGCCCTGCGGCCCGCCCGGGTTTTCTGCGATCTGCCTGCCGATGCGCTGGAAGCGTTCGACGCCATCAAGACCATCGCCCTGTATCCGCGAGGCACCACCCTGTTCAACGAGGGGCGCCCGGCGCGGGGGGTTTTCATGTTGTGCGACGGCCGGGCCAAGCTCACGGTGTGTTCCGGTAATGGGCGGCGGCTGACGCTGCGCATCGCCGGTCCGGGCGAAATGCTGGGGTTAAGCGCCGCGGTTTCCGGGACTCCGTACGAGGTCACTGCCGAGATGCTGGACAATTCGCAGGTGGCATTCGTCCGCCGCAAGGACATGCTGCATTTTCTTCGCGTGCATCGCGATGCCTGCCTGCAAGTGGTTCACCTGCTCAGCCAGGACCTGCACACGGCCTACGACCGGGTGCGCGCCATCGGGTTGGTCCGCACACGCCACCCCGCCGCAGCCAAGGAAGCGATCTAGCCCGCTACCGCCGCCGCCGCAGGCCCGCGGTTTTGCGGGGAGCGGGGTGCGCGAGGCGATACCATGGTTCGTGGTAACCCGGTTTTTGTCTTCCTCTGCCCGCTAATCCTTGCCGGATTCCTGGCTTACCAACCACTGCTGGCGGCGCAGATGCAAGCTCCGCAGTACGTGGGGAGCGACGCCTGCGTCGCATGTCACGAGGATGTGGCCGGCAAGATCGCCGATTCGGCGCATGGCAAGCTGGCAGAAGAGAGCGTTGCGGCGCGGAGAGGCTGCGAAGGCTGCCACGGCCCGGGCAGCAATCACGTGAACAGCGGCGGAGATGCAAGCCTGCTGTTCAGCTTCAAGGGAGCCTCGCCGGCTGCCATTCGCCGCCAGTGCGCCGCCTGCCATGAAAGCGAACCGGATTCGGTTCATACCCACCGCGGCACCACCTGCCTGAGCTGCCACGCCACCCACCATTACCGGGAGAAGAAGTTTCTACTGGTAGAGGCCCCTCCGCAACTGTGCACCAATTGCCACGACCGGCGGTGATTGGGTAGCGCCTATTCTCGGGGCGACGAGATGAGTTCCAGATAAGCTTGCGCCTGGCGCACGCACTCGGAGAGGGATTGGCTGGTATCGAGCGTGAGCCGGGGCTGGTTTAAGGGTTCGAACTCGTTCGCCACCTGCGCGTACAGGGCGGGATTGCGATTAGCGGCGGCGTGAGCGCCGGTAAGCGAATCAGCCTGCAGGCGGGCGAGGGCAGTGGCCTGATGGCAAACACATTCAATGATGGCCAGCGGTGTGTGCAGGCGGGCAGCCGTTGCCTCGGCCTGCCGGCGCTGGTAGCGGCGGGAGAATGGCCGCCCATCCAAAAAAATCCACAGACGTGGATTGCGCGACAGCAGATATTCGCCGGTTTCCAGCATGAGCTGCTGGCAGAAATCATCCTGTTCCCGCGAATATTCGATATGTGCCGGCGCGAAGAGGGCGGCGCGAATCACGTCCTTATCGAGCACAGCTCCGCCACAGCGCTCGGCCAAGGCCCGAGACAAGGTGCTCTTACCGGTGCCGGGCAGGCCGGCCATCATTACAAGCATAGGTTGACGATTGAAGATTGTAGATTGAGGATTGAAAAATCCCAATTGGACGAAGCTGGGAATAAGGCGCAATCCCTCAGCCAAGTTGCTGAATTAAAGCAGATTAATGCTTGAATGAGGACGATTCCCCGCGGATCCTGAGTGGTTGCGGCACGATGTGGGTTGAGGAATCTGCATCCAACCCCGGGTGCTGAGGAAAACCTGGTTCAGATGGCTGGTACTGGCGGCGCTGACGGCGCTGATCGCGCTGAACTGGTCGTGCTCCGCGCTCAAGGACATTTGCAACTGTGTGCCCTTCGAGCCGAACAGTCTGGACTATCGTCACGATGCCAAGCACGTGCCGCTGCCCAACGCCACGCCGGTAGAAATCACGGTGCAGACCATCCTGAGCTGGCCGCAAACTCCAATCCTGCCACCCAATGCGCCCCGGTTCGGGCGTGAACTGACGCTGTTCCATGTAGCCCATGCCTTTCTGCAGAACGCCAGCGTCAACACCGCGGACTGCGATGTACATCTGGAAATTTCGGCTACCGCGGATCGCAAAGCTCCGCGGGTGATTGTGGAGACCCCGGTGGACAGTGAATACTGCTCCGCCAGAAAGAACATTCAGAGCCAGCTGGCGCAGCATGGGTTCACCCTGGATGACACCCATGGAGGAGATTTGCCGCAGGCGCTGCCGGCGGAGGTGACGGGCCTGGCTTTTGAGGATTTCGAACATCCGCAGAGCCGGGGGACGCCGGAAGTGGCTACGTTGTGGGAGCTGCATCCCGCAATCGTTACCATCACCCAATAGACATCGGGCTCTGCCAGCGGCAACTACCGCATGGCGCACATGGTGAGCAGGATGAAGTACTACGCCCGATGAATCAACCGCGGCGGTTCACTTGCCTTGCACGGTCACATCTTCCAGGTCCGCCTTGCCGCCCTGAACCACCAGGTTTGCTTTGATGTGGTCGCCTGGCCACAGGCGCTTGACCTGAGCGGGATCCTTCAAATCGTAAACCATGGTCATGGCCGGCATCAGGCCGGGAATGGCTCCATGCTTTACCGTGACTTGCTGTTTGGCCTGATCCACGGAGATGATTTCGCCCTGGAGGGGATAGCGGCCGTCCTTGGGGGCCGGCGCCCGCCGGGACTGGCAAGCGGTGAAGATTGCCAGAGCCAAAATCAGGGAGAGGGCGCTAAGGTCAGTTCTCCACCAGTTCATGGCAGGTACATCGTATTAGCAGAGGGGAGAGCAGGCAAGAGCCTGTGCATGCGGGCGGCATCTCAAGAGCAGATTCCTCGCGGGCCAAGCCCGCTCGGGCGAGATAGAGAACTGTGCTTTTCACCCGGTTTAAGACGGGTACTTCCACGGCAAGGGAAAGCCGATTGACTGCCCTGAGGGCGGCTCGATCAGGGAAAGTCCGGCGCGCGATAGGTGTCGCGCCCGCCCATCACCGTCAGCAGCACCCTGGTGTGGAGAATGTTTTCCGCGGCAATGGTCAGAATGTCCTGTGAGAGTACGACAAAGTCGGCCAGTTTACCGGGCGCGAGGGTGCCGCGAATATTCTCATCAAAGCTGGCGTAGGCGCCATCGCGAGTGAAGTGGCGGAGCGCGGCGGGCACCGAGATGCGGTTTTGGGGATACCAGCCTCCAGGCGGCGTGCCCTGGGGAGTCATGCGGGTAACGGCACAGTAAATGGCGGGCAATACCTGGTCGGAAAAGACGGGCCAGTCGCTGCCGAAGGCCTGGACAGCGCCGGCATCGTCAAACTGCCTGAAATCGTCGGCATGGGCGGCCCTTTGCGGTCCCAGCACCACGGCAAAATTCTGCAGGGTAGTGGCGTCGGGATTGGCAAACATGGCCTGAGTGGAGGCGATCACGCCCAGTTGCCGGAAACGGGGCAGGTCGGCGGGGGCGGGAACTTCAGCGTGCTCGATGCGGTGGCGGCGTCCGGAAGTGCCGTTGGTTTTTGAAGCATAGGCGAAGGCATCGAGCGCCATATGGATGGCCTTGTCGCCGATGGCATGCAGCATTACCTGGAAGCCCTCCTGGTCGTAGAGGGCCACGGTGTGATTCAGGTCATCCTGATCCCAGAAAGGAATTCCGGCGCCGCCACCCACATAGGGCTCAGACATGGCCGCGGTTTTGGCGTCCACCGTACCATCGAGGAAACCCTTGATGGAGCCGAACTTGAACAGGGGACCGCGAAAGCTGTCGCGAAGTTGGCGGTAGTAGGCCAGGTCGTTGGGGGTGAGCGGACGTTGCAGCTTGTGGTTTCTGGGAAATCCGCCCTCGTTGGGCAGGATCAACGGGGCGAAGCGGAAGCGCAGCTTGATTTTGCCGGCCGCCAGAGCGCGCTCGAAGACCGGCCAGTCGCGCATGTCCAAGGCTGCGTCTTGAACCGCGGTCAGGCCGTAGGAAGCGGCCTCGTCCATGTGCTGGAGCAGGGACTGATAGCGATCCTCAAGGGAGGGAGGAGGAATGTGGCGGGTGATGAGGCGCTGGGCGGCTTCCTTGAGTTCTCCGGTAGGCTCACCATCGGGCTGGCGCATGATGCGGCCGTTGGGCGGGTCGGGAGTGTTGCGAGTAATTCCGGCCAGCGCGAGCGCCTTGGAGTTCGCCAGGCCCATGTGCCCGTCGCGCTCGCCGACATAAACAGGGCGGTCGGGAACAATACCGTCCAGATACTTTTTGTCCGGCTTCTGATCGGGGAACAAGGCGTAGCCCCAGCCATTACCGACAATCCAGGGCAGGGCGGGATGGCTTTTAGCGAATTGGGCGATGCGACGCTGGAATTGCTGCACGGTGGCGGCGCCGGTCAAATCAACCTCGTTGATGGAGGGGCCGGGGAAGTGCAGGTGGGAATCCTGAAATCCGGGCAGCACGAAAGAGCCATGAAGGTCAACGATGGCGGTGTCGGGGGAGGCAAGGGCGCGAATTTCATGGTTGGAGCCGACGGCGAGCAGGTGGTCGCCGCTCAGGGCCAGGGCTTGGGCGCGGGGCAGGGCGTCGTCCTCAGTCCAGATGTTGCCATTGAGAAAAATGCGGTCGGGATGTGGCGCGCACAGCAGAGGCAGAGACAGGGAACTCAGCAGAACGAGAACAGCCGCCGTTTTGCGCATGGGCACCTTTTGCGAGAAATTGAGCGGGAGATCAATCTAAGGCGGCGGTGGGGATCTGGCCAGCAAAATCTGAAATCAAAAAACAACCGGCCCGGAGGACGGGTCTCCGGGCCGGCGCAGGGTGAGTATGGGGAAATGCGTAACCGGACGCCCCAAGCATGACCGGTGACAGCAGGTTCCCCGTTTCGATGTCCGGGCTCAGCAATTCTCCCAAGCGAGACGCGAGCACGCGGAGCATCCCCGTCCCTGGTGGAGAAATCGCGAAGTCAATTGCCTCCGGCAACACACGCCGCACCCAAAAGAGGGGCGAAAGGAGTTATCAACTGAAATGCGACATCAGGGACGCAGGGGTGGGAGGGCTAACAAAGAAATGTGCAAAGCAAAGTAAGCAGCGAGCGAGACCTGAGCTGCTCTGGTTGCTGGAGACCGAGGACAATGGCGGAATGGGTTTCCCTGCGGCTAAGCGTCACAACTGCGGCGCTGGCAGTAGAGCGCAGCTGGCTGAGAGTCGAGCGGCAACCCAGGACCACCATTACCGTGGCCTGATTGATGGGGGTGTCGGCTTCGTTGAAGGCAGTTTGGGGCAGGTCCACGGGAGGCGCGGCCAAAGCCAGTGCCAGCAGAACCAGTTCCCCAATCAGGATTGCCCAACGAAGACGCCGCATTTTCGGTCTCAACGCCGCTCGACTGCACATTACCCGGTTGATTCGCGCCTGTCAACAGGGGCTGGATGCGTCACTCCGCGTTGTTTCAACCAAATTCTGGAATTCACAAATTGCGGCCAGACAGTTAACAATTGCAGGCCAGGTGGCGTATAGTGCCGCTAACCCGCACCAGCAAGCCGCGCCTTGAGTGCCACCATTCACGGAATCAGTTGGGCGGGGGAGGCTTGAGATGGAGAGGAAGTACAAGCAACGCGGCTATATGGACCGCGGGGGGAGGGAAGGCAAGCAGGAGAGCCGGGAGCAGGAGCGCCCGCGCAACATGGAAGGCGGACCCCGCACGGTGCTGATGCCGGGCACGCGCGAGGTATCGCGCTGCGCGCAATGCGGGGCGCTCATCCAGAATCTGGCCGAGCCTGCCGGCAATTGTGGCAGATGTGGCGCCGCGTTGCATGTCTGCAAGCAGTGCACATATTTCGATCCGGGCAGCCGGTTTGAGTGCCGCCAGCCTATTCCCGAACGCATTGCCCGCAAGGATGCCGCCAATAACTGCACCTTCTTCGCGATGAAAGTGACAGTAGAGAAGGAGACCACCAGCGGCGGCCTCCGGGCTGAGGACGCCCGTCGCGCTTTTGACAACCTGTTCAAGAAATAGGTTCTGTCCGGCGCTGTCTAGTTCAATTGGCATTGAACCAGCGAAACTCCAACCTCAACTCGCCTTCTTACGCGGGACTAAGCCGACAGCTCGGCTGTATTCCCGCACGGCGGGGCGATTCAGGCGCAATTTGCGGCAAATGTGCTGACGGTAAGATTTGACCTCAGCAATAGTGAGGTCAAACCGGTGCGCAACTTGCTGGAGTGTGGCGCCTTGTACCAGTTTGCGAAGGATGGCTCTGTCCAGACCAGGGGTGAACTTCACGGCCGCCTTGCACCTCACAGCGCAACATAGAAGAAAGAGGGCAGGCGCGCTGTGATGTACGTCACGAAAACAGGAATTTACCCGTAACCGAGGGGTGACCATCGGGAGTGCCAGCCAGAATGGCAACAGGAGGCTGCTCAGCGCCGGCGCCAGCGATCCACGGTGACCAGGCCGGCGACCCAGAAAGCGGCCGCGGCGTAGCCGGCGATCACGTCAGTCGGCCAGTGGACGCCGAGATAAACGCGCGAGAAGCCGATAATTCCCACCAGCAGTCCGGCAAACACCCAAATCAAGACGCGAGCGGTGAGATTGCGAATCCGAGCCGTAAGCAGCCCGGCAAGCAGCAGGTAAAAGCAGAAGGAGCCCAGGGCATGGCCGCTGGGAAAGCTGTAACCGGAAGGCTCCGGAATGAAGTAAGCCACGGGGCGGGTGCGGTGAAAGACATCTTTCAAAACGACATCGAGGAGAAGCGCGCCCCCCATGGTGATAGACAGCCACAAGGCTGCGTGTCGCCAGTGGGTGAGGAGAAAAGTAATAATGAGGGCCACGAATAAGGCACTCAGAAAGACCGGCGATCCCAAGTCGCTGATGGCTTCCATTGCCAGAGTCAAGGTGGGATTGGCGTACTGATGGACAACTATGCGGATGTGCGTGTCGAATTTTGTCAGTTCGCCCTCAAAGACCTGCCGCGCCAGCCAGGAGAAAAACAGCAGAGCCAAGAGCGAAACAGCAAGGCTGCCGAGGAGCACTAGTCCCAAAATAGGGGCGGATTTTCGGATCGGCGACTCGGGATTGGCGGCCTTCTGCGGCAAGACATCGGAAGTATAGCAATCGCGCATGGCCTCGCCGGGTAACCCAGTGAGCGGTAAACCCTCGGCAGGCATTACACTGGTGAAAGTGGACGTTATCTACGGCATTCATGCAGTAGACGAGGCGCTGAAGTCGCGCGGCCGGGGCTTTGAGTACGTGGGCGTGGCCCGTGAGCGGCACGACCAGCGTGTGCAGCGGATCATAGATGAGTGCCGCCGTCTGGGGGTGGCGGTGCGGTTTGTGCCTCGCCAGGACATTGACCGCCTGGCCGGTACCGCTTCGCACCAGGGAGTGGTGGCCGTGGCTTCGGCCAAGACCTATGCCGAAGTGGAGGATATTCTGCAGCACCGGCGGGGCCGGAATGCCCTAATGGTGGTTCTGGATGGGGTGGAAGACCCGCACAACCTGGGAGCCATTATCCGCAGCGCGGATGGGGCGGGCGCCGACGGGGTGCTGATTCCGGAACGACGCGCCGCGGGTGTGACTGCCGCCGTGGTCAAGACCTCGGCCGGGGCTGTGGAGCATGTGCCCATCGCCAAGATCACCAACGTAGCGCGCACTCTGGAAGAGCTGAAGAGCCGGAACATATGGACGGTGGGCCTGGAGGAGCGCGCTCCGCAGGCCTACGACGCGCTGGACTACAACATGGATTGCGCCCTGGTGCTGGGAGCCGAAGGCAAGGGTCTGCATGAACTGGTGCGCAAGAAATGCGATTTTCTGGTGTCCATCCCCATGCTGGGACGAGTGCCGTCGCTGAATGTCTCAGTAGCCGGGGCCGTGGTGCTGTATGAGATTGCGCGGCAGCGGCGGCAGGGCGCGGCGGATAAGACCGCCGAACTGAACGGGGGCGAGCGCCGCCGCGTTGCCAAGACCTCCGAAGCCGAATGAATCTTTTCCGTCTGGCCGCAATTTTCGTTCTGACCTGCAGTTCCGCGTGCTTTGCCGCGCTGAACCGGGGCGCGTTCACCTTCACCAATTATGAGCTGGAAATGCGGGTGGACCCCGCCGGGCAGGCGCTGGCGGCGCGGGGCAAAATTACGTTGCGCAACGATTCCGGCCAGCCGCAAAGCGTGGCCGCCATGCAGATTTCCTCCAGCCTGAGCTGGCGGCTGGTGCAGGTGGCAGGCAAGCCGGTGCAGTTCGAGACCCAACCCTACACCACCGACATTGACCACACCGGGGAAGTGACGGAAGCCATTATCAACCTGCCGGCCGCGGTACCTCCCCGGGGCACGGTGGAGATCGAGGTGGGGTATTCGGGCGCCATTACCCCCGACGCCACCCGCCTGACCCGGATCGGCACGCCTGCGGCTACGGCGTTGCGCAGCGATTGGGACCAGATCAGCTCGTCTTTCACCGTGGTGCGCGGTATCGGCTTCGTGGCGTGGTACCCGGTGGAAATGGAGGCGGCGAGCCTTTCCAGCGGCAACGCCGTGTTTCAGACCCTGGGGGAGTGGAAGGAACGCGCGGCCCAGTCCAGCCTGAAAGTGAATTTCTGCTGGATCAATGATGACGCGCCGCTGACCGTGGTGGCGAACGGCCAACTGGAAGGAATTGGGCGCACCAGCCCCGTCCAGGAAGGCCAGGGGATCACGGGGTGCACGCCTTACCGCTTCGCGCCGCTGGGCGTTACCGTGCCGACGTTTGCCATCGGCAACTTCGCCGCACTGCGGCAGCCGCTTATCACCGTGTATCACGTTCCGGAACATGAGGCTGCGGCCAGCGGCTACGCCGCCGCGGTGCAGAAATTGGCGCCATTTGTGTCGCAATGGCTGGGCGCGCCGCACAATAAAGTAAAAATAGTTGAACTGAACAGCGGGCAGGCCGCTTCCTTTGAAAGCGGGGGGGTGCTGTTCGCGCCGCTCAACTCCGAGGACGCAAAACCGCTGCAGCTGCAGATGGTGCATGAATTGGCGCACGCATCCCTGGCCTCAGAGCGGCCCTGGATTTACGAAGGGGTGGCACACTTTCTGCAAGCAGTAGAGCGCGAACAGCAGGATGGCCGGGAAGCGGCGCTGGAATATATGACCGGGCAGCTGCCGCCGCTGATCGATGCGGAGCGAGCGGTGGACGAAGCCGCGGCCAAAGATCAGCCGCCGGCGGCGGACGCCGATGACGAGTCGCTGATCAATGCGACCGACGATGTCTTTTATCACACCAAGGCCATGTACGTGTGGTGGATGCTGCGCGACATGGTGGGCGACCCGGCCTTGCGGCGCGCGTTGCACTCCTACCGCGCCGATCAGGACCACGAAGCCTCTTACATCCAGCGGCTGGTGCAGGCGCAGACCAAGCAAAATCTGGAGTGGTTCTTTGATGATTGGGTATATCGCGACCGCGGTCTGCCCGACTTGCAGGTGGAATCCGCCTATCCGCGCAAGCTGCTGGCGGGTGAGTATGTCCTGACGGTCACGGTGAAGAACAGGGGCGATGTCCGGGCGGAGGTGCCGGTGATAGCGCGGGCGCCGCAAGGAGAGATGTCACACCGGGTGCAGGTTCCAGCCAAGGGGACCGCCGTGGTCCGGATTCGTATACCAGCCGCGCCGGTGGGGGCGATGGTGAACGACGGCAGCGTGCCGGAAAGCAATCCCAACAACAACGCGCTGAAGATCACGACTCAGCCGCAATCGCCCTAGCGGCTGCCGCTGGATGTAACACCGCTTCCGGCCGATGTCTCCGTGACCATGCCATCGTGAGCCGGCGAAATGTACAATTCTGATGATTGAAGAAAGAACAATTCGGAATCTGGAGAAAGGAACAGGAGCGTGAGCTACGTTCAATTTCTGGGGGCGGCGGGAGTTGTGACCGGCTCCAAGCACCTGATAAGCACCTCCACGGATGGCGGCAATAACGGCTTCCGCGTGCTGGTGGACTGCGGCCTGTTCCAGGGGCAGAAGGAATGGCGGGAGCGCAACTGGAAAGACACGCCGGTGCCAGCGCGGCAGATCAATGCCGTCATCCTGACGCACGCGCACCTCGACCACTCCGGCTGGATTCCGCGCCTGGTCAAAGAAGGCTTCCGGGGAGCGATTTACGCCACTCCCGCCACGATTGACCTGTGCCGAATTCTGCTGCCTGACTCCGGCCACCTGCAGGAAGAAGACGCAGAGTTCCACAACTATCACAAGACCTCCAAGCACACGCCTGCCCTGCCGCTCTACACCATGGAGGAAGCGCAGAAGTGCCTGCAGTATTTCCGTCCGGTGGAGAACGACAACACGGTTCAGGTGAGCCCGGAGATTTCCTTTCGCTTTGTGCGCTCGGCGCACATTCTGGGCGCGGCCATGGCGGAAGTTACGCTCAAGCTCAACGGAGAATCACGGCGGCTGCTGTTTACCGGCGACATTGGGCGGGTGCGCGACCAGAACGTCGCGCCCGGCAAAGTGGTTTACTCCGGGCCGGCGGAGGGCGAAGTCGCCGATGTGGTGGTGATGGAATCCACCTACGGCAACCGGTTGCATCCTGATGCCGATCCGCGCCCGGAACTGGCGCAGTTGATTCGGCAGACGGTGCAACGCGGCGGCTCGGTGGTGGTGCCGGCCTTCGCCGTGGAGCGCACGCAGAAATTTCTTTTCATGCTGAAGGAATTGATGGAGTCGGGGCAGATTCCGCGCGTGCCTGTTCACGCCGACAGCCCCATGGCCATTGGCGCGGTGGAAACCTTTCTCAAGTACAAAGACGAATATAACGAGGAAGCCAAGCGCCTGATCGGCCAGTATGGTTCGCCGCTGGAGTGGCAGGATTTTTATTTCGATTCCACCCCCGAGCAGTCGAAGAAAATCAACGAACTGCGCTTTCCCTGCATCATCGTTTCCTCGAGCGGGATGGCCACCGGAGGGCGAATTCTCCACCACCTGGCGCAGCGCCTGCCCGACCCGCGGAACCTGGTGCTGTTTATCGGATTCCAGGCGCCGGGAACGCGGGGGGCGACCATCAAGAGCGGCGCCAGGGAAGTGAAGATATTCGGACAGATGGTTTCCATTCGGGCGCAGGTGGCCGCGCTGGAGCAGTTCAGCGACCACGCCGATACACCCGAGCTGCTGCAGTGGCTGCGTACCTTTCCGCAAAAACCGGAGGTCACCTACCTGGTGCACGGCGAACCGGCGGCGGCGACGGCATTGCGCCAAGCCATGGTGCAGGCCCTGGGCTGGGATGTGGAGGTGGCGCAGTGGATGGAGAAAGTAACCATCAATTGACGATTGGGGATTGACGAACGACGAATGAAGATGAAACGCACCCGGCAGTGAGGGCTCGCATTCAACACCGCCGGCGGTGTTAGATTTTCAATTGTCAATCGAAAATCTCGAATCGTCAATCCGCCGGTTTTCATTCCTCAATCTTCAATCTACAATCGTCATTTATATGACCGCCCAGGAATTCAAGAAGCTGCTGGATACCGCCGAAAAGAGCCCGGAACAGGTGGCCCGTGCGGTGATGGGATTGCCCGCCAAGGTGCTGCAGTACAAGCCGGCGCCCAACAAGTGGTCGGTGCAGGAAATTCTGGCGCACCTGGCGGATTCGGAACTGGTGTACGGCTACCGGCTGCGCCAGGCCATTGCCGACAAGGAGCCGACCTTCGCGCCCATTGACCAGGAAGCGTGGGCGGCGAATCTCGGTTACATGGAGCCGACTACGCCGGAGCTGATTGCGCTCTACTCGCTATTGCGCCGCGCGAATTTGCGCGTGCTGCGCCGGCTGAAGCCGGCGGACCTGGAGAAGGGCGGCTATCATCCCGAGCACAGGCGCAAGGTGACTGTCGCGGAGATTGTAGAAATGATGGCGAAGCATGGTCCCAACCATCTGGAGCAGATCGAGCGCCTGAAGCAGATGGCGGGCGGAAGCCCGCCCGCTGCCGGCAAGAAGCCGCGTGTGCACTGAGTAATTGACGATTGAATCCCCCACTACATACGCAATTTCATCCTGAGGTGCTTTAGCCCGGTTGTCATCTTGAGCGAGGGCGAAGGGCTGAGTCGAAAGAGTCCTGCAATGGTGGAACTGATAGAGGGAGTGTCTGTGACAGGTCGTCTGAGAGAACTCCCTGGAGCGACAGCGATAAACCAAACCGTGCAGGGGTCCTTCGCTGCGCTCCCTCTCCCGCAAGCGGGCTCGGTCGCGCGACGCTCAGGATGACAGTGGGAAAGGGAAGGGTGAGAAAGGGTATGGGTGAGGGCGCTCGCGCAAGACACCGTTTCCGCAGCGCGTACGATGGCGGTCTTGGTTTTTAAATCGTCAACCGCAAATCTTCAATCGTCAATCCCTGACTACTGATTCCTGACTACTGAATTCGTAAAGCGCACCATGGCTTCGAGCTTGCGGCGGGCGGCGCCGGAATCGAGAGACTGAGCGGCCAGGGGCAAGGCGTCGCGGAGGTGGTCGGCGCGGGCGGCGGCAACCAGGGCGGCGGCGGCATTGAGCAGCACCACATCGCGGCAGGCGGATTTTTTTCCCTCCAGGATTTCGCGAATGATGGCGGCGTTGTCGGCTGCGTCGCCGCCGGAGATGGCCTGCAGGCCGGCGCGGGTAAAGCCGAACTCCTCCGGCGTCACTTCATAGCTGCGCACGCTGCCCTGGCGCACCTCGGCCACGCGAGTCGGCGCCGTTATGGTGATTTCATCCAGGCCATCATCCCCGTGAACCACCAGGGCGCGATGCACGCCCAGCATGCTGAGCGCTTCCGCCAGTTTCTCCACCAGATCGGCGGAGTAAACGCCCACCACCTGGGCTGAGGCGGAGGCGGGATTGGTAAGCGGGCCAAGCAGATTAAAGACGGTGCGCAGGCGCAGTTCGCGGCGCGCGGGCTGCACGTATTTCATGGCCGAGTGCATGGCGGGGGCGAACAGAAACGCGATGCCCACCTGCTCCAGGCAGGCGGCGAGGCGGGCCGGGGTGAGAGAAATGTTGACGCCCAGCGCTTCCATAACGTCGGCGGAGCCGCACTTGGAAGTCACGCTCCTGTTGCCGTGCTTGGCCACGCGCACGCCGGCGCCGGCCACCACCAGCGCGGTGGCGGTGGAAATGTTGAAGGTACCGCTGGTATCGCCGCCGGTGCCGCAGGTGTCCACCAGGGCATCCCGCTCGGTGCCGCTGACGTCGAGTGCGGAATCGCGCCTGATGGGGAGCGGGGAGGCGGCGGCGCGGATGGCCTCGGCGAAGCCGACAATCTCTTCCACCGTTTCGCCCTTCATGTGAAGCGCCACCAGCAGGGCGGCGATCTGCGCGTCGGTGCAACCTCCGGCGAGAATCTCCGCCATGACTGCGCGCGCCTCCTCACGGGGCAGCGACTCGCGGTGGTTGGCAATGCGGTGAAGGGCGTCAGTGATCAAAGGCAGTTCTCAGTTCTCGGTTCTTAGTTCTCAGAAGCAATTCCAAGTTGCCGGTTTGGGAATTATCATCGCACAAACCTCCACGACCTGAACTGACAACTGACAACTGCCTCCTATACAATCAAAGGTTTGCTAAGCGCGGTGGAGAGCGCGCAGGCAAGCCATCTTTTATGAAAATTCACGAATATCAGGCCAAGGGAATTCTCGCCCGCTACGGCGTAGCCGTGCCGCGGGGCGAGGTGGCGACTACGCGCGAGCAGGCGGAAGCGGCGGCGCAGAAGCTGTTCGAGCAGGGCGCGCAGGGTGTGGTGGTCAAGGCGCAGATCCACGCCGGAGGGCGGGGCAAGGGCGGAGGGGTGAAGATCGCCAAGTCGGTGGCCGAGGCCACAGAAATCGCCGGCAAGATGCTGGGCATGAAGCTGGTAACGCACCAGACCGGTCCCGAGGGCAAGGAAGTACACCGGTTGCTGATTGAAGAGACTCTTCCCATTGAGCGCGAGCTCTATCTGGGCATTGTGCTCGACCGGGCGGAGGCGCGACCGGTGTTCATGGCCTCTTCGGCCGGGGGCATGGAAATCGAGCAGGTGGCCGCCGAAAATCCCGAAGCGATCATTAAGGAATACATTGATCCCGGCACCGGCCTGCTCGGATATCAGGCGCGCAAGCTGGCGTTCGGGCTGGGACTGGCGCCGCAACTGATTGGGCAGGCCAGCCAGTTCATGACCGGGCTTTACCGGGCGTTCGAGGAAACCGACGCCTCGCTGATGGAGATCAACCCCTTCATCACCACGAAAGACGGCCGCTTGTTCGCACTTGATGCCAAAATCAACTTCGACGATAACGCGCTGTTCCGCCACAAGGACATTAAAGGACTGCGCGACACGACCGAAGAGGATCCGCTGGAGGTAGAAGCCTCCAAATACGCGCTGAACTACATTAAGCTCGACGGGAACGTGGGTTGCATGGTGAATGGCGCGGGCCTGGCCATGGCTACCATGGACATTATCAAGTACGCCGGGGGCATGCCCGCCAACTTTCTGGATGTGGGCGGCGGAGCCAACGCCGAGCAGGTGACGCACGCCTTCGAAATTCTGCTGATGGACAAAAATGTGCGGGCGGTGCTGATCAACATTTTTGGCGGCATCCTGCGCGTGGACACGCTGGCCAACGGGCTGGTGGAGGCGGCGCGCAAGACCAACATTCAGTTGCCCATCGTGCTCCGCCTGGAAGGCACCAATGTGGAAAAGGGGCGGGAGATTCTGAAGGAGTCGGGCATCAACTTCATGGTGGCGGACACGATGAAGGATGCGGCGGAGAAAGTAGTGGCGGCGGCGAGATCATGAGCATTCTGGTCAATAAGAACACGCGGGTAATCGTTCAGGGACTGACGGGCAAGGAAGGCACCTTCCACGCCAAGACGTGCGCCGAGTACGGCACCAAAATCGTGGGAGGAGTCACGCCGGGCAAGGGTGGCACCAAGCACGAGGGCTGGCCCATATTCAACACCATGCAGCAGGCGGTGGACGCGACCGGGGCGGACGCCTCGGTCATATTTGTGCCGCCGCCGTTCGCCGCCGACGCCATCATGGAGGCGGCCGACGCGGAAATCGAACTCATCGTCTGCATCACCGAGGGCATTCCCACTCTGGACATGGTGCGCGCCTGGGAGTTTCTGCAGGACCGCCGCTCGCGCCTGATTGGTCCCAACTGCCCGGGCATCATCTCACCCGGCAAATGCAAGATCGGGATCATGCCCGGCCACATTCATAAGGAAGGCAACGTTGGCATCGTGTCGCGCTCGGGCACGCTCACCTACGAAGCGGTGCACCAGCTCACGCGGCGCGGCATCGGGCAATCCACGGCCATCGGCATTGGCGGCGACCCCATTATCGGCACCAATTTTGTGGACGCGCTGGAATTATTTGAGCGCGACCCGCAGACCGAGGCTATGGTCATGATCGGCGAAATCGGCGGCAACGCCGAGGAAACCGCGGCGGAATACATCAAGGCGCATGTGCGCAAGCCGGTGGTGGCATTTATCGCCGGGCAGACCGCGCCTCCGGGGCGCCGCATGGGCCACGCCGGGGCCATCATTTCCGGCGGCCACGGCACGGCCGCGGAAAAGATTCGCGCTTTGGAGGCCGCCGGAATTCGCGTGGCCAAGTCGCCGGCGGTGATCGGCGATACCGTGATTGAAGCTATGCGGAAGGCAGTTGTAAGTGCCTAGCCAACAATTAACGAATTCATGAAGACCATCCAACGCACTCTTGCCATCATTAAGCCAGACGCGGTAGCACGCGGGGCCATGGGCGACATCATGGGAACTATCGAGCGCCGCGGCTTCAGTATTCTCAGCGCCAAGATGCTGCGCATTTCGCGGGAACAGGCGCAAGGCTTCTACGCTGTGCACGCGGGCAAGCCGTTTTTCGAGTCGCTGACCACCTTCATGTCCGAAGGACCCATCCTGGTCATGGCGCTGGAGAAAGAAAACGCGATTGCGGAATGGCGCGACATCATGGGCGCCACCAATCCGGCCAATGCCAAGGATGGCACCGTCCGCAAGAAGTGGGCGGAGAGCATCGAGCGCAACGCGGTTCACGGCTCCGACGCCGAGGACACGGCACGCTTTGAGCTGAGCTACTTTTTTGCCGGCTATGAGCTGCAGTAATTCAAGTACTCAGTACCCAGGTTCCCTCAGGGGCTAAAGCCTCGAGTGTGAGGGACGCCGACGGCACAGCTAAAGCTGTGCCCTTCCGAAAGCCAAATGGGAACGGAGACTGAGAACTGAACCGAGAACCGACAACTGAGAACTGCCTCTATGCCGCAAGTACAAATCACAATGCTGGAAGGGCGCACGCTGGACCAGAAACGCCGCGTGGCGCAGCGCATCACCGAGGTGCTGGTGGAAGATGCGGGGGCCTCGCGGGAGGCCATCAGCATTTCCTTCGTGGAAGTGCCGAAGGAGAACTACGCTTCCGCCGGCGTGCTGATAGTGGACAAGAAGAAAACGTAGACCATTTGCGCGCGTCGGCGCCGTCCCGCTGGGGTGTGTCCCACGCTTTTCTCGGAGTGCGCCGTGGAAATTCATCTGGTTGACGGCACCTACGAACTGTTCCGCCACTACTACGCCCTGCCCTCGGCCAGGGACGAGAGCGGCCGAGAAATCGCCGCCGCCCGAGGCGTTGTTCAGTCGGTGCTGGGAATGATCGGCAACGGAGCCGCGCACATCGCCGTGGCTACCGATCATGTGATCGAGTCTTTTCGCAACGAGCTTTGGCCCGGCTACAAGACCAGCGCCGGCGTGGAACCAGACCTGTTGGCGCAATTCCCACTGCTCGAAGAAGGGCTTGCGTCAGCCGGGATCCTGGTGTGGCCCATGGTGGAATTTGAGGCGGATGACGCGCTGGCTGCCGCCGCGGTCGCGGCCGCTCGCGATCCGCGTGTGGAACAGGTTGTCATCTGCACGCCTGATAAGGACCTGGCCCAATGCGTGCGCGGCTCGCGCATTGTCCAGTTGAACCGGCGGACCCGTGTCACCCTGGACGAGCAGGGTGTCATCCAGAAATTCGGCGTTCCGCCGGAATCCATCCCCGATTACCTCGCGCTGGTGGGTGATGCCGCCGATGGGTATCCGGGCCTGCCCGGGTGGGGAGCAAAGTCTTCAGCTGCGGTTCTAGCAAAATTTGGTCATCTGGAATCTATTCCGGAGGACTTCCGGGAGTGGAGGGTAAACGCCACCAGCGCCAGCACCCTGGCAGGCACCCTCCGCCGCGACTGGGAGCTCGCGGTGCTGTTTCGAACTCTGGCCACGCTCCGCACCGGCATCGTGCTGTTCGACGACCTGGACCAGTTGCGCTACAACGGCCCCACACCCGAGTTTGCCGAGCTCGCGGCCCAATGGCGTTTACCTGGTGCGCAAAAGACCGCTTCCATAGCCCAGCCGCACAAAGAGCACAACCCGAGCGGAAAGGCCTGAGATGACTCTGTACCAAAATACGAGTAACCTCCGGCGCGCTGGTCACTGATAGGAATAAGGAACTCCTGACCTTCTCCACCGGAACTGGAGCTATGCGGCGGCGCCTGCTGGCGCGTGGCGCTGCAGGAACCCTAAGGTCTTGTGGTTAAACTCCTCAACTTTCTCGTAGATCGGCGCGTGCGCGCATCCTTCGAAGATCAGCAGCTCAGAGCCGCGAATTGCATTCTTGAGCGGATCTGCAAAACGAGTCGAGGTCACCATGTCGGCTCGTCCGAAGGTGATCAGCGTGGGCGCCGTGATCCGGCTTAGCTGTGCCGTGGCGTCATGAGTAATCACTGCGTTCGACTGCTGGATGAACGCGGCCACTGGCTGCGCCGGACGACTGCGGACAAAATCCGCTAATGACTGGATGTAATCCGGCTTCTGGGCATATAGCTCGGGCGTAAAGCACCAGGGAAAGATTCCGAGAATAACCATCTCGGGAACACTTTGCAGCGCTTGGGCTAGTGCCTTCCAACCTTCCACCACCGTCTTTGCAAAAGCATCCGTCTTTGGCCAGGCGCTGTGCAGCGACAAGGATCTAACTTTGTCGGAATGCTTAGCCGCCAGCCACATTCCTATTGCGCCACCGAGAGATAGGCCGGAGATATGCGCCTTCTGGATCCCCAGGGCGTGCATGAAAGCGGCAACGTCGTCGGCGAGAAGCTCGGTGGACCAGGCACCTGCGGGTTTGTCCGTTTCGCCTGTCCCGCGGAGGTCGAGAGAGATGCAGGTAAAGTGCTTGGCGTATTCCGCCACCTGAAAGGCGTAACAGGCATGGTCGGCGCTCAGATAAGGAATAAGCAGGAGCGGCTCTCCGCTTCCCTGCTGCTCATAGTTGATGGTGAGGTTGTTGGCTTTGACCTTAGGCATGGAAATTTCTCCTTTTCGCATGGTGCTGCCTGCTTGCGGAGCCCACCCTTGGCCGGAATTGGAAAATGAACTGATGAACGAAAACGGGTAGGCACGTCAATCCGAGGCGCCTACCCTGGTGTAACCCAGTTAGCCGGCTTTGGCGAAGAAGGCCTTGGCGCGGGTCTCGACTTCCTCAGGCGTGAGTTGTTCCACGCGCGTGGCCAAGCTCCAGCGCTGGCCGAACGGATCCACGACTTGGCCGTAGCGGTCGCCCCAGAACTGGTTGGCCACGGGCATGGTGACCTTGGCGCCGGCCTTGACGGCGCGATCGAACAGGCTGTCCACGTCCTCGGTCTGGATGTGAAGAGTAATGTTGGTGCCGCCCAGGGTTTCGGCTGAAACCGAGCCCATGTTGGGAAATTCGTCGTTCATCATGATCAGGGAATCGCCAATGCGGATGGCGGCATGCATGATTTTCCCGTCGGGGGTCAGGCTGCGGCCAAGTTCTTCTGCCCCGAACGCCTGTTTGTAAAAATCAATGGCCTGCGCGGCATTGCGCAGCACGATGTGCGGCGTAATGGTGTGGAATCCTTCCGGAATTGCTGGAGTCTTCGAAGGCATCGTTTGCTCCTTGAGTAATGTAAGTTGAGGGTTATTCCGGGTGCCTGGATCGGGGTTAGATTTTACCGCCCCGCAGGCACACTTGTCATAAAGACACAGACGAGGTCCAACCGGGAACGGCACTGTGGAAAAGGCTAAATTTCTTCGACGGGACGGAAGAATTCGCGGGTGATGTTCTCGATCAGCGGGCCCAGGCCGTCGGTGACATATTGCTTGAAGTAGGGCGCCGCCCGATGGGCGTCGAGCGCGGCCTGGTCCGCATACTGCTCGTAAAAGCAGAATCTGCGCGGGTTCTCGCTGGACTGCTGGCCCACGTACATGCGGTTCCCCGGCTCGCGCCGGGTGTGCTCTTCCATCTTACGCATGATTTGCAGGGTCTGCTTTTCCGTGCCGGGCTTGACCGTGAAGTGGACGATGAGGATGAGCATGGTAGTGGCGGTTGAACCGCCGGCCCTCGGCTGTGAGCCAACGCAGCCGAAGGTCTGAGATTATCTATGGTTCCTGCAGGGGGCGCAACTCAGGCCCTTGCCGGCGCGCGACGCTTGGCACGCTCGCCGCCAATCGCCTGCTTGCCTACCAGAGCGGCAAAATCTTCCACAAACATGGTTTGATCACGCTGCGGCCCAGTGGAGATCATGCCCATGCGCGCACCCGTCTGCTTCTCCAGAAATTCCAGGTATTCGCGAGCCTTGGCGGGAAGCTTTTCAAAGCTGGTGATTCCCTGCGTGGATTTGCGCCAGCCGGGCAGAGTTTCATAAACGGCTTCAATGTGGTCGTAGCCGCTGGCGTGAGCCGGAATCTCCGAGGTCTTCTTGCCGTTCAGCTTGTAGCCGACGCACACGGGGATTTCCGCCAGTTCGTCCAGCACGTCCAGCTTGGTGACCACCAGCCAGGAAATGCCGTTAATCATGACGGCGTAACGCAGCAGAGGCAGGTCAATCCATCCGCAGCGGCGGGGCCGCCCGGTAACCGCGCCGTACTCGTTGCCGCGGGCGCGCAACTGGTCGGCCACGGCATCATATATCTCGCTGGGAAAAGGTCCTTCGCCTACCCGCGTGCAGTAGGCCTTGGTAACCCCCACGACCATATCAATCGCGGTAGGCGCCACGCCGGTGCCCGTTACCGCGCCCCCGGAAGTGGCGCTGGAAGAGGTCACGAAGGGATAGGTGCCATGGTCAATGTCGAGCATGGTGCCCTGAGCGCCTTCGAACAGGATGGACTCGCCGGCGCCCAGCGCCTGGTTGAGCAGGGCGGCAGTATCGGCCACGAAGGGCGCCACCTGATCGGCGGCGCGGGCGTACTCCTCGTACATTTTGTCCGGATCGAGGGGCTCGGAATTGAACAACGCGTGCGCGATCATGTTCTTTTCGCGGCAGGCGTTCTCGATGTGGGTGCGCAGCAGCTTGGCGTCAAGCAGGTCGGCCACACGCAGCCCACGGCGGCCCATTTTGTCCTCATACGCCGGCCCGATGCCGCGGGAGGTTGTGCCGATCTTGACCCGCCCGGGCGCGTTCTCCGCCGCCAGTTCAATCATGCGGTGATAGGGAAGGATGACGTGGGCGCGGTTGCTGACGAAAAGATTGCCGTCCACCTTCACGCCCGCCTGACGCAGCCCCGCCACTTCCTTGAGGAAGGCGATGGGGTCGAGCACCACGCCATTGCCGATCACGCCCCGGCAGCCCGGGCGCAGCACGCCGCAGGGCACCAACTGCAGCACAAACTTCTTGCCGCTGATGATGACGGTGTGGCCGGCGTTATGCCCGCCGGCGTAGCGGGCTACCACGGAATAGTGGTCGGAGAGGACGTCAACAATCTTGCCTTTGCCTTCGTCGCCCCACTGCGCGCCTACCACCACTGCGGTCCGGCTCTGCTTCACCATGAACTCCCTGGCAGGATTTCGCGGACGACGGCACTTGCCCTGCGCTTGCCCAAGGGGCGCCCGCGCCACAACTCACGGCACACACACTCCTTGTTCGCCTTGGGCTGGTGCTGTGCAAAATTACAGGGGTTCGGCGAGCAGGGTGTGTACATGTAATGATACCAAACAGCCAGGCAACGGTCGACGGCGGAGAGTAGTTGATGGCGACGGCTGAGGGGTCGACGGCTCTTCTCAGCCTTCGGCCAAAATAGCAGGCAAAGAACGAGGAGCTAGAGGCCAAAAACGACCATATACTCTGATACTGGCCACTGGCCACTGACAACTGGTTTTCTATGCCTGAACTACCCGAAGTCGAAACCGTAGTGCGCGGCCTGGCGCGCACCGTAGTGGGAGACACCATTGAGTCGATATGGCTGGGCTCCAAGCCCGAGCCGCTAAAGTCGCCTGCCTCCGAAATCGAGCGCACTCTGCGCCGCGCACGCATCGCCGCCGTGCGCCGCATGGGCAAGCACATTGTCATCGAACTGGACAAAGCCGGCGCGAAGGCCAAGCCCCGGCGGGCTCTAAGCAAGGTTTCGCCCGCCAAAAACCACGCCGCTCAGTTCATTGTTCACCTGGGCATGACCGGCCAGTTGCTGGTGGCAAAGCCGGACCAGGAAATCGAGAAACACACGCATTTCGTCGCTCAGCTCGCTTCGGGAAGGGAATTGCGTTTTGTGGATCCACGGCGCTTTGGGCGGCTGGCGGTACACACGCGCAACGGCTTCCAGGCTGACGGCGTGGAGCCGCTGGACGTCGGTTTCGAGATTTTTGTCAATCTGTTCCGTAAACGAAAGACTCCCATCAAGAGCGCGCTGCTGAACCAGAAGCTGCTGCGCGGGGTAGGCAACATTTACGCTGATGAGTCGCTGTTTCGCGCCGGTGTCCGTCCCCGCCGCCGCGCCGCCTCACTCAGTCGAGGCGAACTGCGGGGGCTTTACGACGCCATCCAGCAGGTGCTCAACCAGGCCATCGCCGCCGGGGGTTCCTCGGTTTCCGATTACGTCAATGCCGAAGGCGAGCCCGGCTTCTTTCAGTTCGAACACCGCGTGTACGGCCGCGAAGGGGAGCCTTGCATTGCCTGCGCCACTCCGATTAAGCGGATCGTCATCGCCGGGCGGAGCAGCCATTACTGCCCGCGATGCCAGAAGTGAGGCGCCAGTCGCCAGCGGGGTAGCATTTCAGGAGATGGGCAGGGAAAAGCAGGTCGTTCGGCCCTGAAGGGCCTCAGGATGACAAATCTGAGGTCGGTGGGTTACGGCTGCTACAACGAAACCCGCGTGTTTCAGCCACCAGCCCAGAGCCGACGACTGACGACTAACGACTAACGACAACGACTCTGCCACGTATGCGTTTTCACAATCGGCCTTTCCAGTGATAGGCTAATCGTTTCTCATATGGCCAACTTTGCTATTGGTGTGGATCTGGGCGGGACGAACCTGCGCATTGCGGCGGTGGATGAGAGCGGCACCCTGCTGGAAAAAGTAACCACGGGCACACGCGTGGCCCTGGGGCGCGACCAGGTGATTAATGACATGTGCGATGCCATTCGCGCGCTAACCGCGAAATTCCAGGCCTCGCGCACCATGTTGGGCGCCGGCATCGGCGTGCCCGGCATCATTGATATGGAAACCGGACTGCTGCGCGAGTCGCCCAACCTGCCGGGCTGGGAGGAGTACCCGGTGCGAGAGGAGATTGAGCGCCGCCTGAGCGCGCCCGTCGTTCTGGAAAACGATGCCAACGCCGCCGCGCTGGGCGAGAAGTGGCTGGGCGCCGCCCGTGACGTGAACGACATGTGCATCCTGACCCTGGGCACGGGCGTGGGCGGGGGTCTGGTGCTGCACGGGCGCATCTGGCATGGGATGAACGGCATGGCCGGCGAGTTCGGCCATATGACGGTGGATCCAGACGGGCCGCGCTGCAATTGCGGCAACACCGGCTGCGTGGAGCAGTTCGCTTCCGCCACGGCGGTGATGCGCATGGCGCGCGAAGCCATTACCGGCGGGCGGGCGCCGCAACTGGCCCGGGCGGCGGGTTCCGACCCCGAATTCAGCGCCAAAATCGTTTACAACCTCGCCATCCAGGGCGACGAGCCCGCGCGTGACATTTTCCGCCGCGTTGGAGTGGCTCTCGGAATCGCGGTAGGCGACCTGGTCAATGCCTTGAACCTGCCCATGTACGTGATTGGCGGAGGAGTGGCCAGCGCCTGGGAAGCCTTTTCGCCCTATATGTTTGAGGAACTGCAGAAGCGTTCCATGGTGTACGCCGCCACCGCGCCGACTCCGGAAGCGCGCCAGCCCAGCATGGGCGTCCCCGCGTTCCCTTCCCGCGAGAAAGGCACAGGAGCCGCGGCCGAAGTTCAGCCCCGGGCGGCGGGGCGCAAGACCATCGTGACCCGGGCGCTGCTGGGCAGCGACGCCGGGCTCTACGGCGCCGCACGCCTGCCGATGCTCGGTTCCGACCCAGCGTGGGATTGAAAAGCAGTTGCCAGTTGCCGGTGCTCAGTCCAAGCGGGCTCTCGACCGATTCCAGTTACTCAATTACCCGATTACACAATTTCTCAATCTCTTAATTTCTTCCGCACCAGCGCCTCCACTTTATCCACCACCTGGTCAATGGAGAGCTGGCTGGAATCAATAATTACCGCGTCGTCGGCGGGAACCAGGGGAGAGGCGGCTCGGGTGCGGTCGCGCAGGTCGCGTTCCTGCAACTCGGCGGCAATGCGCTGGGGCTCGACTTGGACGCCTTTCTCAGCGCGCTGCAGGACGCGCCTTTGCTGGCGCACTTCCGGGTGCGCGTCGAGGAATACTTTGACTTCGGCATGCGGAAACACTTTGGTGCCGATATCGCGGCCTTCCATGATGACCCCGCCCCCGGTCCCCAATTCCCGCTGCCGCTCCACCATCCATTGCCGCACCGAGGGATGGATGGAAACCCGAGAAGCGGCATTGGTCACGTCCTGCTCGCGAATGCGCTGCGAAACGTCCATGCCGTCGAGGAAAACGCGGTTGCCCTCGCGCGTCGGCTCCAGGCGAATCTTTGAACGTTGCGCCAGGGCCAGCAGGGCGGGCTCGTCGTCGAAAGAAATATCGTTGCGGATGGCTTTCAGCGCCAGGGCGCGGTACATGGCCCCGCTCTCCAGGTTGACGTAGCCGAGTTTGCGCGCCAGCCGCGCGGCGATGGTGCTTTTGCCCGCCCCGGCCGGGCCGTCAATGGCGATGGTTAGCTTTTGGCTATCAGAGGGTCTCAAAGTTAAAGGTAATAAGTTTCTAGCTTCGAGTTTCCAGTTTCACATACCACGACTGTTTTTTGGCGAAACTGGAAACTTGAAACTCGAAACTGCTCTTACGCCCTTTCTCTTGTCCGCTCGCTTTTCGCCGGCGATACCTGCAGCAGGGAGCGGTGGCCGATATGCACAAGATCCACCTCGCGCGCCGACAAAAGCGCGTTGAGCGCGTCCTTCACCTTAGAGCGGGGTACGAAGTGGGCAAAAAAATTCTCCACCTCCTGCGCCTCGGCCGCAATCGCGCAATCCAGATACTTGGAAATCAGTGCCGAGAGCCCTTCCGCCACCGACATGTTAATGCCTTGTCGCACCGCCTCCGGCGACCAGCGGTAAAGCGCATCCCAGGAGGCGCCCGCCCGGGGATCATAATCCACGCGAGTAATGCGCAGTTTGGACCAAAGCTCGCCCAAGGCATGGTCCAGCGCCACCGCGGATACCCCGCCACCCACCACTTGGAGCAGCTTCTGCCGCGAAACCGGGCCTTGCTTGCGGATGACCTCAAAAGCATCCCGCGCCAGCTCTCCATAGTCGGAGCGCATGCCGGCCTTGGGCGTGCGGCGCGGGCTGCGGTCGCCGACCAGGGCATAAAAATAAGAGAACACCGAGGCCGCTACCAGAAAATTATTTTCGCCGAAAAGATTGGCCTCATAAGCGGCGCGCTGGCGCAGCAGCCGCACCATCTGTTCCGTGGCCTCACGGGCGCGCTTATCAGAAAACGCTGTCTGGCAGGTGGGCAGCTGGCCCTCCTGCCCGGTGAAAGCGCCAATGAAGGTGGGCACCAGGGGCATCGGCTTCTGCGGATACATCAGGCAGAAGCCCACCGACTCCAGAAACTCGGAAAGAGACTCCAGCGTGCGCGCCGGATTGCCCGCCACGCGCCACTTTTCCCGTCTCGCTTCCTGCAGTTCCCGATCCGTCATGTTCTCCGCTGCCGGCAGTCGCACTGCGACCCGCCACGGCCTGGCCGGCTACCCGCTCCTGACGCCTGGATTCAAACCCGCTTGAACGCGCGCTGAATGTCCTTTACAGAATACCTTAAGACCACGGGCCGGCCATGCGGGCAGGTCATAGGACATTCCGTTTTGGCCAGTTCGACCAGCAGCCATTCCATTTTGTTCTGCTCCAGCGGCATGTTGACCTTGATGGCGGCATGGCAGGCGATGGAGGCGGCAATGCGGCCGCGCGCTTTTTCCAGGTTCAGGGCCTGCTCTTCGCTGGCGAACTGGTCGAGCAGTTCGTGCAACATGTGCTCCACCTGCGCCGCATCCACCCCGGCGGGCGAGACCTTCACGGCGATGGTGCGCGAGCCGAAGGGCTCCAGGTCGAAGCCGTTGCCCCGCAGTTCGTCGGCAATTTCCGTGAACACGGCCTGTTGCGCCGGATCGAGCTCCACAATGATGGGCATGAGCAGGCGCTGGCTTTCTACCCGCTCCGCCGCCCGCTGCCGCAGAATTCTCTCGAACAGAACGCGCTCATGGGCCACGTGCTGGTCCACGATCCACAGCCCGTCTTGGTTGACCGCCAGGATGAATGAATTGCGAATCTGGCCCAGGGGTTTAAGGGTAGAGAGCGAGGCCAGGCTGGAGTCGCTTTCCGCTTCCGGCTCGGGGAGCGCGTCCCCGCAACTCCCGGCGCCGCCGAAGGTCTGGCGGGGAAAACGCGCCACCGGCAGGGCGGCATTGGCCTCCACTGCAATCCCGCCCTCAAAGTGCAGGCGCTGGGTTTCCGGCGGCAACTCGGCAGGACGTAGCGCGAAATCGGCGGCCGGGGAATACAGTTCTCGCCAGTTGCCGGAAACCGGGGCGGCGCCTGCGGCGCGGGCCGCGCTGGAAAGCGAGGGTGTAGCGGTGGGACGGGCGCCAATTTCAGCGGCGAATTGCGGCGCCGGGCGCGCCTTGATGAGAGCGGCGCGCACCGAATCGCGCACAAAATCGTGCACCACGCTCTGTTGGCGGAAACGCACCTCGGTTTTCGAGGGATGCACGTTCACGTCCACTTCGGCAGCAGGCAGCTCCAGAAACAGCAGCACCACGGGAAAAACCGTGGGCGGCAGAATGTTGCGGTAAGCCTCTGTGACGGCGTGTTGCACCAGGCGGTCGCGAATGAGCCGCTGGTTCACGAAAATGTAAATGGAGCTGCGGTTAAGCTTCTGGATTTCCGGTTTGGAAACAAAGCCATGCACGCGGATTTTGCCGGGCTCCCGGGCGGCGGTGTCTTCTTCTTCCTGCTCACGCCGCGCCCAGGGGGGCGGCTGCGGCAAACCGATGCGCTGCAACTCGACCAGGGCGGCGATGGGGATCAGCTGCTCCAGTGTTTCCTTTCCGAAGACCTGATAGATGCGCTCGGCGTGCGTGCCCACGGGAGACGCCACCAGCATGGCATTGGTCAGCGAGTGCAGTTCGAAGTGCTTATCCGGATGGGCCAGCGCATAATGAGTGACCAGGGAAGCGATGTGGGAAAGCTCGGTGCTCTCCGCCTTCAGGAATTTCTTGCGCGCCGGCACGTTGAAGAACAGGTCGCGCACCGCAATCGAGGTGCCCGGGGGCAGCCCCGCTTCCTCCACCCGCAGCAGCTTGCCGCCGTTGATCTCAATGACGGTGCCGGCAGCATCGCCGGGCGAGCACGTTTCCAGCCGCAGACGCGACACCGAGGCAATGGAGGGCAAGGCCTCCCCGCGGAAGCCCAGGGTGGCCACGCTGAGCAGGTCGTCGGCGGTGCGGAGTTTGGAAGTGGCGTGGCGTTCGAAGGCGAGCATGGCATCGTCGCGGCTCATGCCGCAGCCGTCGTCCGTGATCTGCATCAGTTTTTTGCCGCCCGCCTCCACGTTCACCCGGATGCGGCGCGCGCCCGCGTCCAGCGCGTTCTCCAGCAATTCCTTGATTACAGACGCGGGACGCTCCACCACCTCGCCAGCCGCGATCTTGTTGGCTACGTGCTCCGGAAGTACGTGGATTTTGCCCATGCAGGTGGTTGCGCCGGGTATGAACGCTGATGCACGCAGATTAAATCAAAAGCGGGAAAATCAGAAGCGTGGCAGGGGTCCGAATGGGCCCAAGGAACTCCCGAATCAGGAAGACCTCTCAGGGAATTACGGCTCGTGCCGCTTTCCCGGCTGCGGCAGAGGCTAATAATTCGATTACAAATTAGAAATGCTGAATTGCGAATTCCTCTGTGTCCTCGGTGCCCTCTGTGGTGGAATTCGGGTTGGTCGCTCGCACTTCGGTAACTTTGCGGCGGCTTTAGACGGGCGCTAAATTGGCTCCATGGAAGCTACCCGCTACCAGTGCGTGATCTGCGAGAAAGACGAGAAGCAGTGCCAGTGCGACCGTTACTGCACCATCTGCTTCGGTGAGGATAACGTGCGTCTGTGCCAGGACGGCTGCTATTACTGCCGCACCTGCCGGGAAGCCTGCGATTACCAGGCGCAGGACTAAGAACTCTGTTTCAAGTTTCCAGTTTCGCTAACAATCTGACGTCCTCGAAACTCGAAACTCTAAATCACCACCGTTTCCTTATACTCCCCGAACACCTTCCGCAGGGTATCTGAAATTTCGCCCACCGTGGCGCCGGCTTCCACCGCGGCAACGATGTGCGGCATCAGGTTTTCCCCGGAACGGGCTGCCTCTTCCACCCCGCGCAGAGCCCCCTGCCAGGGCTCGCGGTCACGGCGCGCCCGCAAGGCCCGCACCCGTTCCACCTGCTTGCGTTCCAGATTTTCATCCACGTGAAAGATGGGCACGGTGTGCTCTTCCTCGCTGGTAAAGCGGTTCACGCCCACTACCACCGCCTCCAGGCGGTCCACCGCCTGCTGAAATTCATAGGCGGCGTTCTGAATTTCCTGCTGTACGTAGCCGCGCTCGATGGCCCGCAGCATGCCGCCCAGGGCGTCAATCTTCTCCAAGTAAGCCTTGGCGCGGCTTTCAATCTCATTGGTCAATGACTCCAGGTAGTAGGAGCCGGCAACCGGATCTATGGTCTGGGGCACGCCGGATTCATAGGCAACAATCTGCTGGGTACGCAAGGCAATCCGCGCGGCTTCTTCAGTGGGCAGGGCGAGGGCCTCGTCGAAGGAATTGGTGTGCAGAGACTGGGTGCCGCCCAGCACCGCTGCCAGCGCCTGCAGCGCGGTGCGCACAATGTTGTTCTCCGGTTGCTGCGCCGTCAGGGTGGAGCCGGCGGTTTGGGTATGAAAGCGCAGCATCCAGGAGCGCGGATTCGCGGCATGGAAGCGCTCGCGCATGATGCGCGCCCAAATGCGGCGCGCAGCCCGGAACTTGGCCACTTCTTCCAGAAAGTTGTTGTGGCAGGCAAAGAAAAACGAAAGACGGGGAGCGAAGTGGTCCACCTCGAGCCCGGCGTTCAGGGCTGCCTGCACATAGGTGATGCCGTTGGCCAGTGTGAAGGCCACTTCCTGCACGGCGGTTGAGCCCGCTTCCCGCATGTGGTAGCCGGAAATAGAAATTGTGTTCCACTCCGGCACCTGCTGGTTGCAGAAGGCGAACAGGTCGGTCACGATGCGCATGGCCTGCTGCGGCGGGTAAATATAAGTTCCGCGGGCGATGTATTCCTTGAGAATATCGTTCTGCACCGTGCCCGAGAGCTTCCGCGGGTCCACGCCATGCCGCTTGGCCACTGCGACGTACAACGCCAGCAGGATGGAAGCGGTGGCGTTGATGGTCATGGAGGTGGAAATCTTGCCCAGGTCAATATCCTGGAAGAGCCGCTCCATGTCCTCGATGGAATCAATGGACACGCCCACTTTGCCCACTTCGCCCGAGGCCAGGGGGTGATCGGAATCCAAGCCGATCTGCGTGGGCAGGTCAAAGGCTACAGAAAGCCCAGTAGTGCCGTGGGCGAGCAGGTACTTGTAGCGCTGGTTGGATTGCTCAGCGTCGCCCATGCCGGCGTACTGGCGCATGGTCCAGAGCCGGCCGCGGTACATGGTGGGCTGCACCCCACGGGTAAAGGGATACTGGCCCGGGTAGCCGACGTCGTGCTCCTGGTCGAAACCGGCCAGGTCCGCCGGAGTATAAAGCGGATGCACGCTGATGTGAGAGGAAGTTTCCTGATGGTGAGGTAAGGAAGGGGAGGTGGCGGGAAGCGGCTCTCCGTTCGTTTCCTGCTGCAGTCCGGAGCCGGACTTCACATTCTCGGCCATGTCACTTCCCGCTCAGGATTTGTTGCGCACGCGCCAGAAGGAGCTTACTCCAAAGTAGAAGAACAGGAGCATAAAAAGCGCCGCCAGCACCAGGCGGGCGCCGCTGACCTTGCCGGCCTGGTATTTGGGATATTCATCCACCAGGGCCCCGCCGCCCAGAAGCGCGAGGGCGAGAAAAAAGAAGCCCGTCACCTGCAGCCAAAGCAGGCGCAGCACTCGCCTGAAATGGGAGAACGTGACACGCCCGGCCCGCGTAAGGGCGGAAACGCGACGGCTCCGGCCAGCCTGGCGGGCCGCCACCCGAGTGGCTACTCGAGCCACTAAGCCTATCTTGCGCGCTGTGGAAATCCCCGCCACTTGTCCCACAGAGGCATTTTATCAGCCCCTGAGGGCAAGGTTCTGCCTCAGGAGCGAAACTCAAAGCCCATCTCCGGCATCGAATGAAGTGGGGCGATCCGGGTGGCAGGGTGAGACGGAGCGCAGCCGGGGGTAGTGTGGACCAACAACTTAAGAAATTGATCAAGGAACTGGGCGATGCCATCAGCGAGTCGCTCACCGAATCGGAGCAAATCGCCGACGTTATCTCCAGGATTAAGGCTGGGGGATACGATATCTTCCTGGTCCTGGAAGCCACCATTGGATTCAACAAGCAGGACGAGAAGCCTTCGCGCCGCCGGCCCACTATCACCGCCCGCACCCGGGTCCCCGAGTTCAAGCTCAATTCGCAGGACATGAAATTCCTCAAGTCGCTGAAGATCAGCGCCGACGATGCCGCCTAGCGCGGTGTAAGCCGCTTCCCCTATCTGTACCGCTGGTTGTGCTAGCATCTAAGGTTTGCCCGGCGGCGGTCTGCCGCCGCTGAGCGCAGTCCTGTGGAGCCGCTATGAAGGATACCCTGGGAGTGCTGTTGGCCGGCGGAGCGGGAGAGCGCCTTTATCCTCTGACGCGTGATCGTGCCAAGCCGGCAGTCACCTTCGGCGGCATCTACCGCATCATTGACGTCACCCTCTCCAACTGCGTCAACTCCGACCTGCGGCGGGTCTACATTCTCACCCAGTACAAGGCCTTATCGCTGAACCGCCACATCCGCGAAGGCTGGAACATCCTGGCGCGGGAGATGGGCGAGTTCATCGAAATTCTGCCGCCCATGAAGCGGGTGAGCGAAAACTGGTACATGGGAACCGCGGACGCGGTTTATCAGAACATCTATTCCATTGGGTCGGAGCAGCCGCGGCATGTCCTGATTCTTTCCGGCGACCACATCTACAAAATGAATTACGGGCTGATGCTGAGGCAGCACCGCGACTCCGGCGCCGATGTCACCCTGGCCACGATCCTGATTGACCCCAGCGAAACCTACCGCTTTGGAGTGGTGGATGTGGACCGCGAAGGGCGCATTGTTGGTTTTCAGGAAAAGCCGCAGCATACCGACATCCGCTCGCCCTACAACCCGCGCATGGTCTCGGGTTCCATGGGAATTTACCTGTTCAACACCGACGTGCTCATTCCGGTGCTGCTCAAAGATGCGGAGGATCCCAACTCCTCCCACGATTTCGGGCACAATATCCTGCCCAAGATGGTGGACGACTACAAGATTTATTCCTTCAACTTTGTGGACGAGAACCAGAAGGAGGCCCTGTACTGGCGGGATGTAGGCACGCTGGAGGCATATTACGAGGCCAACATGGACGTGGTATCAGTCTCGCCGGTATTCAACCTGTATGACGAGCACTGGCCTATCCGCACCCACCAGCGGCAGTATCCGCCCGCCAAGTTCGTGTTTGCCGAGCCCGGCCGTATGGGCATTGCCATGGATTCCATCGTCTCCAACGGCTGCATCGTTTCCGGGGGCGTGGTGCGCAGCAGCGTGCTTTCCCCCGACGTGCGCGTGAATTCTTACAGCGAGGTGGATTCCAGCATTCTGTTTTCGCACGTAAATGTCGGACGCCACTGCCGCATCCGCCGCGCCATCATCGACCGCGATGTGCACATTCCCGAAGGCACAGTGGTGGGCTATGACACCGAGGCCGACCGCCAGCGCTACTTTGTCACCGACAGCGGCATCACCGTGGTCACCCGCGACTACTCCCTGTTCGAAAACCCGGTGACGGTGGACTACTTCACCTCAGAGTAGGGCTGCATATCGAGTAGAGCTGCATATCGAAATGCTGTCATGTTGAGCGAGGGCGCATGCCCGAGTCGAAACACCGCTGCCCTGTCGGAGCTACCTGGCGGCCGGAGGGAGTTTCAACCGATTCAAGGTATTGACTCCATTTGTGAAAACTCCCTGCTGCAGTGGCGACGCTGCCACCTTCGCAGGGGGTCCCTCGGCTCGGGCTTTCGCCCGCGCTCGGGATGAGAGTCGCAAACTGCCTGCACCCAGCTGGCAGCCTCCGCGCCCGCCGTGTTACGCTCAATTTCTTTCGAGAGATGATCCGTTCCTACAAGGGGAAGACGCCGCAGGTGCCGGCCACAGCATTTGTGGATGAGTCGGCGCAACTCATCGGCGATGTGGCGCTGGGCGAGCACGCCAGCGTGTGGATGAATACGGTGCTGCGCGGCGATGTGCACTCCATCCGCGTGGGCGCCAACTCCAATATTCAGGACTGCAGCGTGCTGCACGGCATGCTGGGGCAGTACCCGGTCATCCTGGGAGACTGGGTGACGGTGGGCCATTCGGTTACCCTGCATGGCTGCGTCATCGAGGACCGCTGCCTGATCGGCATGGGCTGCATCATTCTGAACGGCGCCCGCATTGGCGCCGGGTCCATCATCGCGGCCGGCACGCTGATTCCGGAGCGCACCGTGGTTGAGCCCTATTCACTGTGGATGGGCTCGCCCGGCAAGTTCCGCAAGAAGGTTGACGACAAAGACAGCCAGGAGCTGATTCTGCGCTATGCGCGGAATTACCTGGGATACAAAGAGGAGTATTTGAAGGAAAGGCGCGCTTAGCAGTTATCACTTGGCATTTAGCCACTGAAGCGAGTCAGCGCTGGCTAAGTGCTAATTGCTAACGGCTAATTGCTGAGGCCAGTCAGCCAGTCAGCCGGATAGCTAGTCAGCTTTCTTATGATCAAGTCCGTCCGTGGAACCCGCGACCTGCTGCCGCCGGAGACGGCGCTGTGGAACTTTGTGGAGAGCACCGCCCGCGAGGTGTTCCGCGTTTACAACTTTCAGGAGATCCGCACACCCATCTTCGAGGAGACGCAGCTTTTTGCCCGCTCCGTGGGCGAAGAAACCGACATAGTCTCCAAAGAGATGTACACCTGGGAGGACCGCGGCCGGGCGACCAGCGAGAAGGGCCAGTCGCTCACCCTGCGCCCGGAAAACACCGCCGGGGTGGTGCGCGCTTACATCGAGCACAAGCTGTGGGAGCGGCCGGGAGTGCAGAAGCTTTACTACATCGGCCCGCAGTTCCGCCGTGAGCGCCCGCAGAAGGGCCGCTACCGCCAGTTCTACCAGATTGGAGCGGAGTCAATCGGGCCACCTGCCGCGGGCAGCGAATCGCCGCTGCGTGACGCCGAAGTTCTGGAAATGCTGGCCACTCTTCTCGACCGGCTTGGCATTAAAAACTGGACGCTGGAGCTGAATTCGGTGGGCTGCGCCAATGACCGCGCGGCTTACAACGAAGCCTTGCGCCAGGCGCTCGACCCGGTGAAAGCGCGCATGTGCGCCGACTGCCAGCGCCGTGCCTTGACCAACCCGCTTCGCGTCTTCGACTGCAAAGTGCCCGAGGACCAGCCCATCATCGAGAAGCTGCCGCGCATCAGCCAGTATCTGGACGAGCCCTGCCGCGCGCACTTCAGCGCCGTGCAGGAAACCTTGAAATCCGTGGGCGTTCCTTTCGTGCTCAATGACCGCCTGGTGCGCGGCCTGGATTACTACTCCCGCACCGCCTTCGAGTTCACCCACGGCGCGCTGGGGGCGCAGAACGCCATTCTGGGCGGCGGACGCTACGACGGGCTCTCCGAGTCGCTGGGCGGGCCACAGGCGCCGGGTATCGGATTTGCCATGGGCGAGGACCGGGTGGTGCTGGCGCTGCAGGAAGTGGCCGGTTCCATGGCCAAGCCCGCCGACGTGTACATTGCGCCGCTCGGCGAGGGCATGAACCGCGAAGCGGCGCGGTTAGCTCGCGAACTGCGCCAGGCGGGCATCGTCGTGGATTTGGGCGACGAATCTTTTCGCCTCAAGAAATCGCTGGAAACCGCCAGCAAACTTGGCGCCCGCTTCGCCCTCATCGTAGGCGAAAACGAGGCGCAGAGCGGCATCTTCGCCCTCAAGCACCTGGCCAGCGGGCAGCAGCAATCTGTCCCTCGTTCTGAACTGGCGGGCAGGATAAAATCAGGCGAACAGAAGTAAGCTGGTCCGGCAACGGGCTGGCGGAGGTGCCCGTGAACAGGTCCTTCCTTGGCGTCTTCCTGTTTAGCTTGGCAATTGCAGCCTCTCTGGCCGCGCGCCATGACAAGCCCAAAGCTGCCGCCAACAAGCCTGCCGAGTCGGCGTCAAGTTCTGCAACCTCGGCGACCGCCTCCTTAACCGACCTCCTGCTCGCCAGGGAGAAGTCTCTGCCCGAAGCCGAGAAACGCAAAGATGTGGATTTTTTCAAGAACATCACCACCGACGATTTCATAGAGGTCGCGGCGGACGCCAAGGTCTACACCAAAGACGAAATGATGGAAGGGCTGAACGTCGTTGATCTGCAGAACTATTCCATGTACGACGCCAGAGTGATCTCGCTCAACGACAGCGCCGCGGTGGTGACCTACGATGCCATCGTGCAGATGAGCATCGGCGACGAGCGCGCTCCCCGCTACCAGCACGTCAGTTCGGTGTGGGTGAATCAGGGTGGGAAGTGGCTATTGAAATTCCAGCAGGCTACGGCGGCGCAATAAAACAGTTTCAGGTTTTCAAAGTTTTCGGGTTTCATCCTGTCGGTTGAAACTTGAACCCTGAACTCCCAAACCCTTGACGCCTCCCCGGCTTTCACGGTCGTCCGTTTATAATTACCCTTCCGCTCACGCGGCATCTTCCAACATAAGGCGAACCAAATCTTGCTCGACTTTCTAGGCGATCTGCGGCGCACCCATACCTGCGGGGCGCTGCGCCCGGCCGATTCCGGCCAACGCGCCGTGCTCATGGGATGGGTGAATCGTGTTCGCGACCACGGCAACCTCATCTTCGTGGACGTGCGCGACCGCACCGGTGTGACCCAGGCGGTGTTCAACAAGGAATTCAACCCCGCCCTGCACCAGAAAGCCACGCATCTTGGCTCTGAGTACGTCATTGCCGTCACCGGCTCGGTGAAGAAGCGCGACCCCAATCTGGTCAACAGGAACATCGCAACCGGCGAGGTGGAACTGGTGGCGGAAGAGCTGCGCATCTTGAACGTTTCCAAGACGCCGCCCTTCCTGCCCGGCGAGCCGGTGCTGCCCAACGAGGAAGTACGCCTCAAGTATCGGTACCTTGACCTGCGCCGCGAGAAGATGCAGTTCAATATCGAAATGCGGCACAAAGTGGGTATGGCTATCCGCCAATATCTGGCGGGGAAAGGATTTTTCGAAATTGAAACGCCGTTCATGACCCGCTCCACTCCCGAAGGCGCGCGTGACTACCTGGTGCCCAGCCGCGTCTATCCCGGGTCGTTCTACGCCCTGCCGCAATCGCCGCAGCTCTTCAAGCAGATTCTGATGATCTCCGGCTTCGACAAATACTTTCAGATCGTGCGCTGCTTCCGCGATGAGGACCTGCGCGCCGATCGCCAGCCCGAGTTCACGCAAATTGATTTGGAAATGACATTTCCCCAGCCGGATCGCGTTTTCGAGGTGGTGGAGGGGTTTCTGACCGCCGCCTTCCGCGCCGCCGGGAAAGAAATCGAAACCCCGTTCCCGCGCATGACCTACGACCAGGCCATTCGCCAGTACGGCTCGGATAAGCCCGACCTGCGCCTGCCCGCCATGACCGATGTGCGCCAGGCCTTCGCGCCGGAACACCTGAAAACCTTGAACGTGGATTCGCGCCTGCCCGTGGTGGCCATCCGCATTCCCAAGGTGGGCGAGCTTTCGCGCAAGGAACGCGACGACATCAAGCCGCTCTTCGGTGAGCGCAAGAACGCCAAGCTGTTTGAAGACGCCAAGCGCCTGGAGAAATCCTTCCCCGAAGCCATGTCCAAAGTGCGCGAACTGAGCGGCGCTCAGGCCGATGACCTGCTGGTGCTGGTGGCGGGAAACGGTCATCCCGGCGAGCATCCTTCGGAGAGCATCGTTGGTCCCGAGGTCAAGCAGCACGATGCCGCTGTCTACACCGCCGCCGGCGCCCTGCGGGTGGCTCTGGCTCAGAAGTATGCCGAGCGCCACGGCGCCTTTCAGCGCGGCGACTTCCGCTTCCTCTGGGTTACGGACTTCCCCATGTTCGAGTGGGACGAGGAAGGCAAGCGCTGGGCGGCGGCGCACCACCCGTTCACTTCGCCGCACGAAAAAGACATGGACAAGCTGGAGTCCGACCCGGCGGCGGTGCGCGCCCTGGCTTACGACGTGGTGCTCAACGGCACCGAACTGGGCTCAGGCTCGATCCGTATCCATCGCCAGGATATTCAGAAGAAAATTTTCCATGCCCTGGGTATGAGCGACGAAGAAGCCAAGGCCCGCTTCGGATTTTTTCTGGAGGCACTGGAGTACGGCACTCCGCCCCACGGCGGCATCGCGCTCGGCCTCGACCGCATTGTCATGATCCTTGCCGGCGCCGACAGCTTGCGCGAGGTGATTCCTTTTCCCAAAACCGCCAAGGCCGTGGACCTGATGGTGGACGCGCCCACCCCGGTCAGCGAGGCGCAATTGAAGGACTTGGGCATCGCCGTGCGGAAGAAGTAGGCAACGCCGGCGCGCAAGCCATCTCTCCAAAATTCTCAGCGTCCTTGGCGTTCTCTGCGGTTTTCATTGGGTTTGACCCGCGGAAAATCCGCATGTTACCGTAACAAGTTCCACCTGTTTCCAGGCAGATCAGCGAGGAAGTCCGGCTTTGTCCTCCAGCGTCGAAACCACTCCCGCCGTGCGCAAGACCGCCCTCAACGCCGTGCATCGCCGCATGGGCGCCAAGATGGTGGAATTCAACGGCTGGGACATGCCGGTCGAGTACCCGGCCACCGGTGGCCTGATTGCCGAACACGTGGCTGTGCGTACTCGCGTCGGTATTTTTGACGTCAGCCACATGGGTGATATCCGCATTGCCGGCCCGCAGGCGCTGGAAGCGACCCAGCACATCACTATGAACGATGCCTCGCGGCTGGCCATTGGGCAGGCTCAGTACTCCGCCCTGCTCTATCCTCAGGGCACCTTCGTGGACGACGTCATCGTGCACCGCCTGGGGGAGCGCGAATTCCTGCTGGTCATCAATGCCGGTACCCGCGAAAAGGACTTCAACTGGGTGCGCGACAACGTTCGCGGCTTCAATTGCACCGCCGAAAATTTGAGCGATGACTTCACCCAGATCGCCATCCAGGGGCCGAAAGGCCAGGAACTGCTGCAAAAGCTCACCGACGCTGACTTGTCGGCGGTTAAGTTCTACTGGTTCACTCATGGCGCGGTGTGCGGCTTGAAGAACATTCTCATTGCCCGCACCGGCTACACCGCCGAAGACGGCTTTGAAATTTACGTGCCCGCTGACGAGCCCACCAGCGCCCGCGTTTGGAACGAAGTTCTTGAGGCCGGCAAAGAGTTCAAAGCGCTCCCCTGCGGCCTGGGTGCTCGCAACACCCTGCGCCTGGAAGGCCGTCTTCCCCTTTACGGACATGAAATTTCCGACACCATCAATGTTTGGGAGGCAGGGCTGGACCGATTCTGTAAGATGGAGAAGGGCGACTTCGTAGGCCGCGCGGCGCTGGAGCGTGCCCGGGCTCAGGGCGTGAAGCGCACCCTGGTTGGCCTGGAGATGGTGGAGCGCGGCATCGGCCGCGATGGCTATAAAGTTCTGGATCAGGCGGGCAGGGAAGCCGGTTACGTGACCAGCGGCTCCTATGCTCCGTTCTTGAAAAGGAACATAGCTCTGGCGTATGTGCCGCCCGGCTTGGCGGATCTGGACACGCCATTGAAGGTGGAGATTCGCGGGCAGAGAGTGGGCGCCAAAGTGGTGCCGACGCCCTTTTACAAGCGCCCCAAAGCGAAAGCTTAACCACAAAGGACACGAAGGGGAACGAACGAACGCATGGCCTATCCCAAGGATTTCAAATACACCAAAGAGCACGAGTGGATAAAGCCGGATGGCGGCACCGCCACCGTGGGCATCACCAACTACGCTCAGGAATCGCTGGGCGACATTGTCTTTGTCGAACTGCCGAAGGTCGGCGCCGAGCTGAGTGCCGGCAAGACTTTCGGAACCGTCGAGTCGGTCAAGGCGGTGTCCGATCTTTATGCGCCCGCCTCCGGCACCGTCACCGAAGTCAACCAGGACCTGGCCACCGCCCCGGAGAAGATCAACTCCGACGCCCACGGCTCCTGGATGCTCAAGCTGAAATTGAAAGACCCCAAGGAATTGAACGCGTTGCTTTCGGCCGACGACTACGAGAAGTTCGTGGCCGAAGAAACGCATTAGAATTTAGTAATCGGGTAATTGTGTAATTTGTAAAACCTGATCCCCCTGCGCTTCTGCGCTCGCACGGCGGGGTTCAATTACGCAATTACCAAATTACTCAATTACACAATTAACTCATGCGCTATCTTCCTAAATCGCCGGCGGACCGCGAGGCCATGCTGCACGCTCTCGGGGCGCGCTCCATTGACGGCCTGTTCGCTCCTATTCCCGCCGAATACCGTCTGAACCGCGAGCTGCGCCTGCCGCGGCAGATGTCGGAACCGGAAATCCTGGAGTGGTTCCAGAAGTGCTCGCGCGAGAACGGCAAGGGGCTGCCCAGTTTTCTCGGCGCCGGCGCCTACCACCACTATCGCCCGGTCGTGATTGACACGATCATCTCGCGCGGCGAGTTTCTTACCGCCTATACGCCTTACCAGGCGGAAATTTCCCAGGGCACGCTGCAGTCCATTTTCGAATTCCAGACCATGATCTGCGAGCTTACCGGCATGGACGTGGCCAACGCCTCCATGTACGACGGTTCCACCGCCGCCGCAGAGGCCGCCATGATGGCCATGCGTGTCAGTGGCCGCCGCCGCGTGGTCCTTGCCCGCAGCGTACACCCCGAATACCGCGAGGTGCTGGCCACCTACGGCCAGCATCAGGACATGCCCCTGACTACGGTCGGCTTCGGTGACGACGGCCGGGTCAAGGCGGCGGAACTGGAGAAGACCTTGGGCGACGACTGCGCCTGCATTGTCGTGCAGTCCCCCAATTTCTTCGGAACCATTGAGGACATCCCCGCCCTTGCCGATCTCGCTCGCAGCAAAGGCGCGCTGCTGGTGGTGGCCATCGCGGAAGCGGTTTCGCTGGGCATCGTGAAGCCTCCGGCTGAAGCCGACATCGTTGCCCTGGAGGCGCAGTCCTTCGGCGTCCCTCTGGGTTTTGGCGGTCCCTATGCCGGGGTAATTGCCACCCGCGAAAAATACGTGCGCCAGATGCCCGGACGCCTGGTGGGCGAAACCCGCGACAAGCACGGCAAGCGCGGTTACGTGCTCACCCTGGCTACGCGCGAGCAGCATATCCGCCGTGAGAAGGCCACCTCCAACATCTGCACCAACCAGGCGCTGATCGCGCTAATGGCCAACGTGTTCATGACTGTGTACGGCCGCGAAGGGCTGAGGGAACTGGCCACGCAGAATCTCGCTAAGACCGCCTACGCACGGCAGCATTTTGGCCGTCATGGCCGCGTCCTCTTCGGCGGCGCGCCTCTGTTCAACGAGTTTGTCCTGCAGACCGCGGAAGATCCGTACGTTATCAACAGCCGCCTGCTGGAGGAGAACATCGTCGGCGGCTTCCCGCTGAAGAAGTTTTATCCCGAGCTGGGCAATGCCGCCCTGTGGTGTTGTACCGAGACCACCACCCGAGCTTCCATGGATGCCGTGGCCGCCGCGCTGGCGCGGGCGCAAACGGCGGGCAAACGCCGCCCTGAACCGGAACCGGAGGTGGTGCGGTGAGCCAGGTCAGGAAAGCCACCCGCCACGTCAACCAGAACGAAGGCCTGATCTTTGAGAAGTCTTCGCCCGGCAAGGGCGCCTGGAAGCTGCCTCCGCTGGACGTTCCGGAAGTGGATACTGCCGAACTGCTGGGCGATGCCGAGCGCGCCGATCTGGGCCACATGCCCGAGGTCAGCGAAATCGAAATCATCCGCCACTTCACTCGCCTTTCCACCTGGAATTATGCCATTGACCTGGGCATGTACCCGCTGGGCTCCTGCACTATGAAGTACAACCCGCGGGTGAACGAGGCGGTGTCGCGCTTCGAAGGCCTGGCCAACGGCCATCCCTACCAGCCCGAGCGCATTTCCCAGGGCGCCTTGCGCATCCTCAAGACGCTCACCGATTGCCTGCTGGAAATCACCGGCATGCAGTCCATCACCCTGCAACCTGCAGCCGGAGCTCACGGCGAACTTACCGGTATCCTGCTGGTACGCGCTTACCTGCAGAAGCAGGGGAATCCGCGCAAGAAAATTCTTATCCCCGACTCCGCCCACGGCACCAATCCCGCCACCGCCGCCATGGCCGGTTATGCGGTGGAGAATCTCAAGTCCAATTCCGCCGGCATGGTGGATGTGGCGTCGCTGGCGGCGCAGATGAACGAAGATGTTGCCGCCCTCATGCTCACCAATCCCAACACCCTGGGTGTGTTTGAGCAGGAGATTCACAAAATTGCCGATATCCTGCACGGCAAGGGTGGCCTGCTCTACATGGACGGCGCCAATATGAACGCCCTGGTGGGCAAGGTGCGCCCCGGCGATTTCGGCGTGGACGTGATGCACCTCAACCTGCACAAGACTTTTTCCACGCCCCACGGCGGTGGCGGCCCCGGCTCCGGGCCCGTGGCCTGCAAGAATTTTCTTGAGCCCTTCCTGCCCGTGCCCGTCATCGTGACCAAGGCGGATGGGACACTGGGTTTCGACTACAACCGCAAGGACTCCATCGGCCGGGTGCGCGCCTTCTACGGCAACTTTGGCATGCACATCCGCGCCTTGGCTTATATCATGGCCAACGGCCCTGACGGCCTGCGCCAGACCACGGAAGACGCGGTGCTCAATGCCAATTACATCCGTAAGGGGCTGGAAGGCGTTTACGACCTGCCTTACAAAACTCCCACCATGCACGAAGTGGTGTTCAGCGACCGCCTGCAGGCAAAAAAGGGCGTGCGCACCGGCGATTTAGCCAAGCGCCTTATTGACTATGGCTTCCATCCCTACACGGTTTCGTTTCCCCTGATTGTGCCCGGCGCCATGATGATTGAGCCCACGGAGAGCGAATCCAAGGAAGAGTTGGACCTGTTTGTGGATGCCATGAAGTCCATCGCCGAGGAATGCGAGAAGGCGCCCGACGTGGTGCTGGAAGCCCCGCACAGCACGCGCGTTTCCCGCCTGGATGAGGTGGCCGCCGCCCGCAAGCCTGTCCTGCGCTGGAAACCTGGCACTTAATCAACCACAGAGGACACCGGGTACACAGAGGAATCTGAAGCGAAACAACTCTCGTGTTATAGCTCAGTGAGGTGGTGCGGAGATTGCAGGGCCGAATTGCCTGTCGCAAGCGCCGGGATTTGGCAACCGAAGCGGCGTAAAAGAGCCGCAGTGGAGCTTCTGGTGCCCCACAAATAAGTTCTTCTGTGTCCTCTGTGGTTAAGAATTATTTCTTTTCCGCAATATCCACGTACGCACGCGTCTTTTCCCAGTCCACGTTCATTACGCAGGATTTCGGGTCCGCCTTCTGAAAGCTGATGCTGAAGTTTTCCACGTTGGAAGGCAGCGCCTGAGTTTTCATGTCCATCCGCGCCAGGTCGAACTGCTTTCCAGGATAGGGGATGCCCCACTCGCCAGTCTTCTTGCTGATCACCAGCTTCCAGGTTCCTTCCGCCGGCACGGTAAACAGGGTGTAATGGCCGGCAGGAATGGTGGTGCCCGCAATTTCTACATTTGCGGTGCTGTCAAATGTGGTCGCTTCGTTGGCCCCCGTGCGCCATTCCTGGCCATAGGGCACCAGACCACCATAAATCTTGCGGCCCTTCACGCGCGGGCTGCTGTAGTCCACGTTGATGCCTTTGCCATCGGCGAACTGGCATTTGGCGCTGGCCGGCGGGCTGGGACGCTTGCTCTTGTCCTGCTGCGCCCATACTACGATGCCCACCACTACGACCACCATGCCAGCCCCAACCGCAATCAGTGTTTTCCTCATGTGTCGCTCCTTTTGAGTGCGGCGCCATTATCTGCGATAGCGAACTTCCTTTGCAATCGGCCCCGGGCGCGAGATGGAGAGGAATGTTATGTTAGAGCAGCAAAGTAAAGATGTTGCGAGCAACGTATCTACCCGGCTAACTCTTGCTCGCGCACAACTCACATGCCGATACAGGCGCAACTTGTTGCGTCTCCACACCGAGAGCTGGCTTACGCCGTTACGTATTTTCCCGCCTCGATCACCCGGGCAGCGATCTGCCGCCGCAGCGCCACCGTATTCACCGGCTCATGCTTTCCCAGGCGCCGTAGAATCGCCATCTGCGTGCGCAGCATGTCGCCCTCAGCGATGGCGGCGATCACCTTGCGCCCCGCCGACTCAATCTTCTCCATGCCATTCGCCAGGTACACCTGCGCCATGGCCACGGCCAGAGCCGCTGCCCTCTCCCCCTTGCGCTCCAGCGTCTTCTGCGCCCGCAATACCGCCGATTCCATGGCGTACACCTCCATGATCATGTCGGCCAGCGCGCCCATGATTTCCTGCTGGTCCACCAGCGCCTGCATATACTTTTGCGAAGCCGCGCCCGCCGCGAACAGGGCCAGCTTCTTGGCGTTGCCCACCAGCGTGCGTTCGGCCGCCAGCGGCCCTTCCAGGCCGTCGCCCAGGCTGGGCCCGGCCAGCACCTCGTCCATTAGCTTTTTGATGGCTGGCAGCAGGGGCAACTGCCCCGTCATGGCCCGCTTCAGCAGCCAGCCGGTAATAATCAGCCGGTTGATTTCGTTGGTGCCCTCAAAAATCCGGTTTACGCGCGCGTCGCGGTAGGCGCGTTCCGCCGGATACTCCTCCACAAAACCGTATCCGCCGTAAATCTGCACCACCTCGTCCACCACGTGGTCCAGCATCTCCGAGCCCCACACCTTCAGCACCGAGCACTCGACCGCATACTCCTCGATGGCTTTGCGGACCTCTCCCAGCGCGTTTGTGCCCGCCTTGTCCACCTCACCCAGGGCCACATCCATCATGCCCACGGTGCGGTAAACCATGGACTCACCCACAAAAATCTCCGTGGCCATGTCGGCCAGTTTTTCCTGAATGAGCCCAAACTCGGCGATGGATTTGCCGAAGGCCTTGCGCTGCTTGGCGTAGCCGATGGCGTAGTCCAGCGAGGTGCGCGCCCCGCCCACGCACATGGCGCCCAGCTTGTAGCGCCCGATGTTCAGGATATTGAACGCGATCACGTGGCCCTTGCCGATTTCGCCCAGCACGTTCTCCACCGGCACCTGGCAGTCATTCAGGATCAGAGGGCAGGTGGAGGAGCCGCGAATGCCCATCTTGTGCTCTTCCCCGCCGATGGCGAATCCGGGAAAGTTGCGCTCCACCAGGAAAGCGGTGAACTTCTCGCCGTCCACTTTGGCGAACACCGTGAACAGGTCGGCGAAGCCCGCGTTGGTGATCCACATCTTTTCGCCATTCAGCACATAGTGCTTGCCGCCCGCCGCCAGTTGCGCCCGGGCGCGGCAGTTCAGCGCGTCCGACCCAGCCGACGCCTCCGAAAGCGCGTAGGCGCCGATCATCTCCCCGGTCGCCAGTTTGGGCAGGTATTTCTTCTTTTGCGCCTCAGTGCCGAAGAACACGATGGGCAGCGTCCCGATTCCCGTGTGCCCGCCCCAGCTCACGGCAAAGCCCGCGTACTTGGCCATGTGGTCGGCCAGAATGCAGGAGCTCACCTTGTCCATCTCGGCTCCGCCGTATTCTTCGGGGATGTCCACCGACGTCAGCCCCAGGTCAGCCGTCTTCTTCAGTAGTTCGCGGGTGAGGCCCCAGTCCTTGTGTTCCATCCGGTCGGCTACGGGCAGCACCTCGTTATTCGCGAAGTCGTCCGCCGTCTGCGCAATCAGTTGGTGCTGCTCGTTGAAGTCTTCCGGGGTGAAGACCTCGCTCGTAGGCCGGTCTTCCAACAGAAAGCTGCCGCCGGGAATTTTCGTTTTTGGTATCGCCGTTGTCGTCGCCATAAACTCCCCTTTTTTCTACTCCCCTTTTTTCACCACAAAGGACACGAAGGAAGACACAAAGGATGTTAACGCCAGACCGAACCGCATACTCGCCGCCTGATTCCGTCCTTCAAACGGGTGACATTGAAGTTGATCAAAAGGCCCAAAGATTTGCCGCTCAGCTTCAAGTACGAAAGCAGCTGTGCTTCATGAATTGGGGCGATCGCATCAACCGACTTCAACTCCACGATAACTAAATTCTCGACCAGTAAATCTATGCGATAGCCTACGTCGAGTTTGATGCCGTCATAAATCACCGGAAGGCCGACTTGCGCCTCCGCATGCACTCCCATTTTTCCCAACTCGTGAAACAGACAAGCCTGATAAGTGCTCTCCAGTAAGCCGGGGCCCAATGCGGAGTGTACCTTCATGGCAGCCGTGATCACGTCGTGACTCACCTCATTGGCAGTTGGTGCATTCAGCGCTGTCGTTGCCATACCGCTTCCTACCTTCGTGCCCGTGCGTTCAAGTCATGCAGGACTCTGGACTCTGCCTATGCCCTGCCTAAATTTGCGATCATCGACACACAGGTTTTGATTCTTTGAATTCCTTCTCTCCAGGATTTCAATTCAACCACAAATCCGAAGGTTTCTCTGTGACAGATATGTAGCCTTCGTGGCCTTCGTGTCCTTTGTGGTGAAGGCTTTGTCCCCTGTGGTTAAGAAAGATTTTCGAAGATGCCCGCCGCTCCCATGCCTCCGCCCACGCACATGGTTACCAGCCCGTAGCGCCCGTTGCGCCGCTTGAGTTCGCGGATGATACTCGCCGTCAGCTTGGCTCCGGTGCAGCCCAGCGGATGCCCCAGCGCGATCGCGCCGCCGTTCACGTTCACCCGCTCCAGGTCCAGGCCCGCTTCTTTAATCACCGCCAGCGATTGCGCCGCGAACGCCTCGTTCAGTTCGATCAGGTCAATCTGCGAGAGCTGCAGCCCCGCCATCTTCAGCGCCTTGGGAATGGCGTATACCGGGCCCACTCCCATCTCCTCCGGTTTGTAGCCGGCGGTGGCAAAGGAAACGTAGCGCGCCAGCGGCTTGATGCCCAGCGCACGCGCCCGCTCCGCCGACATGACCACCGCCGCCGCCGCGCCATCCGACATCTGCGATGAATTCCCCGCCGTCACCGTGCCCTTGGCGTGAAACGCCGGCTTGAGCGCCGCCAGCGCTTCCAGGGAAGTCTCGGCGCGCGGGCCTTCGTCGGTCTTAAACGTGATTTCCCTCCGCTTGGGCTTGGCCCCGTTGGGCGTGGTGAAGCTTACCGGCACGGCCACGGTTTCATCGTCAAACTTGCCTGCCTGGATGGCCGCAACCGCGTTTTTGTGGCTGCGCAGGGAGAATTCGTCAGCCTGCTCGCGGGTGATGCCAAATCGTTTGGCCAGTCGCTCCGTCGTCAGGCCCATCGAAAGGTAAGCGTCAGGGTAGTGGTCCACCAGCCAGGGATTGGGCGAAACCTTGTGCCCGCCCATGGGAATCATGGTCATGGATTCGACCCCCCCGGCCACAATTATCTCAGCTCCGCCCGCCATGATTCTCTCCGCCGCCATGGCAATGGCCTGCAGCCCGGAGGAGCAGAAGCGGTTGATGGTCACGGCGGAAACTTCTACCGGCAGTCCGGCCCGCAGCGAAGCAATGCGGGCCACATTCATGCCCTGCTCCGCTTCCGGCATGGCGCAGCCCAGGATCACATCCTCGATTTCCTTGCGGTCAACCTGCGGAACCCGCTCCAGCGCTCCCGTAATAGCCACCGCTGCCAGTTCATCCGGACGCGTGCTGCGCAGCGTGCCTTTGAATGCCTTGCCCACCGGCGTGCGTACCGAACTTGCAATCACCACTTCCCGCATAACAACCCCTTTCACCACAAAGGACACAAAGTTGAGGCGCCTTGGCGGCATCTGAGCCGCCAGCCGAAATCCTGAGCGCAGCGAAGGCGCTCCGCGTCAGCACTTTGAATCACCAGTATGTCACGGCCTTGCACCGCAAAGCTCACGCACAATGATCAAAATGATCTAGGTTTTTCCTTCGTGTCCTCTGTGGTTAATTCCTTAAAGTTTTCCCCGTCTTCAGCGTGTACTGGATCCTCTCCTGCGTTTTGCGCTCGCCGCACAGCGACTTGAACGCTTCCCGCTCCAGGTCGAGCAGATACTGTTCACTCACCGGCGTGCCGGGCGAAACCGCTCCTCCGCACAAGACCTCCGCCACCTTGGTGCCGATCTTCACCTCGTGGTCGCTGATGTACTCGCCCTGCCGCATTAGATGTACGCCCAGCTTTAAAGTGGCAAGCATGCTTTCCCCGGGAGCAGGGATGTCGCTGCGCGGCACCGGAGGCTTGTAGCCGGCCCGGGCCAGGTCGCGCGCTCGCTGCTTGGCATCCGCCAGCACGCGCTCGCGGTTCATGCTGACCTCGTCGCCTTGGCTCAGGAAGCCCAGCCCGCGCGCCTCTTCCGCCGACATGGATACTCTGGCCATGGCGATGGTCTCAAAGGCGCGCTTCATCGCCTCCACCATCTCCACCGATTCGCCGCGCCCGCCCGGCCTCACGGCTGCGGCGCTGTCAATGGCGCGCAAAGTCATCTCTTTGCAGCCGCCTCCGCCAGGCAGCAGGCCCACTCCCACCTCCACCAGCCCCATGTATAACTCCGCATGCGGATGGCGCACCGGCGCGTGCAACGAAATTTCGCAGCCGCCGCCCAGCGTCATCCCAAACGGCGCCACCACCACCGGTTTTGGGGAAAACTTGATGGCCTGGGTCATGCCCTGGAAGCCGCGGATGGCCATGTCAATCTCATCCCAGTCGTCGTCCTGGATGGCCATCAGCAGCAGCATCACGTTGGCGCCTACCGAGAAGTTTTGCGCGTCGTTGGTAATTACGAAGGCGTCGAAGTTGGCGCCCAGCCCGCCCGAATCCGGCCGCCCCGGCACCCCCAGCGTCTGCGTGATCAACTGCACGATGTCGCCGCCCAGCGCGTTCATCTTGCTGTGGAATTCGATGCACGCCACTCCCTCGCCCACATCCACCAGCGAAGCCCCTGCGTTCTTCCTTACCACGTGGCAGGCCTTCTTGAGTGGCGGCAGCAGGATCACTCCGGCAGGCACCGGTTCCGGCCGGTAATGGCCCGCGCCCATGTCAAAGTAATCGCGTCCCGAGGGCGCTTCCCGGTCCTCTCCATACCAGGACTTCTTGCCGGCAGCCAACAGGCGCTCGGCATTGGCGGCCACCGCACGGCCCTGCTTCTTCAGTTGCGCCACCGTCTGCTCCACCCCGGCGGCATCCCACAATTCGAATGGCCCGAGTTCCCAGTTGAAGCCCAGACGCATGGCGCGGTCTATGTCGGCAATGGAATCGGAAATTTCCCCTATGCGGTTAGCCGAGTAGGTCCACAAGTCGCCCAGCGCGGCCCACAGAAATTCCGCCGCCTTATCGCCTTTGCGCGGCCCGGAGCCGTCCAGTCCCAGCAGCATGCGCAGCCGCTGCCCCGTATCCTCCACGTTGCGCGCCATCTCCAGGGCAGGGAAGCCGGCCTTCTGCCGTGGCCGGTACTCCAGCGTGCGCCAGTCCAGCGCCAGCCGTTCGGCGTTCTCGCCCTTGCCGCTCTTCTTGTAGAAGCCGCCGCCGCTCTTATCGCCCAGCCAGCGCCGCTCCAGCATGACCTGCAAAAATTGCGGCACCTGCAGGTCAGAGCGTTCGTCGCGCACATTTTGCTTCAAGTTGCTCACCACGTGCGCCAGCACGTCCAATCCGACCAGGTCCGCGGTGCGGAAGGTTGCCGACTTCGGCCAGCCCACCGCCGGCCCCGTCAGCGCGTCCACCTGCTCGATCGTCAGGTCCATTTCCTGCATGATGCGCATCACGTTCAGAGCGGAAAATGTTCCGATGCGGTTGGCAATGAAGTTGGGTGTGTCCTTGGCGAACACAATGCCTTTGCCCAGGCGCACATCACAGAAATGGCTGATGGTCTCGAGCGCGGCCCGGTCCGTCTCCCCGGTAGGAATAATTTCCAGCAGCCGCATGTAGCGCGGTGGATTGAAGAAGTGGGTGCCGAACCAGTGCCGCCGGAAATCCTCCGAGAAGCCCTCCGCGATTTTGCTCACCGGAAGACCGCTGGTGTTGGTGGTCACGATCGTCCCCGGGCGGCGCGCCGCTTCCACCTTGCGCAGCAGGGAGCGCTTGATCTCCAGGTCTTCCAGCACCGCCTCGATGATCCAGTCCACGCCCGCCAACCGGTTCAGGTCGTCTTCGAAATTACCGGTAGAGATCAGCCCCGCCAGCCCGGCTTCGAAAAAAGCGGCAGGCTTGGACTTACGCGCTCCTTCCAGCCCCATTTCCGCAATGTGGCTGCGCCTTTCCTTGCCTGGCGCCACCATGTCCAGCAACAGGCAGGGGACGCCGGCATTGGCCAGATGGGCCGCTATGCGGGAACCCATCGTCCCCGCGCCCAGAACTGCAACTTTCTGAATGTTCTTTCCCATAATGGCTCACCTGGCGGTCCGAACTCGGCTGCAACCGCCCTTCGAAGCTCTCGTCCTTTTTACCACTCCCGGCGGACTTACGTCCGTGACCTCATCTGTGGCTGACATCGAGGGGGACAATTTTGCCGGATGACTGACTAGATCTGTGCCGTGATGCTGAGGACTTGGGAGAAATGAATGAGCTTTGCGGATTTTCCCTGGTGTCCTTTGTGGCGGAAAAGGAGTTGTGGTTAGAAAGAGTCCAAAAACAGGTCAGGCGCGTGCCGTATTAGATGTGGGGTGAGGATGGCAACGGCACGCGCCCTATTAAGTTGATACAACTCTAGTTGCCTGCCCGCGGCCCGTCAAGATAAATCTTGTTTTATTTTTGGCATGAGTTTCATTTTAAGAACACAGGCTCCACCGTTTCCGCAAGTGCATGGATCACACATCTGTGTGATTAGAAATGGAGCACCGGCCCGGTGGAAAAACGGAAGTTGTCTTGGCTATTGCCGAAAAAGCGGTCGTTCAGCAAATCTCCCTGCACCCGCCAGCGCAACGGGCCCAGCAGGCGGTAATCAATTCCACCGCCCAGCGCGTAGGAGAACGCGGTATCGGAAGCGGAAAAAGGCTGCACCTTGGTGCTTTCGCTGAGGTGTCCCGCCCCAAACAGGGCATGCGCAAACGGCCGCACCCGGCCGATCGAGAAGGAAAGCTGCGGGCCCACCAGAAAATGGTACTCAGTGACGTCCATGGGCTCCCGCACTGTGGGACACGGAGGTGGGACAAAACCGCACACGGCGGTCACGGTTTGCGAGCCGTAATGGCCGCTGAAATCTGCCACCAGGCCAATCAGCGGCAGAAACTTCAGCTCCGCCGATGCGTTCCACCCATTCAGGCCGCTGCTGCCCGAGCTCACAATGCCCCCCTGGTCGGGCAGGAGCGCCGGAGTCGTCACGGTGGCATGCGCGTAGGAGTAGCCGAAAAACACGTTGCCGCTGGGCAGTTGTGCCCTCGCCGCCCCGCTCAGCACGCAGACTGCGAACACCGCCGCCAGCTTTCTCACAATCATTTCCTTCCGGGCTTGGAGTTAAAGAATTTGACTCACCGGGCATTCTGGGGATTCCACAAATTTTGCGCCGCCCCTGCCAGCCGCAAAAGCAGCGCGCCAGCCAGCAGAACCGCCAGCAGCCGCAGCGGCTTAACCGCATTGTGGGCGAAGGCGAGAAAAAATATCAGAAAAACCACGTATAGCATCCCACGGTGCACGGCAGTGTAAAGGTGCGAGGCTCGTGGCATCGCCGTTATTCCTAAGCCGACGACCAGCGAGAATCCGATGAGCAGGACGGCAGCCGATTGGCCCGGCTGCTGCGCCAGGTGCGCGCGTTCGAAGCTCGCAATCAGCGCCGCTACCACTGCAAAATGTACCAGGTGCGCCGCCACGAAGGCCTGCACCAGACGCGCTCCCGCCGGCAAGCCGCGAACCATGCGCGCCACTCCGGGCGCCGCAAATGCCGCCACGAACCAGAGACACGAGAAGCGCGCCGTATTGCGCGCCGCCGCATGCGCTCCGCCGGCGTTCCATCCTCGGATCGCCAGGGTCGTAACCGCTACTCCGAGATTGCTGGCTGCGGCGATGCCAAGAAGCCCCCGCATATCCCACCCTCAAAATCTTGCGCGATTATGGCACACTTATTTTCGCTCGCGCGTCCTCGCCTGTTCACCAGGCCCGGCCTGCAGTTCCGGATGTGCCGGCAGATATTCCTGCGCCTTCTTCACTACCTCGCGCTCGCCCTTGTAGCTGAGTTTTTCCGCGGCTTCCTCCAGCGGCAGCCACAGCGCGCGCTTCACTTCCACGCGCATCTCTTCGCTGATTTCCCCGATCCGCCCCGAGCGGTAGAGCAGCAGGAAAAAACTCACGATTTTGAACACCCGCTGTTGGTCGCCCCAGCTGCGCACGTAAAAATACTTGATGTCGGCCAGCTTGCTGACCAGCCCGGCTTCCACTCCGGTCTCTTCCCGCACCTCGCGAAGCGCGGTTTGTTCCGGCTTTTCCCCTTCATCTACCAGGCCTTTAGGCAAGGCCAGCACGGAAGCAACTTTGCGCCGGGATTGTGGTTTTTTGTCAGCCGGGATTTCCCTCTGCGGCTCAATCGCCGCCACCCACCATTTCCCCTGCTGCCAGCGTAGGACAACGCCACCGGCCGAGAACTCGCGCAACATGACTCCTCTAAGTTAGCAGAAACAGAGGGCTTATTCACAGCAACCCTGGCTGCCCTGCAGGGTTTATAGGTACTGCCAAGGCTAAAATGCAGCGCTTTGCTGACAACTGGCATCGAAATTGCTAGGTGATATAGCAGTTGGGCCGGTCCCGGGCCTGGCAGAATTTGGGGTCGAACTTGGGAACTTTCGGTAAGCTGCGGCGTTCGTTGCAGGTCTTCAAGCGCGAACTGGCCCGTGTTTCCCCTCCGCCATCCACGCCCACTCATCTTCCCGTCCCCCAAATAGGTTTGGCCTTGGGTGGCGGTTTTGCCCGCGGCCTGGCCCACATCGGCGTACTCAAAGCTCTGGAAGAGGAAAAAATTCCCCTCGCCTGCGTGGGCGGCACCAGCGTGGGTGCGGTCATCGGCGCCGCGTACTGCGCCGGCATGTCGGCGGCGGAGCTGGCGGAAATGGCGGCCCAGGTGCGCTTCCGCGACTTTGCCCGCTGGACCATCTCGCGTTACGGTTTTGCCAGCAATGAGCGCATGGTCGGTTTTTTGAAGCGCGTTCTGAAAGTGCGCACCTTCGAGGAGCTGCGCGTACCGCTGGCGGTAACGGCCACCGACTTCATCAGCGGCGAAGGCGTGGTTTTCCGCTCCGGCGAGCTCATCGAGCCGGTACGCGCTAGTTGCGCTTACCCGGGCATGTTTCTGCCGGTGCAGATCAACGGCCGCCTGCTGGTGGATGGCATGCTGGCCCACACCGTGCCCACCGTGCCTCTGCATGAAATGGGCGCCAACAAGGTTATCGGCGTGTACCTGCGCTCGCACTGGTGCGATGCCAGCGGTCCGCGCCACGTCTTTGAAGTGATTTCGCAGTGTTTTTCCATCGCCCAGGAGCAGATGAGCGGTTTATGGCGGGCGGCAGCCGACGCCGTCATGGAACCGGAGGTGGCCGGCTTCGGCTACGACAGCTTTGAGCGTGCCGCGGAATTGATTCGCGCCGGCGAAGTGGCCGCCCAGGCGGCGCTGCCCCAGATCCGTGCCTGGCTCACTCCTCCGCCTGTCAGCGTGCCGGAGCGAACCCCGCAGCGCGAACCCTTGCCCCACCCCGCGCCTTTGCCTGCCGACTGAGCGACTTGCCCGTTGACCGGCGTCAGGCCCACGGTTAGACTGCATTTGATCCGCCCAAATCCTGTCCAGGAAGGCGCTGTGAAAACCTACCGTACTGCCCGCGAGCTGCAAGCCCAGATTGAACAGGTTCTTCTGCGCCGTCCTGAGCCGACCTCCGCGCCTCTGGACGAGGTGGCCAGAATCTTGTCTGATGGCCGTCACTACGCCTGGATCGGAATTTACCTGGTAGCCGGCCAGCGTCCCGCTTCCGGCAAGGCGGTGGCGTCGTCCCTGGTGCAATCCAGGTCGCGCACCGTGATTCCCGTCCGCCTGGGGCAGCATGAATTCGGCGCCATTGAGGTGCAGGCGGAAACCGGCAAGACCCTGAGCGGGAAAGAGCGCATTCTGCTCAAGCAGGTGGCGGTGCGCCTGGCCAAATTTCTGCACGGCCCCGGTGCCTTCCTGGTGCGTAAGGCGCGCGAAGCCGCCGCCGAACAGCTATCCTCTACTCAAGTTCGCCATCAGCCGGAGTCAGAGAAGATCCAGGAGCGAACCCTGGCCGCCGGCGAAGGGCGCCGCTAAATTCTTCCTGATTTGGCGCCGCTCACGCCGATACACGCTGGAGAAGCCGCACGCCCAGTTGGCTGATGCCCGGCCGCAGGCTGCTGATTTCTGCTGGGGAGAAACACACGCGGAGGGAATGCTTCTATGCAGAGTAAATTCTTCTCCGCCGCGATCGGCGACGCCGTTCTGTTGCTCCTGCTCTCCGGGCTTTCCGCTGCTGGCAGTCTTCCCCAACACCCCGCCCTCGGCCAATTAGGCATCGTGGCATTTTCCACTTCCTGCGAACCCGCGGTGCAAAAAGAATTCGAGCGCGGCATCGCTTTGCTTCACTCGTTCTCTTATGCCGAAGCGCGGACTTCGTTCATGCAAGTTGCGGCCAGGGACCCGGATTGTGCGATGGCGTACTGGGGCAGCGCTATGACCCGCTTCCACCAGCTCTGGGATCCGCCGTTCCAGGCTGATGACGCCGCCAAGGGGCGGCAGGAGATTCAGCGCGCGCAACAGGTGCGCGCTCCCTCGGACCGCGAACGCAGATTCATCGCGGCGCTGGCGCATGTGTACGACCAGGCTGCCCCATATCAGAGCCGGGTAACCAACTATGCAAGCGCCATGAAAGAACTGGCCTCGGTTTACCGAAAAGACCCGGAAGCCCAGGTGTTCTACGCCCTGGCCCTCCTGGCGGTGGCATCTCCCTGGGACCACACTCACTCGCAGCAAAAACAGGCCGCGAAAATACTGGAACCCTTGTTCCGCAGCTACCCGCAGCATCCTGGAATTGCACACTACTTGATTCATGCTTACGACAGTGGTGACCTGGCCAGCCGTGGCGTAGATGCGGCGCGGGCATACTCGAAAATTGCGCCTTCCGCTCCACACGCCCTCCACATGCCCTCCCACATCTTTACCCGCCTGGGCATGTGGGACGAGTCCATTGCCTCCAACCGCGCCGCCCGCATCGCCGCCCAGCAACACCGAGACAAAGGTGAACAGCTGCACGCGATGGATTACCTCGTGTACGCCTACCTGCAGGAAGATCGCGCCCCGGAAGCCAAGGCGGTGCTGGACGAACTCGCGCGCATGAAGAATCTGGAGGAGAGCGACTTCAAGGTCGCCTACGCCGCGGTTGCCATGCCCGTGCGCTACGCGGTGGAACTCCGGCGATGGGCGGATGCGGCCAGCATTTCGCCTCCGCCGGGGGCGCCGCCGCATGTGCTTGCGATTGCGGTTTGGGCCCGGGCGCTGGGGCTGGCGAGAAGCGGACTCCCAGCACAGGTCCACACCGAAATTGACCGCCTGCATCAGCTGGAAACGCAACTCCGCGATTCTGGGAACATCTACTGGGCCAAGCAGGTGGAAATTCAGGCGCTGGAAGCTTCGGCATGGCTGGCGCAGGCGGAAGGCAAGCGGCGTGACGCGCGGGTCTTGCTTGCTCAGGCAGCCGGCCAGGAAGATACCATGGAAAAGCTCCCCGTTACGCCCGGGCCCATCATTCCCGCGCGGGAACAGCTTGGGGAACTGTTGCTGGCGCAGAATGAACCCACACTGGCGGTGAGGGAATTTCAGCGCGCCCTGGCAAATGCTCCCCGGCGGCGCGCCGCTCTACAGGGGCTCGCGCGCGCGGCGGAACTCGCGGGAGCGCGCGGCTCACTTCCATGAGCGTGAGCCCGCCGGCCCCCGCCCCTACTGCGCTTCGCTCCCGCCCCCCTGTTGCTGCAGCCAGGAAGCCAGATTTGGCGCCTGTTGCGTCTTCAAGTCCACGCAATCGCCAATAAACTCCAGCGACTGCTGCAGCGCGCGCTGCGCCGAAGGTATGGGGTGCTGTGTGAAGAACTCCTGCACCTGCTGCTGGTGCGTGGCGTCGCAGAAGTTTCCCGCCCCATCCACCACCGTCCCGGTGGAGAAGTTGGTGAGCTTGGCTTCCACTTGCGCCCAGTGCTGGCGGATGAAATCCCATGCCTGTCCGCGGTTATGGGCGTTATTCATCAGCCCGCCAACGATGTACGGCGCGTCCTGAGACCGCACCTGCGGCGAAAGCGCATACTCCAGGGTGCGCTGCACCAGTTCTGGTGTGCGGAAGTTGGTCAGCGCCTGCATATAGCGGAACGAATCCTCCGGCGAAGTGGCGCTCTGCGCCCGCTTCTGGATGGCGTCATAGAGCGTGGCATCCCCTTCGCGGGTGGCGATCGCCAGCGCCGGATAAATCAGCGTGGGATCCACCGCTTCGCCGCGAAGCGCCTTCTCCGTCAGTTGCCGTGAAAACTCGATCAGCTTGGGGTCGTGGCCTATGCCGCCCACCAGGCGCAGCAGGTCGGCGCGGCGGGCGCGCTGCTCTTCGCTGTCGTTGGCCTGCGGCGTCCAGCCCAGTTGTTCGCCTACCGGAGCGAAGGTGTTGCGTACCCAGGCCTGGTACTGCTGGCGGTCTGCCGCGGTAGTCAGGTGGCTGTCCAGGTAGTCCAGGTGCTGGCTCAGTTGCTCTATTACCGCGCGTGTAGGGTCATTCTTCAAGGCTTCAGCCAGAGCCAGATAGTCGCCCGCCTTTACCCGGTCCACCCTCATTCCCGCCCATGCGTCCTCCAGAAGCTGTACCCGCTCCGGGGGCGTGAGTTCCTGCTCGGCGGCGGCCGCCAGGTGGTGCAGGTTCTCGGCGTCATAGCCGGAAAAATAATAGCCGCGCGCGCCCGCGTTGGCGTATACGGGCCCGCAGCCGGTCAGCTCTACCGTCTGCGATTTGCGCGTCAGCAGCTCGCATTTTTCCTGGTTGCCCGCTTTCAGGCACACCGGAATCTGCCACAGTTCTTTGCTTCCGGCATTCAGCAGTTCCCGGTTGCGGAAGTAGCGCGTCTGGCTCAGCTCCACTTTGCTGTTGCCGTTGGCGCAGGAGGCGGAGACCGAGACCAGAGGCACGCCCGGCTGCATCACGAAGCTGGACATTACCTGGTCCGCGGGTTTCTTCGCCGCCGCCGCAATCGCGGTCCAGAAGTCGGGCGCGGTGGCGTTGCTGTAGGCGTGCTTGCTCAGGTAAGCGTTGATGCCTTTTCGGAACAGGCCCGGACCCACATATCCCTCCACCATCCGCAGCACCGCCGCCGTTTTGTCATAGGAAATTACATCCACCAGTTCCAGGGCCTGGGCGGGAGTTTGCACATTCTGATGGATGGGGTGGGTGGAATTAAGCGAATCCACCGCCATGGCCTGCGCCGCTGACTCCACGTCGTCGGTGGCCAGGTTCCATTCCGGCTTCCACGCCGCGACGGGCTTGGCGGACATCCAGGTGGCGAAGCCTTCGTTGAGCCAGAAATCGTCCCACCACTTCATGGTTACCAGGTCGCCGAACCACTGGTGAGCCATCTCATGCGCCACGCCGTCCTGCGCCACCACTTTCTGCAGGAAGTAGGAAGAACTCTTGGGATCCACAAAGTAGAGCAGGTCGCGCCCGATGATGCAGCCCACATTTTCCATCGCCCCGGCGGAAAAGTCGGGCACTCCGATTATATCTAGTTTGCCGTAGGGATACTTGATGCCGAAGTAGTGGTCGTAATAATTCAGGGAATATTCCGCCGCCTCGAGGGCAAAATGCCCGCGGCCCTTCTGCTCCGGCGTGCCGCAAACCCGAATAGGAATGCCGTCAGCCTCCCCCGCTTCGCATTGGAACTCGCCCACCGCCAGCGCCAGCAGGTAAGACGACATTTTCGGCGTGGTCGAGAACTTCACCGTATGCTGCTCCGGCCCCGGTCCGGGGGTGTCCGAGACCGCCTTGCCGTTGGAGATGGCCATATCGGCTTTGGGCACAACCGCGGTGAGCTCAAACGTCGCCTTCATGTCGGGCTGGTCGAAAGAAGGATAGGCCCGCCGCGCGTCGGCTGGCTCAAATTGCGTGACCCCATAGTCGCGGTTGCCCACTTTGCTCAGATAAAAGCCGCGCAGTTCATTGTTCAGGATGCCGGTGTAGCGAATGTGAATCGTCGCTGGGCCGGCGGCCAGCGCTTGCGACAGCGTGAGTCTGGCGGTCTCTGCTTTCGGGTCGGTGCTGACCTGGGCCTTCTGCGTGGCCCCATTCTGGGTTACCGTCGCCTCTTCAAAGCTGATCTCGGCGGCATTCAGCGTAATAGCG
>DATJEH010000012.1:0-5336 GCA_035496875.1 Terriglobales bacterium | reverse complement strand
TCAGCCAGCCCTGCACCCGCGTGCCGCCATTCGTCCAGTGAATGTCCTGCACCTTGCCCCAGCTGGCATGCAGATTCTGATTGCCTTGCGTAATCTGCTTCCACGACCCCACCGGTCCGGCCCAGACCTCCGGCGGTTGCGCGAACGACTGTCGTATCACCGCTGATTCCTTCTGGTCTTTCGAAAGTGAAAGCGAAAGGTCGCCCCAGCCATCCGCCCCAATCGTTTCCGCCCCCCTCCACAACGTTGTCACCTTGCCGCCGGCCAAATCCACAGCCGCCACTGCCACCGAACCATCCAGATTTTCCGAAAACAAAATTCGCTCTGGCGAGGACCACGCCAGCCAGTTGGGGGAAGCCTTGATGCCTGGCGTCACATCACGCGCCGGCCCGCCCCTCGCCGCCACGGTGTAGATATCCCCTCCCGTGGCCCCTTCGTCGCTCATGATCCCGGCAATGAAAGCGATGTTCTTTCCATCCGGCGAATAGTGCGGCTGCGCCATCTGCTGCCCCGGCTTGTACACTTCCTTCATCTGCCCGTCCATCCCCAGCGTATACAGACGCGCGATGTACCAGTTGTCATCTCCCGCCCCATGCGCTGCCGTGACCGCGAATTCTTTGCTGTCCGGTCGCCAGTCATATTCGTAAACGTACATGTCCGCGGGCGACACTTGGCGCATCTTCCCGGAATCTGCCTCCACCGTGGCCAGCCGTTGCTCGTAAACCTTGCTCTCAATCACTCCTGTTTCCGGCGTCATCGGCATGAGTGGACCCGCCGCCCGCGGCGCATTCTCCGTGAACAGAAACGCAATCGTCTTCCCATCCGGCGACCAGCTCGGCGCTGCCAGATAACCTGTCACCTCGGTCAACTTGCGCGCTGCGCCGCCAGAAGCCTCGGCCACATACAGCTCCGCTTGCCCGGAAGCATTGGAAAGGAAGGCGAGCCGCTTGCTGTCCGGCGACCACGTCACAGCCCGTTCCGTATAATCGTTGCCCTCGCTGCCCGCCGTAATCCGCCGTCTCGCTGTAGGATTCTCCACCTCGGCCACGTAAATTGCGGAGTTCCACGTCGCCGCTCCCGTCCTGTCGTGCACTGGCTGCGACCATGCCACCTGCGTGCCGTCTGGCGAAATCACTGCTTCGTTGTACGTTTGCGTGCCTGCCAGTGAGCCAATCAGCTTCTCCAGCCCGGGCCTCGTCTGCGCCAGCAGCGCAACATTCATAACGCAGACGACAACCACCGCAGTCGCGACCTTCGACGATGCTTTCATCTACTTTTTCCTGTCCATCGCTTCATTGGCGAGCCGGTCGGCCTCTCGGTTGCTCTCCCGCAATACGTGTCCGATCTCGAACCACTCCAGCTGGCCGATCATCTCGTGCGCCTTCCGGTAAAGCTCTAGCAGTGCCGCATTCCGCACCTTGTACACGCCCTTGATCTGCCGCACCATCAGCTCTGAATCGCTGATCACCTTCAGCGCCTTCGGCCCGTGCTCCAGCGCGTACTGCAGTGCCGCCAGTAGTCCGCTGTATTCGGCGTAGTTGTTGGTGCGGTGTCCCAGGTACTGGCTCAACCCGGCCACACGCCTACCGTTCTGGTCCTCCAGCACCACTCCGTACCCGGCCGGACCGGGATTTCCCCGTGCTCCGCCGTCAATGTGCGCCACCAGGTACTCCGCCCGTGGGCTCGGCCGCTGGCTGGGAAAAAGTTCGGAAGTTGTTCGAGAGGCGCGTTCGTCGCGCGGTTTCCAGCGGGAAGGGGACATGGTCTCTGAAGTTTACACTTGCGCCGCTGTGCTCACCGCCCCACGGCCAGCCGCTGCGCCAGCCTCTGCGGCAAGTTGGCGTCCAGAATCCGCTGCTGCGCCCGCTGCACGTCATAAGGCACGCGGTAATAGGTGAGAGTGTAGGCCTCGGTGTCGAACACGGCAAAGGCGGCCCGCCAGTCGGTATCACGTGGCTGGCCCACCGATCCCGGATTGATCAGATACTGCGTTTCCGGATCCAGTTTCACTTCATACGTGGCGCGTTTGTCCTGGCTGCTATACACGGGCTGCATTACCCCTTTGTCGGAGTTCTTGCAGAACCCGCCTTGGATATGCGTGTGCCCGAAAAAGGTGAGCGCCACCGATGAATAGGTCAGCGGCTCCTGTGCGTCCCGCATCGTCACCAGGTATTCGTCTTCATCTATGGGCGAGCCGTGCACGAATTGCGCATCCAGCCCTTCATCCACCCGGATCGGTCCCTGCGGCAACTGGCGCAGCCATTCCAGGTTTTCTGCGGTCAGATGCTCGCGCGTCCACAGTGCCGCCATCCCGGCCACTGGATTGAAGTCGGTCACTTCCATCAGCCCGCACGCCGCCTTGTCATGGTTGCCGCGTACAAACAGCTTGCCCAGCTGCCGCGAGCTCTCGATCACCTCATTGGGACTGGCGCCATAGCCCACAATGTCGCCCAGGTTCACCAATACGTCGTACTCCGGCGCTCCTGCCAGGCATGCCTGCAGGGCTTCCAGGTTGCTGTGAATATCGCTGAGAATTAGGATCCGCATGCGTACGGGCGCTTGGGGATTATAGCCTGTGGGCCTCACGGCTGGCATTTTCCGCGTTATTAAGCACCGGGCACCGCGCCAGGTGTCCCGGCGCCACTTCCACCAGGGCCGGCAATTCGCGCCCGCACTCGGCCACCCGGTATGAGCACCGCGGCTCGAAGCTGCATCCTGGCGGCAGCGCCGCTATCCCCGGCACCGTGCCCTCAATCGTCGCCAGCGGCCGACTGCGGTCTGTCCGCAGCGTTGGCACCGCCTGCAGCAGGCCCCGCGTGTAGGGGTGCGCCGGGGCCCGGAAAATCTCTCCCACCGTGCCCATCTCCACTATGCTGCCCGCGTACATCACCGCCACCCGGTCCACCACCCGTGATACCACCGCCAGGTCATGTGAGATAAACAGCATGGCCAGCCCGAAGCGAGCCCGCAGGTCGGCCAGCAACTCCAGGATCTGCGCCTGGATGGTGACGTCCAGCGCCGTCGTCGGCTCGTCCGCTATCAGCAGCCGGGGCCGGTTCACCACCGCCATGGCTATCATTACCCGCTGCCGCATCCCCCCGGAAAGCTGGTGCGGGTAGTCGCGCGCCCGCCGCTCGTGCTCCGGAATGGCGACCGCTTTCATCGCCTCCAGTGCCCGCTCCCAGGCTTCCTGCCGTGCCGGCCGCGCCCCGTTGCCGTGCGCCAGCACCGCCTCTGCGATCTGGTCCCCCACCCGCATCACCGGGTTCAGCGCCGTCATCGGCTCCTGGAAGATCATCGCGATGCGCTCTCCGCGCAGCCGCCGCATCGCCTCCTCGGAAATCGTCAGCAGGTTTCGGACAGTATCCTCGACGGAAGTTTTCGGCCGGCCGCTGTCCTGGAAGAGGATTTCCCCGCTCGCCCGCGCCTGCGGCGGCAGCAGCCGCATTATCGCCAGCGATGTCACCGATTTCCCCGAGCCCGATTCTCCCACCAGCCCCAGCGCCTCGCCTTCGCCGATCTGAAAGCTGACGTCCCGCACCGCCGCAAATGACTGAGTGGCCCTTGCCGCCGTCGCGAACCGCAACTGGTGCCGCGAAGACGCCTTCGCCTGCACCATGAACTCGACGTTCAGGTGCCGAACTTCGAGCAGTGCCGTACCCATGCCCTCATCCTGGCAGTTGCTATTCATTAATCGAAAATCGTCCACCATCAATTCCCCTCTGCTTCCCTCTGCGGCTACGCTCCCCTTAGGATGGGCCGCGTCAAACACGTTGGCCCGCCCCCGCCGTTGACGCCGATTTCGCTCCCCGCAAACGTCTGCACCTCCAATCCCACCTCCCCCAGCCTCTGGTTGGTGCGTTCATTTTCTGCGATCGCCAGCAGCCGTCCTTCTCCCAGCGCCAGCACATTGCATGCCAGCGTCTCCCGCTCCGCCGCCTCAATTTCGACAAAACGGAATCCGCGGTCGCACAACAACTGCACCGTCTCCACCGCCAGCCAGGGCAGATCCACCAGCGCCGTGTGCTCGTCCAGCAGGCTCATCAGCGACATCAAATGCAGGCAGCACCCTGGCCCCCCCCCGTGCGGCAGCGGCGCCTCCACCACTTCCACGCCCTTCGGCCCCAGCAAGCCGCGCAGTTGCTCAATCCCTGTTGCATTCGTCCGATACCCGCGTCCCACCAGCAACGTCTTCTGGTCCAACCACACCACATCCCCCGCTTCCACCGTCCCTGGAGGGCGAATTTCCCCCAACAGCGGAATCCCTAGCTGCTGGTAATACTCGCGGTGTCGTCCCGGCTCCCCTCGTCTCTGCGCCTTCCCCATATTCAGGCAGATTGCCCCGTAGTCCGTCACCAACGACGGATCATGGACGTACACCGCATCCAGCGACAGGTTGCCCCCCTCAACCGTGATCACCTCCGCGCCCGCCTCCTCCAGCACCCTCCTCAATTCCGCGTGCTGCGCATGTGCTGCCCTGAAATCAGGCGCGTGCAGATAACCCAGCTCCCGCCACTTCTTTTCGCCTTCCTGCCATCCTGCCGTCTCCGGCGCGCACACCATTACCCGGCGCAATCGCGCCACCATGCTGTGCCCGCCGTAGCTTCTCTGTCCCAACATAGCTGCTTTGTATCACACATTCGTTAGGCGCCGGGTGTCCGGCCCTTTAGTGGGTGCCCCACCCTTTGCGCTTCTTGCAAAGGGTGGGAAACGGGCCTTCTCTCGCCGACCTTGCCGAAGTGGAATGAACTCCGGGATTTCAGCCGCGGTACGGCATCAGTAAGAATGTCGCCACGCGCGTAAGCCGGAGGAACAGAATTGAAATACACCCGAGCCCCAGCTGGGCTTGGTTCTCTTCGGCTTCGACTACCCACAGGAAAACACATCTTGCAGAGAGTTGCTTTCTTCACCACGATCGTGCAGCGGAACGTTCCTGCCCGTTCTTTGGGCACACCCCGCAAACCGGCATGGCTCTTGAGCTTTCGCGGATATCCCGCTCCCTTTTCCACAAAACTGTTGAAAACAGATTTTTCGTTGAGTACACCAATCCTGGGACGATCTTCAGTCGTGGGGGGGAGAGCTGAGAGCTGAGAGCTGAGAGCTGAGGGCTGAGAGCTGAGGGCTGAAAGCTGAGGGCTGAGGGCTGAAAGCTGAGGGCTGAAAGCTGAGGGCTGAAAGCTGACTGAGAACTGAATTAAAAAGGGCTGCGGCCTTGGTTATGCTCCAGCTGCCGGCTCTTGCGAGGGAGCCGACCGCCCGGATACATGCACCGCCACAGCCCCTGGTGCGACTACCGCTTTCGCGGTTCCGAACCCCAACTGCTCCTCGCAGAGCCG
>DATJEH010000011.1:0-31054 GCA_035496875.1 Terriglobales bacterium | reverse complement strand
GCCGCCATGGAAGTCCTGTGCCGCTACTTCGCCGTGGCGCTGGCGCCGCGCCACATTACCGTGAACAGCCTCAGCCCGGGATGGATTGAGGACAGCGTTCTCAACAGCCTGCCGGAGGCGGTGCAGGAAACCATTCGCTCCTGGCACCAGGGCGGATGGACGCCCATGGGGCGTCTGGGCACGCCCGCCGATATTGGCAACGCCGTGGCCCTGCTTTGCTCCGAAGAAGCAGGCTGGATCACTGGCCAGTTGATTGATGTGGACGGCGGCGCTTCTCTCATGGACGCGCACCTGCCACTCTCCATTCAACAGGCGACGCCCACGACGGCGGAAGCGGCTTAGCTCTTTACCCGAAACTCAGGCGCGGGCGTGTCCTTGCTGCAACAGGGATACGCCCCGTCTCCAGTCTGATATTGACACCGCCACCGCCTCCCCTCAGATTCCATTCAGCTCCACAAAGACGGAGAGGGGAAACATGTATCCAGGCGGACGGGTATTGCTCGAGATCGTGGCGCGTACGGCCGCAATTTATCTTTTCGTGCTGCTGGGGGTGCGCTTGAGCGGCAAGCGTGAAGTCGGGCAGATGACGCCCTTCGACCTGACCCTGCTCCTGCTGCTCAGCAACGCCGTGCAGAATGCCATGACTGGCCCCGACACCACGCTGGCCGGAGGGGTGTTTGCCGCCGCCACCCTGCTCATCATGAACTTCGGCGTGGCCGAAGCCTCAGGCATGAACCGCCGCTTCCGCAAGCTGGTGCAAGGCCAGCCCACGCTGCTGGTGCACAACGGCAGCATTATGGAGAGCCACATGGCGCGCGAACACGTCACTGTGGACGAGTTGCAGCGCGCCTTACGCGAGCACGGCATTGCCAGCGTCAAGGATGTGGCTCTGGCGGTGCTGGAGGTGGATGGCTCCATCAGCCTGCTCAAGTACGACGACATTGATGCCAAGGCGCAGCCCCATCCCCGCCTGCGCTTCCTGCAGAAGCATCAGTAAGCGGCGGCCAAAACCGGGGACCGGACCGGAAGGATGTTCCGGCACGTCCTCAGTTTGAATCACACCCCGCCATCTTACTTGACCCCGACCGCATAGCCTGAGAACCAGCCGCTGGGAGGCCCGCTGGTGTTGATCTGTCCCGAGTATGTGGTGCGGAACGACTTTCCGACCTGGCCTAAACGGTAAGTCGTATCACCTAAGGTGAATGGCTCCGTCTTGGTCACCGTGTTCAGGTGCACGGTGGAGAAAGAGTTGGTCAGTGTGTTGACCACCACTTGCTGCGTGTAGTCCGATACTTGAATGGGTGTGCCCTGGCTGAAGCTGGCCGGATCGTTGAAATTCGCCGGACCATTGTTCAGGTAAATAGTAGTCGTACCGGTGCGATTGACGGTCCGGAACGGCCCGTTCGCGAACACTACGTTCGTGGTCGCATTGGTGACAAAGGTGAAATTCGCCGTACTCTCATTTTTCGGCGTCCCATTGAACACCAGATCGAATCCCTGGATGTCCGATATGTACCCAAACTGCACTGACGAAGCTCCCGAGTTGTTGAATTGGCCAACGAACTCCAGGGCCGGTTGATCTTCGGCAATCTTGATGGTGGTAACCGTCTGGGAGGCAGAAGAGCCGCAGGCCAAAGCAATTGCGGCTGTGAGAACAAGCAAGCGTTGTGTATAGGTCATCGAAAGCCCTCGATTGAGCGCCGGCAGGGAACTCGCATCCGGCGAAGTCGCCGTCCTTCCTACCTGGGCCCGCCAAATCAGGCAATGGAGCCCTCATAGAGATTGCATCAAGTCGGGATAGAGTCTTAACTGGCTGACAAATAAGGAAGATCGGTTTGGGTAACAAAAACCGTTATACAATGCCGTGCCAGCTTGGAGGCGAGTTACGGTGCCTCGTCCCACCGAATTTCCAGTCCCCGAACTGGACCTGCAGCGCTATGAGCTGCGCCTGAACGGCGCCAGCCTCCGCCTGGAAAAAATCCCCATGGAGCTCTTCATCTTCCTGGTGGAGAACCGCGACAAGCTGGTCAGCCGCGAGGCCATCGTGGCGCGGCTCTGGGGCAGGGACGTATTTCTCGATACCGAGCAGGGCATTAATACCGCCGTGCGCAAGATTCGGCAGGCATTGCGTGACGATCCCGAGAAGCCTCGTTTCCTGCAGACGGTCGTTGGGAAGGGGTATCGCTTCGTCGGCCCGGTCAGAGTCATAGGCGCGGAGAGCTTGCCGGCAACAGATCTTGAGCCCGCCAACGGTTTTGCCGTAGTGGCACCCGCAGCGCAAGACCCTGTCCGGCGCACAACCTGGAAATCGAAAGCCGTGCTGGGAGGCGTGCTGGCTCTCGTTTTAGCAACCCTGGCGTTGAAGTATTTCCGCCGCGGACCCTGGTTCTCTCGCCCCGCGGTCCATTCGCTTGCCGTCCTGCCTTTGAAAAATCTCTCCGGCAACCCGGCGGATGACTACTTTGCCGAGGGAATGACCGACGAGCTGATTACCAACCTGGCGAAGATTTCCGCCTTGCGAGTGAGCTCCTACACCTCGATCGCGAGGTACAAATCCACAACCAAGCCAATTCCTGAAATTGCACGGGAATTGCAGGTGGACGCCATCGTCGAAGGTTCTGTTGTGCGAGCCGGCGACCAGGTCCGCATCACCGCACAATTAATTTACGGTCCTGACGATCAGCATCTCTGGGCGGAGGAATATCAGCGGTATTTGCGCGACGTCCTGTATTTGCAACGCGAGGTTGCCCACGATATCGCCCAGCAGGTCCGGATCACTCTCACTCCCAACGAGCAAAGCCGCCTGGCCACGGTGGGCGCCGTGGATCCCGCCGCCTACGAGGCCTATCTCCGCGGCCGCTCTTATTGGAACCAGCGCAATGAAGCTAGCCTGCACAAGGCCATTGAGCAGTTCGACAAGGCCATCGAGCTCGATTCTGGATACGCTCCTGCTTACTCGGGCCTCGCCGACTGCTACACCACCTTGGGATATTTGAGCTACCTCGATCCGGTTGAGGCCTTCCCACGCGCTCGCGATGCGGCCAGCAAGGCGCTTGAGCTCGATCCCGGCCTGGCCGAGGCACACACATCCCTGGCTTATTACAACCTTTATCATGCCTGGAATTGGACCGAGGCCGAGAAGGAGTTCCAGCGCGCCATTGAACTCAACCCCAACTACGCTACCGCGCACGAGTGGTACAGCTATTACCTGCTGGCCATGGGCCGCATGGACGAGGCCTGGAACGAAATCAACCGCGCTCGCCAGCTTGACCCTTTGGCGGTGATCATAAGTACCGACGTGGGTTTCAACTATGTCTACCGCCGTGACTACGATGCCGCCATCAGCCAGCTTCGCAGAACTCTGGCCGTGAGCCCCAACTTTCCTCTCGCCCACCTCTGGCTTGGCCGCGCTTATCAGCAGAAAAAAATGTATGCCGAGGCTATTGACGAGTTCGATAAAACGGATGAGGCGTTGCCCGGTTGGGTGGTGAGGCTCGCAGGCGTCGGCAACGTTTATGGAGAGTGGGGAAAACGGGAAGAAGCAAGGCAGGTGCTTACCCGCCTGGCTGCTATGTCGCGCGAAAAATACGTTACCCCCTACGGCGTGGCTCTCGTGTACGCCGGGCTGGGGGATAAAGACCAGGCCTTTGCCTGGCTCAACAAGGCCTATGCCGGACGGAGCCACTGGCTGGTTTGGCTGAACCGCGATCCGCGTTGGGACGTCTTGCGGCCCGACCCGCGGTTTGCGGAGCTCGTAAAACGCCTGCGGCTGCCCTGAATTCGATCGCGGGGAGGCTTACCCTATGGCCATCCGAACCACTCGCCGGCGCCTTCTTCTGCTTTTGTCCGGCTTTCTTCCTTTGCTCTCACGCTTCGCAGCCGCCCAAAAACCGGTGGCGCCTGCCACAACCGCGGCAGTACTCGACACGCACATGCAGTGGATGGAGCAGAGCTTTGTTCCCGCCGCCGAAGCCATGCCCGGCGACAAGTTCTTCTGGGCGCCCACCAGCGGTGAATTCAAGCAAGTGCGCACCTTCGCCGAGCAACTCCTGCATGTGGGAGAAGTTAACTTCCTGCTTGCGGCAGCTATCTTAGGTGAGAAGCCGCCGGCCGCCGGCGATTTGAAAACCATGACCGCCGAAAACCGGAAGAACCGCTTCGCGATCCTGAAATACCTGAAGAACTCATTCAGCTATACCCACAGGGCGCTGGCATCCATCACCGAGCAGAACGCAAGAGTGGCCATCCAGCATCCTATCTTCGATTTGGTCACCACGCGGATGGGGCTGGCTATCGTAAGCATCGCCCACCCCTTCAACCACTACGGCCAGATCGTGGAGTACTTGCGCATGAACAACATCGTTCCTCCCGCCAGCCGCGGCTGAGTGGATCGGCTCATCTTCGGTGCACGCTAGAGTCGGCGCGCGTCATTTCATTCGCACCGCAGGGCCGCCAGGGGATCAATTCGCAAGGCCCGGTAAGCAGGCGGGCAGGAAGAGAGCAGGCCGAACAGCGCCATGGCGCCCAGCGCGGCAGCCAGAATCCCGGGATCACGCGGTGAGCTCTGATAAACGACACTGGCCAGGACCTGGCCGGCGGCCAGCGCCAGCACCAAACCTAATCCCGAGCCAATCGCCAGCAGCACCACCACCCTTCCCAGCACCAGCCGCAGCACCTGAGCCGGACGTGCTCCCACCGCGATGCGAATGCCGATCTCCCGCACTCGCCTGGCCACCGAATAAGAGACCAGTCCGTAGACTCCGGTGACCGCCAGCATGATGGCTAAAAGACCGAAGGCGCTCAAGGCGACCGCGGCGGCATGCGTGGGCAAGAAGGCAAAGCCGAGCATTTGATTGAGACTGCCGGTCCCGTACATTGGCAGTCGCGGATCAAACTGCGCCACTGTCCGCCGCACCTCATTCACCATCTGTGTTGCCGGCAGGGAAGACCTCACTTCCACCGTGGTGGTGGAGTTGAATTGCTGCAATATGCACCAGAAAAGCGCTGGCCTGGGAGATTCGGTCAGGCTTTCGTATTTCCCGTTTTCCACCATGCCAACAACTTCCACCAGTGGGCCATTGCGGCCGTTGTGAAAGCGCTTTCCCACCGGATTCCGGCTGCGCATCACTTGCTGTGCAAAAGAAGCGTTGACGATGGCGACTTGAGGAGCATTATCGTCGTCATGCCAAGTGAAATCCCGCCCCGCCAGCAGCCTGGTTCCCATCACCTCCAAGTATCCTGGCGAGATCTCGTAGTAGTTCGCGCTCGTCGTATCGGAATGCTGGGAGGGCGCTGAGAAATCAGGAGAGACAACCGTTGTGGATTGGTCTATGCTCAGCGGAACCGAATTGGAGTAGGCGGCGGAAGCTACTCCAGGCAGATTTTTGACCGCGGCAAGAACGCGCTGCTGGAAAGCTCGGCTCTTGGCCTCCGGGTAGCCCGCCAGACCCAAGTCAAAGGAGACCAGGGACACCCCTTGTGGCTCAAAGCCCAGGCGCATCCCTACCGCCTCCTGCAACCCCCGCAGCGAGACCAAACAGCAGGCAATAAGCACGAAGCATAGCGCTACTTGCAGAACCACCAGCACGTCGCGAAAGGCCAGCCGACTGCGCCCCCACGTAGCGGGTGCGCCTTTCAGTACAGCGCCGGCTTCCGTCTTGGCGGCGCGCCAGGCAGGGGTGAACCCAAACAGAGCGCCGGCCAGCAGAGAGACGACAAAAGCGAAGCTGAACACGCGCCAATCCAGACTCACATCAAATTGCACCGGGAAGCCCAGTGGCGCCCGCCAGCGGCTGATGGCTCGCGTCAGGGCCAGCGCCAGAGCGCATCCTGCTGTTCCTCCCGCCAGCGAAAGGACCAGAGTTTCAGTCAACACCTGGCGCACCACGCGGGCGCGTCCCGCGCCGATGGAAAGGCGGATGGCGATTTCGCGCTGCCGGTCCGCGGAGCGCGCCGTGAGCAGACTGGCCAGGTTGGCGCAGGCGGCAAGCAGGACCAGGGCCGCAAGACCGAGCACGCCCAGCGCGAATGCCCTGGTTGGCCCGCCTAAGTAGTCGCCGGCTATTCCTGGGGTCGCCAGCCGCAATCGTAACCCTTCGTTCTCCTTGGGGTGCTCGCGCGCGAGTTCGGCAGCAATTGTATTCAGATTAGCTAGAGCTTGTGCCCTGGATGCGCTCAGTTTGAGCCTGCCGATCACCCACGTGTCCCAGGTGTTTCGGTTGTTCAGCCATCCCGCGTCAGGATGGGCTTCGATCTGCGGTTCCATCATCATCGGCACCCAGACGTCGGGCCTGTACCAGAGTTCGGTGCCGTGGAAGTCCGGTGCGGCTACGCCCAGCACGGTATAAGGAAGGCGGTTGATGCGAATAGTTTTTCCCACGATGCCAGGGTCGCCCCCGAATCGCGAGCGCCACGCGCTGTAGCTCAGCACAGCGTAGGGGCTTGCTCCGGGGTGCAGATCCTCCTCTGGGCGGAAAAAGCGACCCAGGGCCGGACGGACGCCCAGCAGGTCAAAGTAATTTCCGGTCGCCAGTAAGCCCCAGATGCGCGTGGCACCGCCGCTCGCTTCCACTTCCATGGGCACGATCCGGTAGCCGGCCAGACCCGCCAGGGTGGTATTGCGGTCGCGCAGGTCCCTGTAATTGGGAAAGGACTGCGTAATGCCGGTGCTGGTTTCCACAAAAACCAGGCGCTCCGGGTGCTCGACCGGCAGCGGACGCAGCACCAGCGCATTGACTACGCTGAAGACCACGGTGTTCGCTCCGATGCCAAGAGCCAGCGAGAGTACGGCAGTGAGCGTAAAACCGGGAGATCGGAGCAGGCGGCGTAGAGCGTAATGCAAGTCGCGCCATACTGTCTCCAGCGCAACCGCTGCGTCCACGGTCCTTACCCGCTCCTTCATCAGGGTTGGATTTCCGAAGCGGAGCAGTGCGTCGCGGCGCGCCTCTTCTGGTGTCATGCCGGCGGCGAGATTGTCCGCAATCCGCATCTCGATGTGCGATTGCAATTCATCGTCAATCTCCTGCCCCAGCCTGGAGCGCGAGAATAAGTTCAGGATGCGGCGAAAGCCAGGCACGGCGCACTCCTTATGCATAACGCAACACAGCGCGGACTCCCTTGACCAGCTGCTCGAAGCTTTCTTCCGCCTCCAGCAGCTGTTTCCGCCCGGCGGCGGTCAGCCGGTAATACTTCGCCTTGCGGCCGGTTTCCGTCAGCTTCCACTCCGAGCGGATCCATCCACTCTGCTCCATGCGGTGCAGGGCGGGGTAAAGCGACCCTTCTTCCACCTGCAACAGTTCGTCCGACGCCTTCTGAATGTGCAGTACGACGCCATAACCATGCAGTTCGCCGGTTTGCGAGAGAGTTTTCAGAACCAGCAAGTCCAGACTGCCTTGCAGATCATTTCTCGCCATGGCAGGTCCCACCCCTAGACAGCTTGGCAATGCCAGAAACGATAGCCTAGAAGTGGAGGTATGTCAAGACGAGGCGATCAAAGCAGGATGCACGCGTGCCTGGGTTACTTGGCGGCGGCCCGGCGGGCGCCTATCTCCGCCAGCAGCTCTTCAGTAGTCAATACCCGTCCGAAGAGCAGATCAATGTTCGCCAGCGTCGCTCGGTGCATGGCGTCATCAAAAGTGGCATTGGCATCGCTGGGGAACACCACTTTGAAGTCGCGCATGAAGGCGGAGCGGGCGGTGGACTCGCAGCACGCGTTGGTGGCGGTGCCAGTGATGATCACCGTATCTGCCCGGTGATAGCGCAGGATCGCGTCCAGGTCAGTTTCGAAAAAGGCGTCGAACTTGTGTTTGATAATGCGGTACTCGAGCGAGCCTTCGCGGGGCTGAATCATATCGGGATACATCTGGAAGCTCGGCTCTCCCTGCCACAGCACCCGCTCGTTGGCGATCGCGGGGAACTTGCGCAACATCAGACCGCCATAGGGAGGGCGATGGTCCGATTGTGTCCAGACAATTGGCATCTGCACCTCGCGGGCGCAGCCGATCAGCTGCTCCAGCCGCGGAATCATCTCCCGCGCTCCTGGGGTTTCAAAGGGCGCGCCTTCGGCCACGAAGGCGTTCTGCATGTCAATGACGATCAGGGCGCAGCGCGCAGGATCAATCGTGAAGAACTCTTTTCCGGTGAGGCTGGTATTGGACATGCGGCCCCTCAACCCGCTTTCTGCGCCAGGCGCTCCAGGCCGGACTCCAATTGCTCGCGGCTGATTTCGTGGCGCTCCGCCGTCTTTTGCAGATGCTCGCTGGTGCGGCCTTCCAGCGCCGCTCTCGCTGCCTCGGCTGCCTCTGCTTCCTTCATGAACTGAAGGCGGACAATATCCGGGCGGGAGTAGTGGCCGACCGTGTCAATGATCGCCTTCCACACTTTGATCATGTCGGCCTGGCATTCGGCGTAGAGAATGGTGTCGCCGGAAGTGGGAGGCGCCAGTGGTATCCCCAGGGGTGCGACCACCTGGCTTCCCCCGTGTGCATAATCGAGGCTGACGGTGCCGGCCAGCGGAAAGCCGGCTGGCAGATCCTTCTGCGTCATGTACCCGCATGCCGACAGCACGAAAGCTCCCGCTTCCATGGCGTGCGCTCGCGTCAACGTGTGTCCCCAGAAGAACTGGGCATCCCGGTCTGGTTCCTCCAGCTTGGGGCCGGTGTGCAGGGCGAAAGCACCGGGGAAGACGGCTATGTGAAAGTCTTCTCCCTGCTCGATCATGCGGGCTCGGATGAGCGGCATAAGGTGCTCGCCGCAAATCAGCCCTCCAATGCGGCCGATGTCGGTTTCGTAGGTGACCAGGTCGGCGCCGTCGCCAAAACCCCAAACCGCCCTTTCCACGAACGTGGGAACGGTTTTGCGGTGGCGGCCAAGAATCTTCCCCGAGCGCTCAATGAACAGGAGCGTGTTGTACAGGGTGTGGACGCCGGGGCGCGAATCCAGTTCGTTGCACCCAATCACCACGTGCGCGTTGGCCCGGGCGGCCGCCTGGCACAGGCGGTCCGTGTCTTCGCTGGGGATAAGCACGGCATTGTCGTAGAAGCGGACACGCACCGGGATCCATTCCCGCAACTGTGAACCCCAGCCTTCTCCCCAGTAGGGATAGCCGGCCAGCCAGGTTTCGGTGAAAGCGATCAACTCCGCCCCGGCGGCCCCCGCCTCGGCGATCTTCTGGCAGGCACGCTCCACCGTCTTTTCTCTGTCCAGATACACAGGTGGCGTCTGCACGACGGCAACTTTAACCTTACTTTTTCCCCCAAGAACCTTGCTGGATGGTTTCACTTTTTCACCTGGCAATCGGATTTTCACTCAACCTAAAAGGCAAGTCTTTGTGTAGGTAATGACTGCGGCTGCCAAGCCGGACGAGGGGCGGCAAGCGCCGGGGAGGTATTCAATACCGCGACAGCCGCGGTGTCAAGGGAGGAAGGAACGGGGAGGGCAGCCCCGAAAGTAATCAGGATTGACATCCCAGGCCGCGCTACAATCGCGCTTCATGGAGTTCAAGCGCCTCATTACGCAGTTCACCTACCGCATCGAGCCCAAACCCGAGGGCGGGTTTATCGCTCACGCCAGCGACCCCAATCTACCGCCGCTGGAAGCTCCCACGCGGCAAGAGCTGCAGCAAAAGATTCAGGCCACCATCATGGCTGGCCTGGCGGAGCAATTTCCCGGCCTCAAGTTGCCGCTGCCAGGAGAGCAGTCCAAGTTCACCTTCCACATCGAAAGCAAACCCGGAGGCAACCTCGTGCTGCACTCCGGCGATCCTGGCGCGCAGCCGGTCGAGGGCACGCAGGAACAGGTGGAAAGTCATTTTGCGGAGAAGCTTATCGGCCTGGCGGAAAAGTTTTCGCCTGAGCTCAGGCAGGTGCTCGCCAATCAGGGCGTCAATGGCGACGTCAAGGTATTTGTGAATCGCACGACCTTAACCGCGAAGGGAGGCTCACACTCCCTGAGCCTGGGCCTGGGACGGAATCTCCTGCCCACGAACGTGCTCCCAACCGGCGAACCAAGCGCGGGCGCCATCCCCGGCGAACTAACCAACCCGGCCGCCGCCAGCATGGGCGGCACCATCAGTGATGCGCCCATTACCCCTGAGCGCAGCGACACCTGGACAGTGTTTCTCTTCGTTCTGACCGTTGCCGTCATCGCGCTTATTTATTTCTTCCTTTACCATCGCTGACCGCTTCCACACCTCGTTTGTGAGAGCGCGAAAGCGCCGAAATGGCGTGTAGCCCTCCCGGCTTTTACTTGCAGGCTTGCTGCAGGGCGTTCTGCGCGCCGCCGATCAGATTCTAAATCTCCCGGGCGCCGTTTGCGGGATGTGGCCTGCGGCACCCCAAGGTAGCGCCGATTGTACACCCGCGGGCATATCAGGACGGCCCGGGCATTACGGCCAACCCGGAGATAATCTTTCCTCGACGACGCATCCCGCAGGTTGCGCATCGGATGATCACGGTGTCAAAATGTCCCCCCATACAACGCTGCAGAGTTTGACTTGATCAATGGCGCTCACGTCGTCATCTACACCAAGGATCCAGAAGCGGACCGCGCCTTTTTCCGTGACGTTCTTAAACTTACGTCGGTTGACGCCGGACATGGCTGGCTGATTTTCGCCATGCCGCCGCTTGAGGCTGCATTTCACGATTCGCCGAGCAACGACCAGCATGAACTTTATTTTATGTGCGATGACATCGCGACCACGTTGCAGGATTTGAGATCGAGGAATGTGACCGTCTCTGACGTGAGTGAGCAGCGCTGGGGAAAACTTGCAACCTTCACCCTTCCCAGTGGCGGCAAAATTGGCGTTTACCAACCCAACCATCCTCGGCCCAAGCGCTGAAAGCTCGCGCTCGCTTTTTTCGCACGCTCCCCCGCTAGGCTGGCGGGGGTATAGTACCTAGCACAACTCTTGGTGTGGGGCCGGAAGATGGCAAGCACAGAGAACTTTGAACTGAACGCCAGCTCCGATCGCGCGCGCTTCCGCTTGTTTGCCTGGCTCGGCGACGCGCGGCGCGACCTCCGCTTCGCAGGCCGCTCGCTGGCCAAGATGCCCGGTTTCACCGCCGTCGCCGTGCTCGTCATCGCAGTCGGCATCGGTTCGAATACCGCCGTCTTTTCCGTAATCAATACCGTATTGCTCCAGCCTCTCAGCTATCCCCATCCACAGTCGCTGGCGCAATTGATGGAAACTGCTCCCCAGGGGACATTCTTCGGCGCCAGTGTGCCTAAGTTCAACATCTGGCGGCAGCAGACCAGCATTTTCCAGTACGTCGCCGGCTACGACCAGGGCGGCGCCGGACTCAACCTGACCGGCGGCGGCGAGCCCGAGCAGGTGCAGGGCATCCACGTCACCGCTGATTATTTTCGTCTTTTTGGCGCGCCCATCCTGGCCGGACGCGTTTTCACCGCCGCCGAAGACAGTCCTCACGGCGGCCATGTGGTGGTCCTCAGTTACGGCCTGTGGAAACGTCGCTTTGGCGGGAATCAGAACATCATCGGCACCAACATCCAACTGGATGGCCAGCCCTACCTGGTGGTAGGCATTATGGGTCGCGGCTTCGTCACCGAGCCGGGGGGTGACCTGTGGCTGCCTTACCAGTTCGATCTCACCTCGCAGGACATGGCCAACTACTTTGTGGTTGCAGCGCGGCTCAAACCTGGCATTACGCTGCCCATGGCCAACGCTCAGCTGAAGCTTGCCGCTGATCAGTTTCGCCGCACCTATCCCGGTGGCATGGGCCCAGAGAACGGATTCAGCCTGATTCCTCTGGAGGAAAGCATCGTAGGCGACACGCGCGCGTCTCTCCTGGTCCTGCTGGGAGCTGTGGGTTTCGTCCTGCTGATCGCCTGCGCCAATGTAGCCAATCTTCTGCTCATGCGCGCGACCGCCAGAAAGCGCGAGCTGGCCACCCGCGCTGCCCTGGGCGCCGGCCGCGGGCACATCATTCGGCAGCTCCTTACAGAGAGCCTCGCCGTTTCTCTCAGCGGAGGCGTTCTAGGTCTGGTCCTCGGCTTTATCGGGGTTCGTCTCCTGCTCGATATCAACCCGGGAGGCATTCCTCGCATTGGCGAGAATGGCTCCGCGGTCTCGCTCGATCACAACGTCCTGCTTTTCACCCTTGGCGTCTCCGTGCTCACGGGAATCCTTTTCGGCCTGGTGCCTGCCCTCAGCGTATCGCGCTCCAATCTGGCAGCGGCGATCAACGAAAGCGGCAACCGCTCCAGCGGCGGCTTTCGCAGCGGGAAGGTGCGCTCCATTCTGGTGGTGAGCGAAGTGGCCCTTGCTCTGGTGCTCGTGGTCGGCGCCGCCCTGCTTATCCGCACCTTTATGAAACTTCGGGCCGTTGATCCCGGCTTCGATACCCACAACCTGCTCACCATGGCAATGTCCATCAGCGGAGAACGGTTCCAGAAGACTGCGGGCGTGTCCCAGATTATCCGCGATGGAGGTGAGCGCCTCGCCGCCATTCCCGGAGTGGAGACCGCCGCCGCGGCGTGCTGCCTGCCGCTGCAGGGCGGTTTCGGTTTGCCCTTCGATGTCGTCGGCCGCCCCAAGGGTAACAGCCCTACCACCGGCGAGAGTGGCTACTTTACCGTCTCCTGGAGCTACTTTGACGCCTTCAAAGTGCCCCTTTTGCGCGGCCGCAATTTCACTGAGCGCGATGACGCTTCCTCCCCCGGGGTGGTGATTATCAATGAGGCTATGGCCAGGAAATACTGGCCCAAGGGCGATCCGCTGCAGGACCGCCTTCTGGTTGGTGCCACCATGGGTCCGGTCTTTGTCGAGCCTCCGCGCCAGATCATCGGCGTGGTCGGCGATATGCGCGACCAAGGGCTGAATGAGGAGCCCTTTCCCACCATGTACATTCCCATCCCCCAGATGCCCGACAAAGTGACCGCCCTCAACTCCCGCATCGCGCCGCTGTGGTGGATTGCCCGCACCCGCGTGGAGCCGCACACGCTAATCAAGCCCATCTCCGTGGCTCTGCGCGAGGCCAGCGCCGGCTTGGCCGTCGCCCACATCCGCACCATGGACGAAATTACCGTCCTCAACACATCCCGCCAGCGCTTCAACATGTTCCTGCTTACCGTCTTCGGCGGCTCCGCGCTGCTCATGGCGGCCATCGGCATCTACGGCATCATGGCCTACTCCGTGCAGCAGCGTACCCAGGAACTCGGCATCCGCATGGCGCTGGGCGCGCAGGCCTCCAGCCTCCGCAACATGGTTGTCCGGCAGGGAATGATGCTCGCGGTTATGGGCGTGCTCATCGGCATCGGGGGAGCTTTGTGGCTCGCCCATTTCCTGACCAGTTTCCTCTTCGGAGTTAAAGCCTGGGACCCAGCTGCGTTTATCCTTACTCCGCTCCTGCTCAGCGTGGTGGCCCTGCTGGCGGTGTGGGTTCCCGCCCGCCGCGCCACCCGTGTCAATCCCATCACCGCGCTGCGCTTCGAATGAACTGCGATTAAGGATTGCGGTCTGTCGCAGCGGGAATCGCCTTTAGCAGCGATGGCAGAAAATGACTTACTTTTGTCATTGCTGCCATCCTTCCTGCTCAGTACCATCGCCCTATGAGGAACTCCAGGGGCGCACCGGCAGGACGCTCTGCCAAAACCGTCGTTTTCCTGGCCGCACCGGGCGCCCAAATCCTGGACGTGGCGGGCCCGTTTCAGATCTTTGTCCGGGCCGCGGAAGTCTTCGTGCGGGAGCATCCTTCGCAGAAGTCGCCTTACCATGTCGTGCTGGCCAGCACCACCCGCCGCAGGCCGGTGCCTACCAACTGCGGTCTGGTGCTGACCGGAAGCGCTACCTTCCGCAGTCTGCGCTTTCCTGTGGACACGCTTCTGGTGGCCGGCGGAAGCGGACTGGAGAAGGCGGCGCTCGACCAGGAGTTGCTGGCCTGGTTGCGCGCGGCCGCGCAACGCGTGCGGCGCATTGGCTCCATCTGTACTGGCGCCTTTCTGCTGGCCGCCGCGGGGCTGCTGGATGGCAAGCGCGTCACCACCCACTGGAAGTGGGCGGCGGAACTGGCCTTGCGGTGCAAGCGGGCGACGGTGGATCCGGATCCCATCTACGTCCGCGACGGAAACACTTACACCAGCGCGGGCATAACCGCCGGCATGGATTTGGCCCTCGCCCTGGTGGAAGAGGACCTGGGCTCACCTCTGGCCTTGAAGGTGGCGCGCGAGATGGTGCTGTACCTCCGTCGCCCCGGGGGCCAGTCGCAGTTCAGCGCCGCAATGTCTCTACAGGCTTCCGATCGCAAGCAGATTGAGGAGATTCGCACCTGGGCATTTGACCATCTGGACGCGGACTTAACCGTGGAAAGACTGGCGGCCAAGGCGGCTATGAGCCCGCGGCATTTTGCCCGCGTCTTCCTCAAGGAGACTGGCATCACCCCGGCGCGCTTTGTCGAACGGCTGCGGGTAGAAGCAGCCCGCCGCCGGCTGGAGGAATCGCGCGACAAGCTGGAGAAGATTGCCACCGACTGCGGCTTCGGCTCGCTCTCTAGTTTGCGGCGGTCGTTTCTGCGAGTGCTGCGAGTTCCTCCCACTGACTATCGAAGCCGCTTTGCCGGCTTGAGACCAAATTGAATCAGGCGCGTTTTGCGGAAGAGGGGAACACATGGCGAAGAAGAGTGCATTGATCGCGGGAGCAGTGGTATTGGTGCTCATAACCGTGCTGGCCACCTTGAGCCTGAGCAGGCGTTCTGGCCTGGCGCGGGGAAAAGAAGCGGACAACGCCGCGCCGCGAGACAAAGCAGCGGCGCTTGCCAACCCGCTGAAACCTCCCGCCCAGGGCAGTATCCCCGTGGCGTTTCTTCTTTCGGATGGCGCTGTGATGATTGACTTCAGTGGACCCTGGGAAGTTTTTCAGGACGTCAACCTCCCCGGCCGCACCGATGCTCCCTTCAGGCTTTATACGGTTGCGGGCACGACAAAGCCTATACATGCCAGCGGCGGAATGAAGATTGTCCCAGATTATTCATTCGCCAATGCCCCCGCCCCCAAGATCCTTGTGATTCCGGCGCAAAGCAAGCCAGACGACGCTACCAAACAGTGGATTCGCCAGGTGGCAAAGAACGCCGACCTGGTCATGTCGGTCTGCACCGGGGCATTTGTGCTGGCCGATACCGGCTTGCTCTCGGGAAAACCTGCCACCACCCACCACAGCGCCTACGTGCGCCTGGCCAGCCAGTTTCCCGACATCCAGGTCAAGCCCGGCGCCCGATTCACGGAAGCGGGCAATCTGGCCACCTCCGGCGGACTCAGCTCCGGAATTGATCTCGCCCTGCGCGTGGTGGAGCGCTACTTCGGCCGCAACGTCGCCCGCCAGACCGCTTTCGACATGGAATACCAGGGTCAAGGCTGGATGAATCCCGACTCGAACCAGATTTACGCCCAGGCATTTACCGAGAGCGATGACCATCCCAGCTGCCCGGTTTGCCGCATGGCGGTTGATCCCGCGACTGCGCCCCAGTCCGTCTACAAGGGTAAGACCTATTACTTCTGCTCGGGAGACCACAAACAACAATTCGATGCCGCCCCCGGTAAGTTCGTGAAGGCTTCTGCCGCCGGCCGCTAGTAGCCCGTAGGAATGATGGAAGCGGAGCAGCGTGTTCATGGCTGACGCTAGCGGCGCTTAAGAGCTTCGAGTTCGTCAAGAGTGCGCGGCCAGTCCGCTCCTAATAGCCGGGACAGGCTGCGGTCAGCCAGAACTCTTCCTCCGGTCTGGCAGCGGGCGCAATAGTTGGTTTCGTTGTCGGCGTAGCGAATTCGCTGAATTCTTTCGCTGCACCTCGGGCAGCGTTCCCTATAGCGCCCGTGAACCGCCATGCCTTCGCGGAACGCGGTTACCTTTTCCGGGAAGCCGTTCTCCGCTTTCACGCGCAGCCGGTCCGTCCAGAGCCTGAGAGTGTCGCGCGTGGCCGCGAACAGCCGCTCCCACTCATCTGGCTTTAACTTTTGTGTCAGGGCGATGGGGGATAGCCGGGCGGCGTGCAATATCTCGTCCGAATATGCATTCCCGATGCCGCTGAGGATGCGCGGGTCGGTAAGAGCTCTCTTCAGGGTGCGGTTTTCCGCTGTCAGCGCCTCGCGAAACGAATCAAGGGTGGCGGCGAATACGTCTATTCCGCCCGGATCCGCGCTCCGCAATCCCTCTTCGCCTCGGAGCAGGTGCAGGGAGGCGCGATGCTTGCTGCCGGCCTCCGTCAGCACCAGCGAGCCGGTGGGGAAATCAAAAGCTGCCAGGCTCTGCCGTCCCGCCAGCTTGGCTCCTGGCGCGCGCCAGTGCAGGCGCCCGGCAATCATCAGGTGCAGCACCAGCCAGAGATCGCCCTCCACGCCAATGGCAATTCGTTTGCCGATCCGCCGCAGTTCGCGCACACTGCGGCGCTCTACATCGCTGAGGGGTGGTTGTGCCGTGCGCAGCAGAAAGAGACTCGCCAGTCGTATCTTCTCGATCGGCTGTCCCACTATCCGCGGTTCCAGCGCGCTGATGTAGGCGGCAATATCAGGCAGTTCTGGCATGTTCGTAAACTACTCAACGGTGTTTTCAGAAGGGCACATCTCCAGCCGCGCTCATTCAATCTTGTCATCCCCAGTAATTCTGTCATCCCCAGCGCGAGTCGAGAGCCTACCCTGAGCTTGCCGAAGGGGACCTTGTGTTTCGCGCCCTCTGCACGGTTAAGATAAACCAATGGCCTCGGTGCGCATGGACAAATGGCTCTGGTCTGCCCGATTTTTCAAGACGCGCAGCCTGGCAACACGTGCCTGCGAACTCGGCAGGATTGAATCCAATAAGCAGCCGGTCAAGCCGGCGCGCGATGTCCACGTCGGCGACCTTCTGCAAATTAAGACCGAGGGCGGTGATTTTGAAGTGGAAGTGCTGCTTCTTAGCGAGGTCCGCGGCCCGGCCTCAGTGGCTCAAACGCTCTACCGCGAAACCGAGTCCAGCCGCGAATTGCGGAACAAGATGAGGGAGGAACGCAGGGCGGGGAAGTCCCTCAACCCGGCGCCCGAGGGCCGGCCCTCCAAACGTGATCGCAGAAAAATCATCCAGTTCCGCCGCTCATGACGGCACCTGGGAACCTGGCTGGCCGATTGCCGGCAGCCGGGTGGACGCGCCACGAGCATAGGGAATGCTACCCGCGCCAGGAAACGAACTCTGCAGGTTGTCTACTGATGCAGCCTGTTTCGTTCGTTCTCCGCGGCATGCCTTAAACCGTTAAGCACCTCTACCTGCTCGCGCAGGCCGAAGATGCGAATCTTGTCTCCGGAGGCGATGAGTGTGTCCGGCTGAGGGTTTACCAGCACCTCTCCCGACGGTCTGACCACGGCGACCACGGTAACTCCGAAGCGCTCCCGAACGCGCGACTGGCGCAAGGATTGATTTGCAAACGGAAAGCCGTCAACCTCAAATTCGAAAATGTCGGGCAGCGCGGTTGAGGGCTCTGGAACCCTCACCCTTGCGGTTTCCAACGCGCTGCGAAAACGCTCTAAATACGCTCCCGCCTGCTCGGGAGGCAGTTTCAAGTAGCGTAGCGCATGCCGGATGGTAGTGGCCGAGGCCTCCAGTTCGGGCTGGATGATCTCGGAGGCGCCGGCCTCAAGCAAGGCGTCATGCTCGGCACGCGAGTGCGAACGAGCCAGAATCGGCAGGCTGGGATTCTGGCGTCGAATGTTGCGGGTGGCCAGCCGGTTCCTGTCCCCTTCGGGCAATGTGAGGACAGCCAACGATGCGCGGCTGACACTGGCTTCCTGGAGAATTCGTTCGTGGGTGGCGTCGCCGAAGAGGGCGAGCGTTCCCCGGCTGCGCAGAGTCTCCACTATGTCCGGATCTACTTCGATCACCACGTAGGGCACATGAAAGGTATCGAGCGCGGTGCCCACTTCGCTCCCCACACGGCCAAAGCCGCAAAGTACAACATGTTTCTCCAGCTTCTGGGGAGGCGCGCTAAGCGGCACGGATGAGTATCGGGCCAGCCGCGTCTTACCAACCAGTTCCGGAACAGAACGGACCAGGGCAGCGTTCACCAGGATGGTTACCAGCGAAGCGGCCAAAGTAGCGTTGTACACGTCCGCTCCCACCAGCCCGGAGTTGCGGGCTACTTGCACCAGGATGAAAGAGAATTCACCGATCTGCGTCAGGCCCGCTCCGGCCACCACCGCCGTCCAGATGGAATAGCGGAAAGCACGCACCACCACCGTCCAGATTACGAACTTGCCCAGCAGAATCAGGCCGATCATCGCCCCCAGAAGGGGCAGGTTGGAGACCAGCGTCCTGGGATTCACCAGCAGACCCATGGTCACGAAGAACAGGGCAACGAAGGAATCCCTCAGGGGGAACAGGTGGGACAGTGCTTCCTGTGCATAAACCGATTCACTGATCATCAGGCCGGCAAGGAAAGCGCCCAACGCCGGCGATAGACCCACCCATTGCGTCAAGGCTGCCGTTCCTAAACAAATGGCAAGAACTACTCCAAAGAAGAGCTCTGGATTCCGTGTCCGGGCGACAACGCGCAGAACCGGAGGAACAATCTTGGCCGCCACCATCAATATGGGAACCAGAATGAGAACGGCTGTTCCCAGCGCGCGCCCGAGTGGCAACAGGCGGGCAGCATCCAATACCCTCAGGTTGGGCAGGAGCACAATCAGAATCACGACCGCGAGGTCTTCCACCAGGGTTATAGCCACCATCACGCGCCCGGGTTCTGAGTTCAACTCGCCGCGGTCGAGCAGCAGCCGGGTCAGGACCATGGTGCTGGCAACGGAGACAACACTGCCAATCACTAGTCCCTGGGCCGGTGGCCATCCCAGCAGCCGTCCCACTAAAAGCCCGGCACCCATGGAAAGCAGAATTCCGGCCGGACCGCCCACCAGGGCTACCCACTTGGCCCGCATAAGTTCCTTCACCGAGAACTCAAGGCCGATGGAAAACATCAGCAGAATGACGCCGATCTCGGCAAACAATTCGAGAGTATGGATGTGGGTGACCGTTGGACCCGGGGTGAAAGGGCCAATCAGTATTCCCGCCAGCACATAGCCCAGAATGATTGGCTGGCGCAACTTCCACGCCAGCATGCCGCCGGCAATGGCGGCTAGAAACACGTAGGCGAGGTCTCGAAAGAACAGCGGATTCGGTTCCATCAAGACCTCCCTGCGTCACTGCGCCTGAACGGGCGGTGCCAGATAAGAGCTAACCAGCTTTCCGCCCGCCTTGCGGCTGCAGTTGTCCGGCCGTAGAAGCACCGGATAAAGCGGCAGTCTTTGACTGGGCTTGGGCTTTAAGCCGAGCCTCGTTGCGCCGCGAGTTGATTTCTATAAGGACCAGGAAGATTATGACGCCAATCGACAATAGACCGACCATTATGTGTCCGGCATCCATGTTCGTCACCTCATCAGAATGGAAATATGCGGCCCGGGCCTGAGGCCCTGCGCGCGATTGAACTGAAACGAGCTTCTAGAGAGTGGTGACCGTGGATAGCGGAGGAGAACGGCCGGACGGGATACCTGCTGGAACCGAATCGTAGCGCAGGCAGAACGCGGCCTTTTTCAGCGCACCCTGGCTGGCAACCAAATCACTTCCATTGTCGCCCAGGAAGGCATGCGGCGCTGGTGCTCGCCGGTTCGGGCCCGCGGCCCTGTCATTGCCCGAGGGCAAAAGTACTGGGAGACTGGAACCCACGCCCCTCTGCATTATCGCGTTTGTGTGGCTGTACTCCGCCTCCGAAATTACGCTCCCGGCCGACCCCTTGGCTGGAAAGAGCGCGGCCCAGAGCAGCGCAGCAGCGCCCAGGAGAACGGCAAATGACCGGCGGCTGAGGCGGTGGTTCACTCCTTTATGTTATCAGTTTGACTATCAGGCGGGCAGCTCCATTGGCGCAGGTGCGGAGCCGCAGTCATTCTCCCTGCTGGTCAGCACAGTTCGCAAAGCACTTTTTTTGTCGTCGAGAGGTTATGTCAGAACCGTCATTCGTTGACTCGCAAAAGCACCATCCGTAAGATGAATCAACTTGAAGGTGTGGGATCTCCTACTGATCGGCCAGACCATCTCGCACTACCGCATCGTCGAGAAGTTGGGCGGCGGCGGAATGGGCGTCGTCTACAAAGCCGAGGATGTGAAACTCGGCCGCTTCGTGGCTCTCAAGTTCCTTCCTGACCAGGTCGCCAAAGACCCGCAAGTTCTGAGCCGCTTCGAGCGTGAAGCCAAGGCTGCCTCCGCGCTGAATCATCCCAACATTTGTACGATCTACGAAATTGACGACCAACACGAACAGATGTTTATTGCGATGGAGTTCCTCGACGGCATCACGCTCAGGCACCGCATTGCGGGCCGTCCGATGGAGACGGAGCTGATTCTATCGCTGGCCGTTGAGATTGCCGATGCGCTGGACGCGGCCCACGCCCAGGGCATAGTCCACCGCGATATCAAACCTGCCAACATCTTCATCACCAGGCGCGGACACGCCAAGATTCTGGACTTCGGTCTGGCCAAAGTTACAAGCGGGGCCGGTTCTTCCAGCCAGATTGCCGCGGCCAACACGCTGACGGGAACGCTGCAGGATTCGCATCTGACCAGTCCGGGAACCGCGATGGGAACCGTCTCCTACATGTCGCCCGAGCAAGTCCGCGCCAAGGAGTTGGACGCACGCACCGATCTGTTCTCGTTCGGAGCCGTCCTTTATGAAATGGCGACCGGGGCGTTGCCCTTCCGTGGCGAGAGTACAGGTGTGATCTTCGACGGGATCATGAACCGCGCTCCCCTGTCTCCCTTGCGACTCAACCCTGATCTTCCGCCAAAACTGGAAGACATCGTCAACAAGGCCCTGGAGAAGGATCGGGACTTGCGTTATCAGCACGCTTCGGAGCTTCGGGCCGACCTGAAGCGGCTGAGGCGGGAGACAGAGTCGGGGAAGATCGCGGCGGAAACGTCAGCCAATTCAACTTCCGTGATGGCGGGAGGCACTGCCTCCCAGGTTGACCTCGCTGCGTCTTCTTCAACGCCGTCATCGTCCAGTGCTGTACTCATCGCTGAAGTCCGGCGGCACCGAGGAGCACTGATCCTCGTTGCCGTGCTGGTGATGGCGCTGGTAGCTGCGGCTAGCTTTGGTATTTACAAACTCGTAAGCCGCAATCCCCCGGTCTTCGAGGCGCGCAATCTTACTGTGCGATCGCTGACCGACCATGGGGAAGTCACGAATTTTGCGACCATTTCGCCGGATGGAGGATTGGTAGCATATGGCCGCAGGGAAGGTGAACGAAGTCTGCGGGTGAAGCAGGTGGCCACCGGCAGTGAGGTGACGGTGGTACCGCCCCAGCCGGGTTTCTTCGGTTTAGGTGCGGCGTTCACACCCGACGGGAATTACCTGTACTACCCCCACGGCGATCCTGCTAATCCCAATAACGCCAATCTATACAGCGTGCCCTCTCTGGGCGGGGCGCCTCGGCAGGTGGTGAGTGATGTGGCCGGCGCGGCGGCATTTTCGCCCGACGGAAAGCAGATTGTGTACCGCCGCGCACTTCAGGAGGCCGGCCAAGACCAGATTTTGATTGCGAATGCTGACGGAACCGGTGAGCGAGTCATCGTTCAGAGAAATCGGGGCGCGGGGAAGGGATTGTGCACCGACCCTTCATGGTCCAAGGGCGATCTTATCGCGGTGGGTGCTTTCGATGTGGCAAAGGGGCACATTACAGCGATTCTGGTGTACACGCCGCACGGCAGTCTGGTGAAGACGTTCCCCCGATCCGAGCTGGTTACCTCGGTAGCGTGGCTGCCCGACGCTTCTGGCTTGCTCTTTGTGGGTGCGGAAAAAGGGACGGGATTGCGCAGCCAGATCTGGTTTCAGCCCTATCCGGCGGGCGACGCAATTCGCGTCACCAACGACCTGAGTAGGTATTCCTCGCTAAGCGTAACCGGTGATGGACGGTCGTTCATTACCACCGAGCAGCGTCAGGCCGCGACCGTTTACGTGGGAGACTCGCCTGCTGTGCTGAGCGACAAGATCGATTGGAAACTGACGCCCATTTCCACCCAGCAAGCGACCGGATACGATTTGTCCTGGACCGCGACCGGCAAGCTTCTGCAAAAAGATGTGAGCTGGCACATTGATGAGACCGCTGCCGATGGGAGCGACCGGATTCGCCTGTTGCAGAACGACAGTCTGCTGTTCAGTGCCACGCCTTGCGGTCCGGGAGACTTGGTCGTGGTGGGGAGAGTTCTTGAGGACAATAAGCCGAATTTGTGGCTTCTGAATACAGTCAGTGGCGAGTTGAAGCAGCTTACCTTTGGAATTGATGTGGAGAAGGGTGACTGTACGCCTGACGGCAAATGGCTACTATACGCGGAAGGGGCAGCCAGTGATGGTGTTGGGCATATTTATAAAGTGTCAACCTTTGGGGGAACTCCCGCCGAATTGGCCCGCGGAACCAGTTTTTCGCCAAGGGTTTCTCCGGATGGCAAACTGATCGCCTACGGGAAGACGGAAGGGCAGGGGGCCAGTACAAAATCGAAGATCGTTGTGCAGAGAGTGGAAGACGGCGCGATTGAGAAGCAGATCGAGATGATCGCGCTGTTTGACGATTGGCACGCTCTGGGCTGGACACCCGATGGAAGGGCCCTCACCTTTGTGCACAATACAACCGGCAACAAGCAAAATGTGTATATGGTGTCATTGTCGGGCGGTGCCCCTGTACCGTTGACTCACTCCTCCGAACCTGTGTTTGTGCCTGCCTATGCCTGGTCCAAAGACGGCAAGAAGTTTGCGCTCACCCGCGCCCGCTACAACGATACGGATGTTGTCCTGTTCAGCGGATTCCGCTAGGCGCCCCATTCGGAAGCACGGCATGAGTTTCGCTAGTTTGCTTCATTTTCCCCCGCTCGCCCCGCTGCTCAGCACCAGCGCTCGCTGGTCGTAGGGCAGCACGGTCACACTCAGCGACTTGCGTTTGTTGAAGGTGTCCTGGTTGACGGGGAAGCTGACGATGACCGTGCCCTTCAACTCGCCGCCGGGCGCAATCTTCATTTCCGGCATCAGTGCCGGCAGGGCATGTTCCTTCAGGGAAGGATAGGCCTGGTAGTAGCGGTCGAAGTCCACTGCGCTGGCGGCATCGTCGCTGAACTTGCCTTTGTCGGTGTCCACCCCCGCCGTGACCTCGTGAATCCACAGCGGCCTTTGGCTGATGTTGCGCACGGTGACATTGATGACGGCCATCACGCTGTTGTGATCGGCCAGTTCGACGGAGGCAACGTTGTCCAGGCTCCCGGCGGAAACCGGCTTGTAACGTTCCACATACATGACAATGGCCACCACAATCGCTACCCCGGCAATGGCGATAGCCACGATCTGGGCCGGGGGCAGCGTCCATTTGGCGCGATCGAATTCTTCGCCCAGGGTGGGAATGTCGTAGGGTGTGGGCGCGGGCGCAGGGCGCGGTGTGGGTACAGCGCCTGGTTGTGCGGAAGGCCCCCGCGGTGCTGGTGGCATAGCGCCCGGCTGTGCCGAATGTCTCGGAGGATTCTGCCCGGCAGGCGGCGCAGCGCCCGGCTGCGAGTCAGGCCGCGGAGGCGCTGGGGGAGTGGTTTTCTGCTCGTCCATAACTACTCCTGAGATGCCGATTTATTATGCCGCGTTCAGGCCCGTTTCATGGCCCGGGCAAATCTCTCCGCCGGCAGCGTATTGAGCACATCCGCCGGACCAAGCCAGGCACGCCGCGCCTGCAGCACGCCATAGCGGATCTTTTCCATGTGCGAAGTGTGGTGCGAGTCGGTATTGATCACCACCTTCACCCCGCGCTCCTTGGCCATGCGCAGGTGGCGGTCGTTTAGGTCCAGCCGGTCGGGATAGGCGTTCAGCTCCATCGCCACCTTGTTCTGCGCGGCCGTATTAAGCACCGCCTCCATGTCGAAGGGGTAGGCGTCGCGCCGCAGCAGGATGCGACCGGTAGGATGGCCGATGATGGAAACGTGCGGATTGTTTACTGCGCGCAGCAGACGCTGCGTCATCTTGGGCGCCTCCTGATTGAAGGCGGAGTGCACGCTGGCGATGACCACATCCATTTCTTTCAGCACGGAGTCGGAAAGGTCCAGTTCGCCATCAGCCAGGATATCCACCTCAATGCCGGCAAAGATCGTGATGTCCTTGATCTCTTCGTCGGCTTTGCGGATTTTCTCAATGTGCTGGAGGGCGCGGGTATCGTCCAGCCCGTTGGCGAAGGCTAGATTCTTGGAGTGGTCGGTGATGGCCATGTACTTGTAACCGCGCTCGCGGGCGGCTTCTGCCATCTCCTCGATAGTGCATTTCCCGTCGGTCTCCACCGTGTGCATATGCACGTCGCCCTGCAGGTCGTCCACGGTAATCAGCCGGGGCAGGCGGTGTTCTGCGGCGGCTTCAATCTCGCCGCAGTTCTCGCGCAATTCGGGAGGAATGTAGTCCAGCTTGAGCCGGGCGTAGATTTCCTCTTCCGTCCTGCCGGCCACCCGCTTGCCTCCTTCGACATGGTCGCTATCAAGCCCGGTTTTCGCCTGACCCGGTGGCAGCTCCTCCAACCCGTATTCGCTGAGCGTATAGCCCATCTTCAGCGCCCGCTGGCGCAGGCTCACGTTGTGCGACTTGGAGCCGGTGAAGTACTGCATGGCTGCCCCGAACGACTCCGGCGGCAGCAGGCGCACATCCACCTGCATACCGCTGCGCAGGCGGAAGCTCACCTTGTTCTCGCCGCGCCCAATCACATCGCGGATGCCGGGGAAATTCACGATTTTCTCGGCCACCGCCTGGCGCTGCTTCTCGTTGCTGCAGCACTTGCCGGTCACCAGCATATCCAGATCGCCTACCGTTTCCCGGCCACGGCGCAGCGAGCCTGCGGGGGTGATCTTTTCCACGCCGGGCAGGCCGGACAGGTGCTCGATGAGTTTTTGAGCGATTTTATCGGCCTCATCCAGGCAAAACCGTCCCGCAATGCGCCGGTAATCCTCAATCGCCTTCAGGATTTTCTGTTCTTGCTTCTCGCCCATGCGAGGCAGTTCGTGTAGTTTGCCCTCGCGTGCCAGCTTCTCCACCCCAGCCAGGTCAGAAACCTTGTAGGCGCTCCAGATCAACGAGATGGTCTTCGGCCCTAAGCCTTGTATTTTCAGCAGCTCCAGCATGGAAGGCTGGTACTTCTCCAGCAGCTGGGTGTGCAAAGAGAGCTTGCCCTGTATGCAGATTTCCTGCAGCTTTTCCGCCATGCTTTTGCCGATGCCGGGTACTTCCAGCAGCTTCTTGGGCTCGCAGACGAGTTGCTCCACGGCTTGAGGCAGTCCCTCGATGGCCTCGGCGGCATTGCGGTAGGAGCGGATGCGGAAGGAGTCCTGGCCGTCAATCTCCAGCAGGTCGGCGGTCTCGTACAGCACTCCGGCTATGGCTTTATTGTCCATGAGCTGACAGGCAAAGCGGCTCAGCAGAATTGTAGCCCTTCGCCGCGGCGCGAAAAACAAAACCCAGCCCTGGGGCTGGGTTTCATTCAAGCTATACAAAGACTTCAGAGTTTGGTGACCTCGCCGGCTTGCGGGCCTTTCTGGCCTTGCACGATCTCAAACTCGACCTGGTCACCTTCCTGCAGGCTCTTGTAGCCCTCGGAAGCAATGGCGCTGTAGTGAACAAAAACGTCCGGGCCGTCGTCACGACCGATGAACCCGAAGCCCTTGGCGTTGTTAAACCACTTAACTGTTCCTTTAATACGTGACACTTACGTCTTCCTCCGAACTAGGCATCTGCGCGCCCAAGCACGCTACCCCAACGCAGGGCCAGGCGCCCAGAATTTGAGAAGAGAGGAAGTCGTACTCCTGCCTGTCGAACTGGAACGTGATCCTGGTTAAAGGCTATTCCCATTTTGAAACTTTGGCCCTCCATTGTCAACTTAGTACATACAAATGCTCAGCTCCGGCGTCCTGATTGCACCCGCTGCAGCCAAAGCACCCCGGCTATGGTTTTGCCGTCCTCTATGCGCCCGTTCATCACCATGCGCACGGCATTTGGGAGCGGGAAGAGCCGCTTCTGGATCAGTTCGTCTTCCTCAGGTTGGGCTTGGCCGGGAATAAGGCCAGTAGCCAGGTAGATGGCCATAGTCTCATCCAGGAATCCCGGGCTGGAGTAGAAAAACAACGCTCGTTTCCACCGCCGGGCGGTAAAGCCGGTTTCTTCCAGCAACTCGCGGCGGGCCGCAGCCAGGGGCTTTTCGCCGGGATCAATCCGCCCGGCCGGCAGTTCCCACAGCCTCCGGCTGGCCGCATAGCGGTACTGACGGGCGAGCAATACGCGTAGCTGGGGGCGGGAATCGTCGGCGGCCAGGATGACCACCGAACCGGGATGGCGGATGATGTCGCGCCGGGCCACGATAGCCCCCGGCTCCTTAACCCGGTCAGAAGTGACGTAGAACACCGGCCCTCGGAAAATTACCTTTGACGTCAGTACTCGCGCCTGCTCCTGTTTTCGTCTCTTGCGCGCCATGGCCACACAATATACAGGGAAGATCCGAGAAGCGGCGGGGATCCAGGCGGTCAAAAAAAGGGGCCGTCATAACGGCCCCCACTCCCACGTCAATAACTCTGAACCAGTTACAGGGTGGACTCGATCTCAAAACCCCAAGCTTCCAGCAATGGCTCCGGGATGTACTTGGAGTTCTTGTTGCGGCGCGCCCACTCACGCAGGCGGGTGGAACGCAAGTACTGGTCGGGCTGGAGCTTGTACTCCTTCACCACCTGCTCGAATTCGGTGATGGTGGGGGTAATGGGCCCAATCGGCTCGGGCTTCCCCCAGTTTGGATTTCCGCGTCGCTTAGCCATGATAAGTCCTGCCTCTTACGTAAGATTGGTTGTCTACCACACTTGGATTCGCCGGGCCGGTTGAAGGATTCAACCTACAAAAAAGACTTTCATTGCCCGAGGCCTTGGGCCCCTACAGAGCACTGTCCAGCCTGTGAACGAAACTGGACATCCTAGTCGGATAACCCGGTTAAGTCAATGGAAAAATTGGGGTTCTCCGCAAGGCTGCCGCGTGAGGGAGACAAATACACTGCCATGTGAGGGTTTTCTCTTAGGCGAAAAAGAAGCGAATATTCGTCGAAACTTCTGGGAAGATGGACTTTATTCGGTCTGCGACTCGCGAAAGGCGGTAATAGCCTCGCGCTGCGCTTCGCTCAGGCTGAGGAACTCAAATCCATAGCGAGCTCCGCTGCGATTGCGGGCCACAGCCCGCACAACTAGTCCTAGAGAGCTCGTGGGGAGAGCAAATTCCAAGCGGACGCTCTCCCCCGTCTCCAGATCGGCCGCGAGCAAGGCGGAGATGCCGGCTTCGCTAATGCCCAGGGTGCGCCCGAAAAGGGGGTGGGGGCGGCCGGCGCGAAACACTTTGATGCGGGAATCCAGCACAAACCGACGGTAGCGTCGGGGTTTTTGGGCATGACTGGGGTGGGTGTCCCCGCTTCTTTCGCGGGTAAGAGGGCCGATTTTGCTCATGATTTAAGGGAACTGCCGGTGGCAGCGGCGGGCTCCTTGCCGGCTTCCTCCGCGGAAGTGGTTGGTTCAGCGCCGGCAAACCACTTTACAAATTGCCGCACCTGATCACGATATTCGTTGGACATTTCCACGAACTTGATGCCCATGCCGCGGCCGGCATGAGAGCTGCAAATCACGCCATCGCCGCGCAGATTAGCTATCTTCATCAGCAATTCCAGGCTCACCTTGGTGCCAACTTTCAGCGGTTGCGCGAGCTGCACGTAACAGCCGCCCTGGCTGATATCTGTCACCTGGCCCCATAGCGGCAACTGTGAACCTTGCACCCGCACCAGGGCGCTGATAAAGCACTTGAAGCGCGCGAACTGGCGACGGTCGCCGGCGGAAGGGGGCGTGTAACTGTCCGAGCCAGTGGGAGCCAGGTTTACATCCCACAGGGAAGCGCCCGCTTTCGCGCCCCGCAAACCGAGGTGGCTGGCGTAAGGAGTGCCTTCCTCGCCCACCCAGACGACGCGGAACAGAGAATTGCGGCCATTGTATTTCAAGCCGACCACGTCGCCGGAACGAAGCGGCATGCAGACGCCTTTGACGTGAGCGCCCTGGTCGCTCAAATTTTCTGTGCAAACCACTTCCAGAAAGGGATGGCCCTGCGCATCCGTACCCCAAAGCTGCACGCGAAGCGCAACCTCCGTGCGCGGCTGTCTACGACGCCCCAAGACAACAAACCTCCTATGCAGTGATTACAGGCATGTTAGCGGTCTGCCCGGAGGGACACCAAGTTACGAGAGTGACTGGCCAGGGGCCGGCGATTTATCCGGCGCTCAATGGTGAGCAGAGAACCCACCACTCATGCGGAATCGTAAGATCCAAGTTGATTCTTGCTGGGTTCGCGAAGTGTCGGTTCGCTTCGTACCAATTCTAGGCTGCCGGCTTTAAGCGACATTCATAGACACGCCTCCGAAAAGCCCGCATCAAGGTCTTAGTGAGCGCCATCGCCGTACATGATAACTGGCAATGACATTCACTGGGCGGTCAGGCTCTCGCGGGACATCTGCTTTCCATGAACCCACACAGTGACGATGCTGTCGTAGGCGTCCACGCTCGCCAGCGGTGATTTTCGCAGAAGGACGAGGTTAGCGATCTTGCCGGGCTCGATGGTTCCCACCTGCGAATCGAGCTTGAACTCGCGGGCGTTGCTGATGGTGGCGGCTTTGAAGATCTGCTCGAGCGACAACCCGGCCTGATGCAGTTGCTGCATCTCCAGATAGCCGTTCAGTCCGGGCAAATTTCCGTAAGTAGGAGCGGAGGGCGTGTCCGTGCCAAGCAGGAAGTTGGCGTTCCGGGCCGCGAGATAGCTGACCACCTGGCGCACGCGGCGGATGGGGCCGTGGTCGAATCCGTCGCGCATCTTCACATCCGGCGTGTTGTCCTCGTCAATTTCTTTTCTGAACCACTTGCCTGCAGGCGAGTTGAACCAAGCAAGCAGCGCCGCGGGAATGACCCGGGGAATCGCGGACGTCTTCAGGTATTCGGGGTCAAAGTAAGCGCGCAGCCCTCCCATCACCTGAATCGTCGGCTGATATCCCGTCCTCTTTTTAACGATACGTTCGAGCAGGGTCTTAATCTCCGGCGGAAGTTCGGGCTGACGATCGAGCGCTCCCCAATTCCACATGCCATGCGCGATCACGTCCACGCCGGCGTTGACGGCAAACTGCTGGGCCTCGAAAGAATTGGCATGCATCATCATCACCAGACCGTCTTGGGTGGCCGCTCTGCGGACTCCTGCTGCCAGGGCAGGCGTGATAACCGGCAGATTTCTGTCCTTTCCGAAGCCGCGCTCGAAGTAGGTTTTGACGCAAATGGCTCCGGCCCGCTTGTCGGCGGCGACGGCCGCCGTCGGCGTGTGGTCCTGTGGCTTGTACTCGGCGGGAATGCTGGCGGACTGCGCCGGGTCGTAAAGGAAATTGGGAAAGAGTTGGAATCGCAGCACGGGAGGCGCAAAGGACATGGGATAGCCGTTCGCCAGCGGCAGCGATGGACCGCAGTCATCGAGATCGGGATGAAGCGGAGCGCGGCGGAAGTCGTTCAGTACCTCAGGTTTGACCGCGGCCAAGTCAATGAGCGTGGTGTAGCCGAAGTACAGGTAAGAACGCGGGAGCTGCTTGTAGTAGTCCGCGAGCATCGCGGCGTGGGCGGAGTCGGGATTCAGGTTCATTTCGAATGGAACCCCGGGAACTGACGCGAGATGGACGTGTGAGTCTATGAGGCCGGGAATAAGAAATCCTCCTTCGCCCGAGACGACGGTTGCGCCTGCGGGGGGCGTGGCGCTTGCTCGCCGGTCAAGGCGCGCAATGCGTCCGTTCTCAATCAGCACGCTGCCCCTGGCGAGGTGAGCGAGATTTTCCGGTGAGACGATGGTCACGTCTGTGATCCAGGTACGGCGCGGGGCTGGCTTGGGCGCCGCGAAGGTGAAAACTGAGCCAAGCAGAAAAAAAGCGATCAATGGTACTTTCAAGCTTCCTTCTCCTGTTCTTCGGACTTGGGCTCAGCGCCGGATCAGAGCCTGTCCATTCCGAGGATGGTGTGCAGCAGAACGTTAGCGCCGTTGGCGCAGTCGGACCAGCGTGTGAACTCCTTGGGCGAATGGCTGATGCCACCCAGGCTGGGTACAAAGATCATGCCCATGGGAGCGAGCTTGGCCATCATCTGCGCGTCATGGCCGGCGCCGCTGGGCAGGTGCATGGTCTTCAGGCCCAGGCTGGCGGCAGCGTGTTCGATCTGCGCCTGGATTTGCGGGTTGGCCATAGCCGGAGGATCGTTCTCCAGGTGCGTGATGGTGATCTCGGTGTTGGTCTGGCGGGCGATCTGCTGGGCCTGGCGGCGGATTTCTTCGCCCAGGCGGGCGATCTTCTCCGGGGAAAGATCGCGCAGTTCGATGGAGTGTTTCACCAGGCCGGGCACAACGTTGGTGGCGTTGGGATAGACCTCGATGTGGCCGACGGTGCCGACCTGGCGCCCGGGTTCGCGGGTGACCACCTGCTGCACCGTCTCAATGAGCCTGGCCGCGGCCAGCAGCGCGTTGCGGCGCTCGGGCATGGGCGTGGTGCCGGCGTGATTGGCGAAGCCGCGAATCTCGACCGCGTACTCGTCAATGCTGACAATGCCCTCGACCACGCCGATGGGGACGCCGGCTTTGTCCAGATTGCCGCCCTGCTCGATGTGTAGCTCGAGATAGCAGCGAATTGAGCCGGGCGCGATGCGCGCCTGGGCGAGTTTGGCCGGGTCGCCGCCGATTTTGCGTATTCCGTCTGCCAGCCGGACGCCGTTGTACTGGCGGGCGGGATCGGGCGACTCGCCGGCGGCGATGCGGCTGCCCACCAGGCCGCCTTCTTCGTTCTGCCAGATGACAACCTGCAGGGGATGGCGGGTGGTCAGGTTGTGGTCCTGCAGCGTGTGCATGACTTCGATGGCGGAAAGGGAGCCGAGGTCGCCATCGAAATTGCCGCCGCTGGGCACGGAATCAATGTGCGAACCGAAGAGGATGGGCTGGAGCGAGGCGTCGCTGCC
>DATJEH010000010.1:0-27975 GCA_035496875.1 Terriglobales bacterium | reverse complement strand
AGTGCTGCTGGCGCTGGCCGCCGGGCTTGTGCCGCTCCGGCTCACAGCCGCCATGCAGCCGGTGCACGCGCCCCACGCCATGGTGGTCACAGTGCAGGAGCTGGCCTCGCAGGCGGGGGTGGATATTCTGCGCCAGGGGGGCAACGCGGTGGATTCCGCCGTGGCGGTTGGCTTCGCCCTCGCCGTCGTGCATCCCCAGGCCGGCAACATCGGCGGCGGCGGCTTCATGCTCGTGCGCCTGGCCGATGGCGCCGCTCACTTTATTGATTACCGCGAGAAGGCGCCGGCCAAAGCCACGCGCGACATGTATCTGGACCCCCAGGGCAACATCATTCCCGGCGCCAGCACCATCGGCTATAAGGCCATCGGCGTGCCCGGCTCAGTGGCCGGCATGGTGTATGCGGAAAAAAAATACGGCAAGCTGAAGCTCGCCCAGGTGATGGCACCCGCCATCCGCCTGGCGCGCGAGGGTTTCCCCCTGAGCTGGGCCGAAGCCGACGAGATGCGCGACCCGGTGCTGGGCAGGTTTCCCGCCTCCCGCCACGTTTTCCAGCGCGACGGCAACTACTACCAGGCGGGCGAAGTTTTTCGCCAGCCGGAACTGGCCGCCACTCTGGAAAAAATCGCCGCCCACCCGGACGACTTCTACCACGGCGAAATGGCGCGCCAGATTGCCGCCGCGGTCGAGCAGGGTGGCGGCCTGATTACGGCGCAGGATTTGGCTAACTACCAGGTCAAAGAGCGCCGCCCGCTTCACGGCACCTATCGCGGTTACGAGATCCTCAGCGCGCCCCCGCCTTCTTCCGGCGGAATTGCGCTGGTCGAGACGCTCAACATCCTTGAAGGCTACGATCTGCACGCTCTGGGCAGCCATTCGGCGGAATCCATTCACCTGACGGTGGAAGCCTTCCGGCGAGCCTTCTTCGACCGCGCCGAGTTTCTGGGCGACCCGGATTTCGCCACCATTCCCGTAGCTCAGCTGGTGGACAAGAAATATGGCGAGGCCTGGCGGACTTCCCTCGACCCGCACCACGCCAGCGACAGCCGCCAGTTAAAACGGCCGGCGGAATTTACTGAACTGGAGCGCTACGCCGCGCAACACCCGCAGCCCATTGCGGTTCGCGAACCCCAGCACACCACTCATTATTCCGTGGTGGATGCCGAAGGCAACGCGGTTGCCGTCACCACTACTTTGAATGACAGCTTCGGCTCCCGCGTGACCGTGCCCGGGCTGGGGCTTCTGCTCAATGACGAGATGGATGACTTCACCTCCAAGCCAGGCGCGCCCAACCTGTACGGCCTGATTCAGAGCCCTAACAACGCCATCGGGCCAGAAAAACGGCCGCTTTCGGCTATGACGCCCACCATCGTCCTCAAGGGCGGCAAGCTGTTTCTGGTGCTGGGTTCGCCGGGCGGCCCAGCCATTATTACCACCGTGGCCAATATCCTGATGGGAGTGGTGGATTACGGCATGAACATTCAGGAAGCGGTGGATGCGCCCCGCTTCCATCACCAGTGGATGCCCGACACGGTGTACCTGGAAAAAGGCTTCTCACCTGACACCCTCAAGCTGCTGCAGGGCATGGGCCACAAAGCCGAGGTAGAAGGTTACTGGAGCGACGGCGAGTGCATTGAGGTTGATCCGCTCAGCGGCGAGCGCCTGGGTGCTACCGACGAACGCAACGTGAGCGGGAAAGCGATTGGCTACTAGAATTCTTTTTCACCGCCGAGACGCCGAGGTCGCTGAGGAAATTGGACATTTTCATTTTGGACTGCTGACTGAATTCGGTGCTGGGTCTCGAATTCAGTCTTCAATCTGAAATAATCAATTTGTAGTTCTCTGCGCACTCGGCGTGCTCGGCGGTAGATTTTGGTATTTTTTACAGGAAACAGATGCAGAAAGCGATTTCCACTTACGTGTACGTGAAGCAGCGGCTGCATCCCGGCCTGCTGGACGGTCTGGCGCGCGGCGGAGCCCAGGCCATCGAGATTTTTGCCGCCCGCCCGCACCTGGACTATGCCAACCGCAAGCAGCACGTGCGCGAAATTGCGGACTGGTTCCGCGCCTCGACGGTGCCGCTCAACTCGGTGCATTCCCCCATGTATGCCGACTACGAATTCGGACGCGCCGGCGCCCTCCCGGTCAACATTGCCGACACCGACCGCGGCCGCCGCGTGGAAGCCATGGATGAAATCAAGCGCGCCCTGGAAATCGCCGAGCAGATTCCCTTCAACTTCCTGGTGCAGCACATGGGCACCGGCAACGAGGAGTTCGATGACCGCAAGTTCGAGGCGGCCATGACCTCGGTGGAGCACCTGCGCGCCTTTGCCAAGCCTCTGGGCGTGCGCCTGCTGCTGGAAAATATTACCAATGAGCTTTCCACGCCCGACAAGTTGGTGGAGTTCATCCACACCTCGCATTTCGAGGACGTGGGTGTGTGTTTCGACCTGGGGCACGCGCATTTAGCCGGCGGCGTCAGCCCGGCCTTCGAGATTCTTAAGCCCTACATCCGCTCCACCCACGTGCACGACAATGCCGGCGACCGCGACGCGCACCTCTGGCCGGGCGAGGGCGGCATCAACTGGAAAGAAGCCATGGAACTGCTGCGCGCCGCCCCGCACGTGCCTCCGCTGCTGCTGGAAATTGAAGGCGACGAGAAGGTTGATGTGGCGGCCAGGATGGGCGAAACGTACCGCCGGCTGGAAGAAAGCTGACTGGCTGGCTAGCTGCCTGGCTTGTCAGACGATTCGAGAGCTAGTCAGGCAGTCAGCTTTCCGAGTTGCTTGTTTAATTCCAAATGAGTTTTGAAACATGGAATCACCGGTAACCACAATCGCGGAAGTCGGCACTCACGAAGGCCAGGCGGTCACCATCCGCGGCTGGCTCTACAACCTGCGCGAGAGCGGGAAGCTGCTGTTTCCCATCTTCCGCGACGGCACCGGCACCATCCAGGGAGTGGTGGCGAAGAACGCGGTTGCGCCCGAAATTTTTGCCGCCGTCAAAGGCCTCACCCAGGAATCGAGCGTGATGGTCGAGGGCAAGGTTCGCGCCGATAAGCGCGCTCCCGGCGGCTACGAACTCGACGTCGCCAACCTGCAGGTGGTGCAGCGCGTGCCCGATAGCGACCCTTACCCCATTACCCCCAAAGAGCACGGCGTGGATTTCCTCATGGAGCACCGCCACCTGTGGGTGCGTTCGCCGCGCCAGGCGGCTATCCTGCGGGTGCGGGCGGAAATCATCAAGGCGGCCCGTGATTACTTTGACGACCGCGGCTTTGTGCTCACTGACCCGCCCATTCTGACGCCCGCGGCCTGCGAAGGCACCACCACGCTTTTTCCCGTGGACTACTTCGACGAGCAGGCCTTCCTCACTCAGTCAGGCCAGCTCTACATTGAAGCCACCGCCATGGCCTTGGGCAAGGTGTACTCCTTTGGGCCAACCTTCCGGGCGGAGAAATCCAAAACCCGGCGCCACCTCACCGAGTTCTGGATGGTCGAGCCGGAAGTCGCCTACGCCACGCTGGACGACATCATGGAACTGGCCGAGGGTCTCATCAGCACCATTGTGCGGCGCTGCCTGGAGCGCCGCCGCAAGGACTTCGAGACCATCGGCCGCGATATCACCAGGCTGGAGAAAGTCGCGCCTCCCTTTCCCCGCATCACTTACGATGAGGCGGTGCAGCGCCTGCAGGAAGGATTCGCCAAGGGCGAACTGGAAAACAAGTTCGAGTATGGCGGCGACCTGGGCGCGCCCGATGAGACTTACCTGGCTTCGCAATTCGACAAGCCGGTCATGGTGCACCGCTATCCCGCCAACGTGAAGGCCTTCTACATGGAGCCTGACCCGCAGCGGCCCGACCTGGCGCTGTGCGTGGATGTGCTCGCGCCCGAAGGCTATGGCGAAATTATCGGCGGCTCGCAGCGCATCGGCTCCTACGAGCAGCTGCGGCAGCGCATTCTCGACCACGGCCTGCCGGAGGAGGCGTTCAAGTGGTATCTGGATTTACGCAAGTACGGCGGCGTGCCCCACAGCGGCTTTGGCATGGGCATTGAGCGCGCGGTGGCCTGGATTTGCGGTCTGGAGCACGTGAGGGAGACCATCCCCTTCCCCCGCATGCTCCACCGCATGTACCCCTAGACCCAAATTCCACCGCCGAGCACGCAGAGAACGCCGAGGTTATGAATGGACGAGAAGGAGCACCTGGACCAGATTACGCGTCGAATCATTGGCGCCGCAATCGAAGTTCATCGCGCCCTCGGTCCTGGCCTTTTGGAGTCTGCTTATGAGGCTTGCCTCGCGTTCGAGCTGGTCGAAGCTGGGTTCAATGTGGAACGACAAAAACCGCTACCAGTCATATACAAGAAAGTGCAGCTCGATTGTGGATATCGCCTCGATCTCCTGGTGGAAGGCCGGGTGGTGGTAGAAATCAAGGCGGTTGACGAGATCGCCCCCATCCATCGTGCGCAGCTGCTTTCCTACTTGCGCCTCTTGAATAAGAGGGTAGGTCTGCTGATTAACTTTCACGTCCGCGTTCTAAAGGACGGCGTCACGCGGGTTGTAAATGATTTCCCAGACCAGGCAAAATCCGCGGCTAGCGAGAACGGAATTAGTTACAAACCTCTGCGGTCTCTGCGGTCTCGGCGGTGAATAGGTTTTTGTGAACATTATGAACGATACTCCCAAGCAGGAACGGCCGGCAGTCACCCGCGCAGTATTGCCCTTTATCGTGCCCAGAAAGATCCGTGTGATCGGCCTGCCTCTCGACCTGGGGCAGTCACGACGCGGCGTGGACATGGGTCCCTCGGCGGTCCGTGTTGCCGGCCTGGAAGCACGTCTGGAGGCCCTGGGCCACGTGGTGGAGGACGCGGGCAACATCAGCGTCGCCATTGCGGAGCAGAAAAAGGAGGGCGATCCCCATGCCAAGTACCTGAAAGAAATTACCGCCACCTGTACCAAGCACGCGGAACTGGTGGTCAAAACGCTGGAAGCGGGCAAGGTTCCGGTGGTACTGGGCGGCGACCATTCTGTGGCCGCGGGCACGGTGGCGGGCGTGGCCGAATTCCACCGCCGCCAGGAGCAGAAGATCGGACTGGTCTGGATTGACGCCCACAGCGACATCAACACTCCCTCCACTTCGCCCAGCGGCAACGTCCACGGCATGCCTTTGGCCGCCATCATGGGATTGGGGCCGCCGGAATTAGCCAATATTTTCGGATTCTCCCCCAAGGTGCTGCCGGAAAATTGCGTCATCGTGGGCGTGCGCGACATTGACGGCTTCGAGAAGGAGAATATCCGCAAGGCCGGCGTGGAAGTCTTCACCATGCGCGACATTGACGAGCGCGGCATGCGGGTGGTGATGGAAGAAGCCCTTCGCATGGCCGGACGCGGCACCGCCGGCTACCACATCTCCCTCGACATGGACTGGATTGACCCCGAGGACGCCCCCGGAGTGGGCACCCCGGTGCGCGGCGGCGCTACTTACCGCGAGAGCCACCTGGCCATGGAAATCATCGCCGACCACGCCCGCATGCTGAGCTTCGAAATTGTCGAGGTGAATCCGGTCATTGACGAGCACAACCGGACGGCGGATCTGGCCGTGGAATTGGCGCTTTCCGCATTCGGCAAAAAGATTCTTTAGAACCTTTTCACCACAGAGGACACAGAGGTCACAGAGAAAACCGATTTCAAATCAGTTCATTTCAATTTTTCCCGTATCTTGATTGTTAATTTTCTCTTCGGCCAGTCTGGCCAGTGGATTGTAGTGATCCAGCGTTGAGCTGCGATGGAGTCACGGATTTGAAATTGCTTCTCTCTGTGACCTCTGTGTCCTCTGTGGTGAAAAAGAAGCTTTACCCGGATTGCGGCAGGCCGATCGCCTGGAAGTCCTCCTGGGTGCGGATCCAGCCTTCCTGGCTGTCAATGCGCACGTGAAGCCAGACATCGGCTCCATTGCCCACGCCGATGCTGATGTTGTCCTTGTCAGCGCTCCAATCCACCGCCAGTTGTGCTTCCAGAAATTCGATTTTTGATTCTGGCTTGATGACCACGTGCGTCACCGGGAATCCCTCTTCCGGCTCGGCGTACATTCGGACAAACGTCAGGTCGTTGGTTGTGCGGCTCGCATCAGCCTGGACCTTGTAGGTGCAGGTCGCAACCATTCCTTTGGCGGTCATCCGGTAACAGGTCCAGGCGGGGCGTACCTTGGCTTGTATCCAGTCAATCAAAACGGGATAAATGATGCTGAAGTTGCCCGTCCACACCCGGAAGTTAAGCACGTCCCGCGTCACTGTTTGGGGCTGCTGTCCGCGAAACATGGCGCTCGGCTGAAAGCTCTCTTCTTCCTCCCCCAGGAACTCGCCGTCGGTGGACATGGGAGCTCCAAACGGAACCAGCTTGCCGTTGAACAGGCCGAACACCTGAAACCAGCCGCTGTACTCGGGGTCAGAAGGCAGAAAGCCGCCATCCACCAGAATGCCCTCTCCCAGCTTGGTTTTAAGTTGGCGCGCGCCTACAGATTCGGTCTCCGCAAAGCCCCCGTTTTGCAACGAGACTCCCAGCTGCTGGTGGAATACGGGAGTTCCTGCCGCGTCGCGCAGTTCCCACCATTCCACGGTTTCGTCGCTGTCGGGATCGTGCGGCTGGCGATCAATGCTTTGGATGTGCGTCACCAGGGTGAAGCTCTGGTTATTGACCTGGAACGGACCTAAGGTGCGCTCGAGGGTCACGATTTTGGGCGGCTGAACGGAAACTGGCTTGACCACCGGCGCCGGAGCCGGCGTGCGCGGTGCTGGCGCTTGTGCGGCAGGTTGTGCCGCGGGACGAACGATGGCGACGGCTGCTGGTACCGGCTGCGCCGTCTGTTGAGCGCAAGCAGGCTGTATCAGCAACGCACAAAACACGCTAACTGCTAAGCGAGACATAACTTTTCAATACAGTTTGACAACGACACTGTGGACGGGAAAGTCACCAAAGTACCGTGTCGTAAATCAATTGTTGATTGAAGATTTACGATTGACGATTAAAAATCGAGCTCGACGCACCGCGGACAATCGTCAATCTACAATCTTCAATCGTCAATGGTTTTCCGCCGGGCCATGCCCTCCTGTACACTTTTGTGAACCCTCTAGGCGTTGACTCGGAGCACGACATTATTCAGACTGGGGGAAGCACCCCTTCTCATGACAAAAATCCGGGTAGGCATTCTTTTCGGCGGGCGCAGCGGCGAACACGAAGTTTCGCTGCTTTCCGCCGCCTCCGTCCTCCAGGCCATTGACAAGGAACAATACGAAGTCGTCCCCATCGGCATAACCAAGGAAGGCCGCTGGGTCACGGCAGCCCGCGCGGAACAACTCCTGCGCAGCAACAACCTTGGCAAAGGCCACGAAGAACGGCATCTGCGGGCCGGCGACCCCGATTACACTCCCGGCGCCGCCGTGCTGGCCAAGGGAGAGTCCGTGGTGGTCCCCCCCGTGCCCGTGCACTCCACCACCGGCGCCATGACTTCCTTTGAACCCGATGGCGGCGCCGCCATGGCCCGCCGCTGGACCGACAATGTCATCAAGGTAGACGTGGTCTTCCCTGTTCTGCATGGCACCTTCGGCGAAGACGGCACCATCCAGGGTCTGCTGGAGTTGGCCGACATCGCTTATGTGGGCGCGGGCGTGCTGGGCTCAGCCGCCGGCATGGACAAAGACATAATGAAGCAGCTGTTTCGCAGTTCCGGCCTGCCCCTGGTAAAGCACGTCACCGTGCTGCGTCGCGACTGGGAACGCGATCCCAAGAAAGTGCAGCGCCTGGTGGAAACCAAACTAAAGTACCCAGTGTTTGTAAAACCTGCCAACCTGGGCTCCTCGGTGGGCATTTCCAAGGCTCACGACAAGGGAGAGTTGCCGGCGGCCATTCATACCGCCGCCGAGTTCGATCGCAAGATTGTGATCGAGCAAGGGGTTGGGGGTAAAAAGCACAAGGCTCGCGAGCTCGAATGTTCCGTCCTGGGAAACGATGAGCCCGCAGCCTCCCTCCCCGGGGAAGTCGTTCCCGGCAAAGAGTTTTACGACTACGCCGCCAAGTACCTGGAAGAGGGTTCGCAGCTCATCATTCCCGCCAAGCTGACCAAGGCGCAAATTAAGCAGGTACAGGAGATGGCGGTGGGCGCCTTCCGGGCCGTGGATTGCGCCGGCCTGGCGCGCGTGGATTTCCTCATGGATCCGCAAAGCAAAAAGATTTACGTCAATGAAATCAATACCATGCCCGGTTTCACCGCCATCAGCATGTATCCCAAGCTGTGGGCCGCCTCGGGCGTTTCTTATCCCGAACTGATTCATCGCCTGGTTCAGCTCGCCCTGGAGCGGCATGGCGATAAGAAAAGGAACAAGTACAGCCGCTAGAAATCAGCCATTAGCCTTTAGCACTTGGCACTTAGCCCAGGAAACAGTATCGGCGGAGCCAAACCGGGGCTTCGGTTTCCGCTGCGGTTGTCGAAGCGCTTCCGTGGTAGACGGGCTAAGTGCTAAATGCTAAGTGCCAAATGCTGCCTTTCCCCAAACGTGCCGGTACCTTTAGGTGCCCTTGGTAACATTGGGCCGCGCTGGTGACTGTGGTACTTTACCGCCAGCTTCACCTGAAACCTCCATCTGGCAGTGGTGTGGCTCGGAGTCCGCGACTCTATGGCTTTTGGCTTCGGATTCAATAAGACGAAGGTTCTGGCGGCGGCGGAACGGCACATTCAGCAGGGCAAACTGCAGAATGCCATCGCGGAGTACGAGAAAGTTGTAAAAGCCGATCCCAAAGACCTTACCGTCCTCAATACTATTGGCGACCTGTACGCGCGCATCGGCCAGACCGATAAAGCCGTCGCTTACTTCAAGAGCGTAGGCGATACCTACGGCACCCAGGGCTTCACGGTCAAAGCCATTGCCATGTACAAAAAGCTGACCAAGCTGAAGCCCAGCATTGAGTCAGTGCTTAAACTCGCCGAACTCTACGGCCAGCAAGGCTTGCAGAACGATGCCCGCGCGCAGTACCTGCTGGTGGCCGAGCAATACCTGCACTCCGGGCACCTGGAGCAGGCGGCACACGCCTTCCAGAAAATCCTGGTCATAGACCCGGAAAACACCAGCCTGCAAGTGCGGCTGGCCGATGTGTATGTGCGCCTGGAGCGCCGCGACGAGGCGCGGAAAATCCTGCTGCGCACGGCCGAGGGTTTGCAGGCCCGCGGCAGCAAGGCGGAAGCGGAAGAAGTTCTGGCCCGCGTGCTGCAACTCAATCCCACCGACAAGCAGGCCCTGCTCATGCGCGGCGGTGTGGCCCTGCAGGCCGGCGACGTTTCCGGCGCCATTCAGACCTTGGAGTGCATCCCAGAATTGGACCAGAGCGCCGATGGCCTGCGCGCCCTCTCCAACGCTTATCTGCAGGCTGGGCGAACCGCTGAAGCCGGCCCTCTGGCCAAGAAATTATTCGCCCTCACCCAGGATGCCGGCCCGCTTTCCGCCTACGCCGATGCCTTGATGAAGGCCGGCGAATACGAGGAAGCGCTGCGCGTTTATCACCAGTATGCCGAGAAGCTGCTGACCTCCGAGTCCGCCGAAGTGCTCGATAATCTTCACGCCTGCCTCGACCATGTCCGCGAGAACGTCGCCGCCCTGGAACTGCTTCGCCAGCTCTATGAACGGGCCGGCGACAAGCCTCGCCTGGCGGAGGTGGCGGAGTTGCTCGCCGGGCTGGCCGAACAGTCCGGCGATCTTGCGCACGCCCGCGATTTGTATCTGCAACTGGCTGCCCTCGATCCTAATAACTCCGCCTACACGCAAAAATACAACGGCATGGTGCAGCATGTGGGCGCCGATACCGGGCACGGCGATGCCGGCGCGCCTTTGTCGGTGGAAGATTTGAACATCAACGCTCCCGAAGTTGACCAGGGCTACAACGGGGAACTGGCGGCTGAAGTTCAGAAGCTGATCACGGAAACCGACCTGTTTGTCTCCTACAACCTGGCGGCCAAGGCAGTGGAACCGCTGGAGGCGGTGCTGGCCAGGGTGCCCAATGATTTGCGCATCAACCAGCGCCTGGCCGCGCTCTACGTGCGTGCCGGCCGCCTGGCCGAGGCGGCGGAGTGCTGCCGCAAGATCCACGACGTTTATCTCAAGGCCGGCCTCCAGGATTTCGCTCAGCAGTACGGCGAAGCGGCCAGGAAATATGCCGAACGGGCGGAAGAATCCGCCGCGGGCCAGCCCACCCCTGCCGCTGCCGGGGCCGGCGGAGATGGCCATCAGGAAATTGACATCTCCAGCGAGTGGGAAAGCTCCATGGCCGCACCGGTGGTCGAATCGGTGGTTAAGTCCGCCGGCGCCGGAGAGCGCGCCGAAGCCATTTCCGGCCTGGTAGAGGAAGTAAAGTTCTACCTGCACCACGAGCTCTGGGAAGAAGCCGAAGCCGCCATCGCTAAATGTGAAGCGCAGTACCCCGATGTGCCTGAGCTGAGCGGTTTTCGTAAGCAGTTGCGGCATGCGGCCAAGAGCAAGAAAACCTCCGCCGCCCCGCCCCTGGCGGCTCCCGCGGCTGCTGCTGCCGCCCCTGCGGCTCCCGGCAACGGGGTCCTGGGCGATATGGTTTCTGACTTGGAGTCGGCGCTGGGCGATAGTTTTGGAACGCCGTCGCCCGCACCGGCAATCGCTCCCCAGCCCGCCCGTATGGCGGCGGCTGCTGCAGCCGGCGCCGGTCCTTCTGCTCCTGTCACTGCGGCCGTGCCTGCCTTAGCCACCGCCGCCACTGCTTCTTCGGCCCCGGGCGCGGCTACCGCCCAGGCCGATTCCGAACTGGAAGAAATTTTCACTGAATTCAAGCAAGGATTGGAAGAAAGCGAAGCGCCCAGCCAGGGCGAGGACCCGGAAACCCATTACAACCTGGGCGTCGCCTTCAAGGAGATGGGACTGCTTGACGAATCCATCGGCGAACTGCAGAAAGTTTGCCTGGCCGTAGAGCGCGGCCAGCCCTTCCCCCACGTGATGCAGGCCTTTACCTGGTTGGCGGCGGCTTTTCTGGAAAAAGGCGTGCCCCAGGCCGCCGTCCGCTGGTACGAAAAAGCGCTCAAACTGCCCACTATTGACGAAGAAGCCCGCATTGCCCTGCACTATGAACTCGCGGCGGCTTATGAGGCCTCCGAGAACAAACAAGCGGCTCTAAGCCATTTCCTCGAGGTTTACGGCGCGAATATTGATTATCGCGACGTGGCTGAGCGCATCAAAGCCTTAAAGTCGTAAAATCAATAAAATAGTCGAGGGCGTGCGCGGACGTGGGGATTTTCTTTCCGTGCCACATGCCTCCTGAGGAGAGAGCGGCGTGGATTCGGATTCGGATGTAGCCGGGCAAGGCTGGGGACGCTTGGCCAATCAGGCCAGCAAGCCGGGAAGCGGCCTGTCCCGCAGCCCTCTGGCGCCGGAACAGGAACCGGCTGCCCAGGGCCGCTCCCAGGCCACCGGTGGCCACGTGTGGGCCCGCCGCTTGGGCTTGCTGGTTTTTGTTCTTATTTGCCTGGAACTGGGTATCGCTCTGGTGGTCCTTCCCTGGACTCATATATGGACAGAAAATAATCTGCTGCTGGATTACCCGGCAGTGCGTTTCTGGGCGGCCAACACTTTTGTGCGCGGTGCTTTCAGCGGCCTGGGCGTGATTGATATCTGGCTGGGCATTTGGGAAGTGGTGCGCTATCGCGAGCCGAGGAGCAATTGATTCGCCGCCTCTCATCCCTTCGACACTTATCGTTTGTTCATGAGGAATTAACACTCGGGCCTTGCGGCTTCAGCCGGGACATTTTTCTGCTGCCGCCTTCTGCGTTTTGGGGGGAATGGATTTGAGAAGCAAATCAGACCGTAATAAGGACGCCGAAAAAGGTGACTTTCTGGCCGGCGAACCTACCCTGTATCCGGCTCCTCTGGCCTACGAAAACAAGCGCTTCCTCAACAGCCCCGATGGGCGGGTTCTGCGCATTCTCTCCGAGTACGCCGAGCCCCTGGCCCGATTTCGCCGCGAGCAGATCCAGGACACGGTCGTCTTCTTCGGCTCCGCACGCTTTCATAGCCTCTCTGAAGCCCGCCATTCGCTGACCGTGCTGGAAAAGCCCGGATCCCGGCAGGCCGCTCCGCCCGAGGAACAGATGAAGTTGAGGCGGGCGCGCGCCGCCGTGGACATGGCCCGCTATTACGAGGACGCGCGCCGCCTCGCCCACCTGCTCACCCAGTGGTCGCTGCAGATTCCCGCCAAGCGCCAGCGCTTTGTGGTCACCACCGGTGGCGGCCCCGGCATCATGGAGGCCGCCAACCAGGGCGCGCGCGAGGCGGGCGGAAAAACCATTGGCCTGAACATCCGCCTGCCCTACGAGCAGATGCCGAACCGCTACGTCAGCCCGGAGCTGAACTTCGAGTTCCACTACTTCTTCATGCGCAAGTACTGGTTCGCCTATCTGGCCAAGGGCCTGGTCATATTCCCCGGCGGCTTCGGCACCCTGGACGAGCTGTTTGAAATTCTTACCCTGGCCCAGACCGAGAAGCTGGCAAAAAAAATTCTGGTCGCCATCTATGGCACCGAATACTGGCGGCGGATCATCAATTTCGATGCCATGGTGGATGCGGGCTCCATATCGCCCGAGGACGTGGACCTGTTCCGCATGGTGGATTCACCCGAGGAAGGTTTTGAGTTCTTGCGCGACGGGCTCACCAAGTATCACCTGGGCACGCCGCCCCGCGAAGCCGCGCCCGAAATCGCCAAGACCCGGCCATAGGGCCGCGCGTGCCTGCAGCCATCACGATCTGGGCGAACCGCCGCAGAAAAAGCGGACAAACACCGCCATGCCAATAATCCAGGTGTAGAGCAAAGCTTCTTCCTGCAGGGCGCGCCAGATGTTTCTGCGCGGGCGGAGGCGCTGCGCCGGCGTGCCCGGGACCGTGGAATTGGCGGTCCCCAGCAGCAGGTCAAACAGGGGGCAGAAAACGTTGTACCGGCCTTCTGGAATATCGTGGTGGTCCAGATGATACGCGCGGGCGGCGCGCAACCCGGCCGGCAGCCAGCCGCCAAGATGTATGCGCCAGTGGATTTCCTCCACCGCAATGAAGTACGCGGTAAAGCCCAGCAGGATACCGGGAGCCAGGGCAAAGCCCCACAGCAGGTCGGCCAGGATCACGGGCGAGCCATTCGTGCAGAACAGGAGCATGACGTATAAAGGTGACTCCCCAAACGTCAAATGCTCCACCTCGTTTTCCTTGCCCGAGGTGATGTGATGCAGAATGTGTCCTTTGCCCAGCACCCCCCGCGTATGGTGCAGCAGGTAGCGGTGGTAGAAGTACTCGAAGGCGTTGGCCCACACCAGCCCCAACCCCAGCCCAATCAGCCACTGGTAAGCTCTGGGTGGCAAATACACCGCCAGCAGCAGCGCCGGCAGCGCGCCGCACAGCAGGGCCGTCAAGGCATTGTTTCGCTTAAGGCTACAGGCGCGGGCAAGTGAGGTTGTGGTGGAATTACCGTGGGCAAGTGAGGTTGTGGTGGAACTGCTGACTTCCATACTGGTCTTACTGCTCGGCCTGTTTGATTGGAACCCGGGGAGTAGGCCCAAGTTGTCTTTAGGGGGGAGTTTTTTCGGCCGATCCGGCGGTAATATATCCCGAAAACCCGCCCCCATCAAGGGATTGCTGGCAACCCGGCGCCTCTGCTGGATGAGTATTCATGGCCTGGCCGCGCATCAATGACCTGCGCTCAGGCGGCGGTGCCCCCGCGAATCACCTGCAGCTGGCATTCGGTAGCCCAGTAGCCTTTGCCGCCCTCACCGTCGAGCACAAATTCCTGCACTACGTACGTGCTTTGTTCCGGGGCCTTCTCCACCGGTTCCCAGCGCTGAATATGACGAATGGGCTGGGGATTGCGCCACACGATTTTCAGCTCCATGGGCGGACTCCACGCCTGTCAGAAGCAACTCTGTGGCCAAGCACTAAAGGGCGAGGAAGTTCGGAACTGCTTGCAACACAGGAGTTATGCGGTCGGAAAAACGCGGGCCATGGTTCCGCCCAGCCCCCAAGACTGATTTGGGCGAACCTCTCCCAGATCGGAACCGAGAGAGACTGCCGCCACGCTGGCAAGGCCCGGTAGAGACGTAACTAATTACGTCTCTACCAATGCTCGTGCTGGTTTAGAACGTCACCCGCAGCGCCAGCTGGATCTGGCGCGGGTTGAATACCGCCCGTGGCGTGCCATATCCCGGGTTGGGCGAGCCCTCGAGGAAGGTCCCGGGAGTTCCCGCCGGAATGAAATCGGGCGCGCCGTAAACCGTGTTGAAGTAGCGGATGTTCACGTTGTTCAATGCGTTGAACGCCTCCGCCATGCCCTGCAGGTGTACCTGTTCGGTCACGTTGAAGGTCCGCGAAAGCCGCAGGTCCACCGTCTGGTAGCTGTCGCCGCGGAAGGTGTTGCGAGGCTCGATTCCCACCCGGTCATTCAAGGGGAAGCCGTCGCCGTTGGCGTCGAAGCCCACGAACTTGGTGAAGTAGTGGGGCGATTCCAGGGTCACGATGGTGGAGAGCTCGAAATCGTTGAGCACCCGGTTCAGGTGGGTGGGTCCGGCCAGGGTCATGTTGCCCACAAAGCGGTGGCGCACGTCGTCGGCGGAGAGCGCCTTTTCCTCGCCGAAATTGCCGCTGTCCTGAGGAATGAGCACAAAGCTGGGATTGGGCCCGTTGTCCAGCGTCTTCGACCAGGTGTAGCTGATGCCATAACCGAGGTGATGGCTGATGCGCTTGTTGAGCGTCACCAGCAGGCCGTCAAATTCCGAATACCAGCGCGAGTCAGCTTCAAAGTAGGTGAAGTAGTTGGGGTTAGCCGCGCCGGGCACGATATTGGGAACCGCCCAGAAGGTGTTCTTCACGCCCGCGTCGCCTTTCGAATCATGCACCAGCGTGGTGCCGCTGGGTGGCGGCTGGTTGATGTTGAAGAAGCTGCCCAGGTGCACGCCATGGGTGCGCAGATAGCTGATATTGAGCACCGCATCCTTGTAGGGCTGGAACTCAACTCCCAGGCTGCTCTGGATTCCATAGGGCATTTTATGGTCCTGGGTGAAGCGCACGATGGTAGCGGGCGCCAGAAACCCCAGAGTAGCCGGATTGCTCGGGTTGGGATACTGCCCGTTGATCAGGCCGTTGAAGGCATTCTGAAAGGCGGCGGGAAAGAATCCCGAATAACCGAACAGCTGGCTGGTGGAGTTCAGGTTATCTTCGCCCGCGCGGAACTTGCCGTAGGCCGCGGTGCCGCCGCAGGAAGGCGCCTGGCACATCAGCAGGGGCGAGGGAATGGTGCCGTGGAACAGGCCGAAGCCGCCGCGAATCACAATGGAGTGGCTGCCGCCCAGGTTATAGGCGAAGCCCGCCCGCGGGTCCACGCCGTGGGGAGTGTTGAGCACATTGCTGGGCCAGGTCTCGAAATCGAAACGTGCGCCCAGGGTCAGCGTCAGGTTCCGGCTGGCGCTGAAGCGGTCCTGCCCATAGAAACCCTCATAGGTATGTCCCAGGGTGCCGCTGGCCTGGTTGCGGATGGCCTGCGGATAGCCGTTCATCGAGAACACGGAAGGGTTAAAGCTGGTTTCGTTGTAGTTGGGCGCCTGGAAGCGCTCCATCCACAGCACCGCCGGGGTGTGGTCCAGCAGGTTGGAGGTGTTGCAGGGCGAGCTGGGATTGGTGGGATCGGGCGCGATGCAGACGAACGTCGCCTCAAAGGGATAGAACAGGGGGAACGATTCGGTGGTGTTCACATGATTGAAGTCGCCGCCGAAGCTGAAGGTGTGGCGTCCCGCCGTCTTGGTTATGTCGTCCACCAGTTCGTAACGCCATTCCTTGTAGAAATCCGGGTTGCCGCGGTTCACCCCGATGGCGAACTGGTTGGCCACTTCCATGTGCGGCTCCGCCGTGACCGTGGGGAAGTCGAAGGAGCGCCGGGCGTATTGCATGCGCACTTCATTCACCAGGCTGGGGGAAATGACGGAAGTCAGGCTGCCCACCAGCGACTGGTCGCGGGAAAAGTTGTTCTTGAATCCGGAAGGCAGGTCGGAGCCGTCATTCAGCGGCGAGTAGTTGTGCAGCCGGCCATCATCGAAGAAATAGCGCACGTACATGTATTCCTTGGTGCTGAAGGCATGGTCCAGCTTCACCAGGAAGTTGTCGTAATTGTTGCTGCGGGTTACATTCAGGTTCTCCGCCGGGAACCCGATGCCCGTCTTGAACTGGTTGATGGTGCCGATATTGTTCAGAATGATGGAGTTGTAGTACGGCGATTCGCTGCGCCGCTGGCCCTCGTAGTTGGCGAAAAAGAAGGTCTTATCCTTCTGGATGGGGCCGCCAAGGGTAAAGCCGTACTGGTTCTGGCGCAGCTTGTCCAGCAGGCGGCAGCCGCCGGAACTCAGGTTGCCCGGCACCGCGCAGGTGGAGGGGTCGCGCGAGGCCAGCAGGCTCTTGGCATCCATGGCATCGTTGCGGAAGTACTCATAGGCCGAGCCGTGAAACTTGTTGGTTCCACTCTTGGTAATGATGTCCACAATGCCGCCCACGGCGCGCCCGTATTCGCTGCTGTAATCGCTGTTGATGACGCGGAACTCGCGCACCGCGTCCTGCGAGGGCGTGTACTTCTGCACTCCGGAGGCGGTGGAGATGTCATCGGCGCCGTCAATGGCTACGAAGTTGTAGTGAATGTTTTGTCCGGCGAAGGAGAGCTTGGTCACCGGCTCGATGATCACGTCGGTGCTGCCGGAAGTGGTGTCGCCGATGGTCACGCCCGGCGCCAGCAGCGCGAAGTCAATGAACTGGCGGCCGTTTACCGGCAGGTTCTCGATCTTGTGCTCGTCAATCACCGAGCTCACCATGGTGCGTGTGGGCTCCGCGGTCACCCCCACATCCTCCACCTGGATCTCCTGGCTCACCGCGCCCAGGGGCAAAGTGAAGTTCACGGCGCCCACCTGGCCGACGTCAAGGTGCACCTTTTTGACCTGTTTCTGGAAACCCTTTTTATTCGCCGTCACCGCGTAGTCGCCCACCGGCAGCAAGGCCAGCTGGTAATCGCCGTTGGTGTCGGTGGTGGCAGCGCGGGAAAGGCCGGTGGCGGTATTCACCACGCTGACCTGGGCGTCGGGAATCACCGCTCCCGTGCTGTCGTACACCCGCCCCTGCACCGTTACCGTCACCACCTGGGAAGTCAAAGGCAGGCTGGCAAACATAACCGCCAGCAACATGGACAGCAGGCTGCAACCCACCACGGGGGCTCGCATCATGGACTTTCCACCTCAAGGGAATATAAGGACGGATACAGCTGGGCCGGGTTGCGGTCTGTTTGTGATATGAGAAAACGGAGCCAATGTCAAGACGGTACTTGGGTTCCATAGCGGGATGTCGCGTAATGACGTGGTGAAATTCCCGTGGGCAGGAATTTCCTGAAGTTCAATCCCTGCCCTGTGAGTGAAAGTCTTCCAGCCGTTAACATCGCCCTGGTGTGCTCTTTGCAACGCATGATCAGGAAATTGCTCGCTTGCCGAGCCCATGGTAAGCTCATGCCCCCCTAAGGAGGGGGGCAGTTGTGTCCACGAATCTGTTCCCGAAGAGTCTCATAGCCGGGGCAGCACTTGCTGCTTTGATTGTGATGGGAGTGGCCATCGCTCCTCCGTCCGCCCGTGCGAAGAACGATAACAATGGCTCGCAAGATGAAAAAGAAATGATTCAGATCGGTCTGGCAGTGGCGCCGGTTCCGCTGAACATGGCCGGCAAAGATCAAGACCTGGTAGGGCTGGGCAGCTATATTGTCAACGTAACTGGCGATTGCAACGGTTGCCACAGCCATGGTCCTTCCACCGAGTACGTCCTTCCCAACGGCAATCCCTACCTGCGGCAGCCGCCATTTGATGGCACTATCAGGGTCAACCCTATGACTTACCTGGGTGGCGGCAGAGACTTTGGGACGTTTCCGCCCGTTCCGGGAGCAGAGTTGCACATTATTTCCCGCAACCTGACGCCGGATAAGTCGGGCTTACCTGAGGGCGGTCGCACCCTCTCGGAATTCATCCAGATTATGAGGACTGGTGTGGACCTGGATCACGCCCATCCAAACTGCCCTGACAATACTCCAGGCCCCAACTGCATGCTGGCTCCTTTCGATGGCGACAAGCTGCAGATCATGCGGTGGCCGTCCTTTCAAAATATGACCGATCGCCAGCTTACGGCTATCTACACTTACCTCAGCACCGTTCCTTGCCTTGAAGGCGGCCCCGGCGAACCTTCTCCCCGCTGCCAATAGAGGGCACACCGGGAACGTTCCTGAAATGCGACTGGGCGGGGGTGGCCCACTCAAGCCCGTCTTTGGCTTGAGTGGGGGACAAATGCGTGAGGCACGTCTTACCGATTGCGCGTGAGCACCGTCTGGTAGGGGTCGAGCAGCAGTTTGTGCGCACCCGCGGGAGCGGGCAGCCGGAACTCGGTTTCCGCGCCGTCGGCAAACACTTGGCCCAGCAGCGCCGGAGTCCGTCCCCTGACCAGGGCATAAACCGGCACGCAAGTGACCAGGTCACCGGGCGCATCCTCCTGTTTTATGGTTCCGGTCGCCACAATAAAATTTCCCTTGCGCACAAATTTGCCACTCTCCAGCCGCAGCCGCGGAATGGCCGTGCCGTTCACCCAGCCATCGAAAAACCAATTCAGCGATGGGCGCGCTTCATACCGGAGGGAGCGAGGAAGATTTTCTTCAAAGGCCCGCTGCACATCCTGCAGGGTCATCACCTTGCCGGCATAGCGTTCCTGCAATTGGCGCAGCACCTTTAGAAAGAGTTCATCGCCACTGCCGGAGCGCGCCCGCGCCCCGGGCCGCGGCGTCTCGGAAGCGTTCCGCAACATATATCGCAGCATGTGGAACAGCCAGGTGCCCCTGCCGTAGGCAATGGCGTCATAGGCGTCGGGAAATTTGGAGGAGGAGAGGCGCAGCCCCAGGGTGACCGGCCCCGCCTCCCGCAGTTCCAGTCCGGCTTTATTTTTCTGCAGCAGCTGTTCGCGGTAAGTCTGCATCATGAGCGCGAAATCGAGGGGATGCTCCTGCTCCAGCATCATCAGCACCGAGTAGTTGGCCAGGGCCTCGCCGATCCACTGGTCGCGATAGCTTTGCCACCCAACGCGGTCGCCCCACCACTGATGGGCGGCTTCATGCGCGGCCATGACTTGGCCGTAAAGCACGCTCGCCTGCGGGGAAAAGTGCAGCACCGCGCGGTCATGCGGGGTAAGAAAGGCCATGCTGGAAAGAAAGATCAATCCTGGCCAGCCCTGGCTGGTCCCGCCCGGCATCTGGGTCAGGGCCAGGTGGTCATAAGGAAACGGTCCCAGGCGCGCGCTGAGAAAATTGATGGCGTGCGCTGTCTCCTCCGCCACGGCCTGCGCGTTATGGGCCGGGGACGGGGGTGGAGGCGGACCCACCAGCGGCATAGGCTGGCGTTGCAGCTGTTCTGCCGGAGAAATCTCCGGGTTGGGCGAGATCGCCACCGGCGGGGGCGGCGGGCGCGGAAAAGCCCGTTCCATTCCCGCGGCGGCGTAAGTATCAACTTCCACCTTGCCGGCGCGCGCCGAGGCTTTCACGTACCGGCCCAGGTTGAAGCCGGCCATGGGAATGGGGCGCTCGGAAATCCAGTGCCCCACCTGCTCGCCCTCCGCCGGCTTTCCTGAGTCCTCCTCCGCCACCGGCGGCACCCGCTTGCCGGTCGCCACCAGCGTCCAGCCCGCGGGATAGCGAAACTGCAGGTCGAATTGCGACATAGCCAGGCCGCGGTTGGGATACCAGGTGCCCCGCGCCCCCACGTAAAGCAAGCCGCCGCCGGCTTCGGAAAGAACCGGGCCGGAGTATTGGAAGCGCAGTCGCAGCCGCTGGCCCGCGCGCAGCGGTTCCGCAAAAACAACCGCCACTATGTCATTGCCGCGCCGCGCCAGTTGCGTACCGTCCACCGCCGGATTGTGCACGAACTGCACCGGCCGCCCATCCGCCTCCACCTGTTTCACTTGCAGAAAACGCGAGAGTTCGAACAGCAGCGCGCGCTCCCCGCTTTGATGAACCTGCATCTCCAGCAACGCCTCGGCCGCCAGTTCGTGGGGAAAGGTGATGCGCGCCCGGATGCGGTAGCGGGAGACCTCAACCACGTTGGCGTTTTCCTCCTGTGTCTGCGCCGGGCTTCCCCCGCGCGCGGGCAGGGTGAAGGACGTCCACAAGTCGTAGAAATCCCCTTGCGGAGTTTGCGCCAGTTGCCCGGCGGATACCTGCTCCCGCGCCAGGCTGTCGAAGAACACATCAAACAGCCCGCGCCGTGGGCTGTTCAGCCGCAAGTGCAGGAAATGATCGCTGCCGGTGTAGGCCGCCGGCGGCTGCATGGGGCCGGCCACGGGAAGAAAGCGGCTAAAGCTTATCAGCAAGCGCAGGGCGTCGCTCACCGCCAGCGAGCGGGCGACCGCATCGTGCGCCGCGAAAAAATCCTGCGCCTCCGTGGCCGGATACAGGAAAGGCTGCAGCTTCTGGCGGGTGTCATCGTTGAAGCGCAGGTAGGCGGCGGTGAACGGCTCTTCCAGGATGGCGGCCCCGGTAAACAGCCCCAGGGAAGCGCGCTCGGCACGGTTGGGCGGCATCAGCAGCAGGTCGCCATCACCTTCAAAGTAGGCTCCCGTCACCTGGCCCAGCACGTCTTGGGTGAAAGCGATGACCCCGTCATTAAAGGTCACGTGCAGGTTCGGGTGCTCAATGGAAGCCCCGCGGATGTGAAACACCCTGTTCGCGTCCAGGCCCACAGTCCCCAGTTGCTGGTAAAGGGGGGCGGCCGTGTCCGTGGCGGGAGAAACCGGCGGAGGTTGTTGCGCGCACGTCACTCCGCACGTTGCCAGCCATGACAGCACCAGCAGAACACGAATATAGCCAGTTACCTTGGTCACGGTTTCAGCCACGACCGGCGCGATTAAAATCGCGTCGTGCGGGCCTGCCTGATTATCGTCCTCATCTCGGCGATTTGTGCGCCGGCCGACACCATTTATCTGAAGAACGGTCGCCGAATTCTGGCTGACCGCGTACGCCAGGACGCCTCTCACGTCGAATATGACATTGGGGACAATTCCTATGCTATCCCCAAATCGCTGGTGGATCACGTGGATACCACGGGCATGCCCCCCACCGAAGTGGCCCAGGCTGGACCCGACTCGCAGAAACCAGCCTCCGAAATGCCGGAATTCACTCCCAGCGTCACCATGGATGGCAGCCAGGTGGCGGTTTCCGTGATCAAGGACGGGCAGGTGGATACATCAGTGCTGGAGTCCCTGGATCGCTCCGGCAACGCCCAAATGGCTGCTGCCGGCTACTTCCTGGCCGGCCAGCACGAAGAGCAGGCGGGACACCGCCAGCGCGCCCAGTCCTACTTCGAGCATGCGCTCGGCCTGACCCCACAGAATCCCGCCATCCTCACTCACTATGCCGCCGTTCTGCTGCGCGGCGGAAATTACCGCCAGGCCATGGACGCGGCCAGGCAAGCCACCATGCTGGCTCCGGACTCGCCGGACGCGTTTGCCGTGCTCGGCTTCGCCCAGTTCATGAGCGACCGCAGCCAGGAGGCCGTGCGCTCCTGGAAACGCTCCCTGCAACTGCGGCCCGATGCCACCGTGCAGCAATTCCTGGCCAAAGCCCAGCGCGAGGTTGCCGCCGAAGCCGACTTCTCTGAACGCGAGACCGGCCACTTTACCCTGCGCTATGAAGGCCGGCAAACCTCGGACGAGTTTCGCCGCCAGCTGCTGCAGGCCCTGGACGCCGATTACAACGACTTATCCACCCAGTTGGACGCCCAGCCGCGCTACAGCATTCCCGTGGTGCTCTACACCGAGCAGGAATTTTTTGACGTGACCCAGGCTCCGGGCTGGACCAACGCCATCAACGATGGCAAGCTGCGCATTCCGGTAAGCGGTTTGACGGAGATGACGCCGGAACTGGCGCACGTGCTCAAACACGAACTGGCGCACTCATTTATCAACCAGCTTAGCGCCGGGCGCTGCCCGCAATGGTTGCACGAGGGCATTGCCCAGCTTCTGGAACCCCGCACCACGGCGCCCTTTGGCCAGAGGCTGGGACAGTTAATGAGCCAGCACCAGGCCTTGCCCTTCAACATGCTGGAGGGCAGCTTCATCCGCTTCAGCACCCCGGAGGCGCGCCTGGCCTACGACGAATCGCTGGCCGCCGCCGAGTACATTCGCGATACCTATGGCATGGATGATCTGGTCCGCATCCTGCGCCGCATTTCCGAGGGCAGTTCCACTGAAGCCGCCCTGCGCGCCACCATCCACACCGACTACGCCGGCCTGGAGAACGAGGTGGGCAGCTTCCTGCAGGAGAAGTACGGCAAATAAGGCAACTGCTGTTGAATATCACTTAGCGGACTACGATGGTTGGCGGTCCAGCACTCGGTTCAAGGGCCAAATGCTAATTGCTGATTGCTAATGGCTCATTTTGTGCTACTTTGTGCCGCCATGCGCTTCCCTTTCCAAAGCGCCGCGCCCCAGGCGGCCCGCCGCCTGCCCCAGCGCTCGCCCCTGCCGAAGATGAAAACCGTGGAAGCGGGGGCGGAGTACGCTTTCGCCCGCATGGGCGGTGACTTCTACGACTTTGTGGAAGCGGGCACCTCGCGCCTGGCATTTGCCCTCTTCGACTTCGCCGGAAAGCGCGACCAGGCCATGGCAATCGCCGCCGCGGCGCAGGATGTATTCCGCGCCCAGGTGCCGCAACTTTTCGGCACCGACCACGTCAACGATAACGAGGCCATGGCCGAACTGGCTCTGCTGCTGAACCGGGCCATCCTTTCCGCCGCCGGCGGAGTGCATCACTCCCCCGGGTTCATCGGCTGCCTCAATGAATTGGCGGGAACCATCGCCTACTGCAATGCGGGACACACCCCCGCTCTGCTCCGGCACAATTCCGACGTGGACTCTCTTTGCGCCAATGCCCTGCCCCTGGGCCTGTTTTCCCACGCCACCTACGAGCCCCAGGTCAGAGTCTTGCCCGCGGGGGCCTCCCTGCTGCTGGTCTCGCGCGGACTGGTAGAAAGCAAGTTTCGCGGCGAGGAGTTCGGCGTGGAGCGCCTGCGCCAGTCTTTTCTGGCCATAACCATCACGGATGCACCCGCTTTGTGCCGTCAGGTGCTGGATCGGGTGGAGGAGTTCACCTGCGCGCCTTTAATGCACAATGACGTTACCGCCATCGCGCTGGTCAGGAAATAAGACAGGGACTTCTAACCCACCGCGGAGTTGCTCGGATCAGCAGGGATTGTGACTCTAAAGTTTCGAAGTTTCGCAGGTTTCAAGGTTTCGCAGGCTCGAAACTGACAGCCCCCGAGTCAGCTATTTCTTCCCCGGCGCCAGTTCGTCTGCGGTCACGAACAGCGGCTCGATGTCCACCGGGATGTCGTGCAGTCGGTCTAAAGCCCTCTGCACCTCCGGCCGGATCACGCCGTAGTGCTCGAGCATCTGCCTGGCGCCGGCATAATTTCCTTCGGCCTCGATAGTGAGAAATTGATTGTCCAGGTCGCGCACCGCATCCTTAATCTTCGCCATGTCCACCGAGAAGGTGCCGTCGCGGTTGACCACGAAGCCGCCTTTATCCAGCAGATAGTTGAGTTGCACCGCCGTACCCCTTCCGTGCGCCTCGTTCAGCCCAAAGCGAATGCTGCGGAAAGCGGAGGCAAGGAAGGTAGTGTAGAGCTGGCGCTGTGCCGCCGCATCGCTGGGCAGCACGCCGCCCAGGCCCATCTGCTGGCTATGGTCCATCATGTATTGCAAGGCGAACAGTCCGGTAACGTCGGCCTTGGCCTCCTCAATGGCGGCGTACAACTCCTTCAATTCCTGGCGCGGCGAGGTATTGCGCCCCTGCACCTTCGTCTGCTGCGGCCCCAGCCCGTGCATCAGCTCATGGGCCACAGTGTGGGTGAAGAACATTTCGAAGCTCACGTCTTTCTGCTCCTCCGTCGCCAGCACACGCTTTGAAATGGGCACCAGCACGGTCTCGAACTTGGCTTCCTGAATGTTCTTCAGCATCACCCGCTTGCTGCCCTTCTGCTGCACCACGCGCTCATCATTGGGCAGGTTGTAGGCGGCGGTCTGCACGCCATGGGCGCCGTCACCGGCGCTCAGGATTTCATCCACCACGCGGATGGGCGCCAGCGCCCCCAGTTGCGAGCGCCGGTATTGCGGCGCTTCCGGCAAATTGTTTTCGATTTCCTGCAGGTGCTGGGCGAAGGCGGCCAGCTTCTGGGTCTCTTTTTCGTCGCGCAGGTTCACGTAGGCCTCGAACGCCGCCTTGTAGCCGAGCAGTTCGTCGCTGTAGGTCTCATAAGGCCCGATGGTGATGTCCAGCGGCGAATCCAGATCCATCCAGTCCAGGTCGCTCTGGTAGTAATCGTTGGAAAGGAAGGCGGCTGCCCGGCTCATCAGGAACTTGCGCAGGGACGCATTGTCGGTGAGCGTGGCCGCCTGGCGCAGCAGCGCCGCAGCCTGCTCCAGTTCCGGACGGTAATGCTGGCTGTAGGGAATCCACCCCAGCTTGCCCTTGCCTTGCCAGCGAATCACGGTAAAAAAACCTTTGGCCTGCTCCTGATCCTTTTCCGGCAGGGTCTTGACCCAGCTCTCAAACTGCTCGCGGGTCATGTCCTCAGGATAAAAATTCGCGCCCAGCGGCTTGCGCTCCGGCACCCCGGCAATGAAGGCCTTGAAATCGTTGAGATCGTCCCAGGGGCCTTTATTGATCCAGAAATAGTGCAGCCGGGCGCGGCCCAGCGGGGTGCGCTCTTTCTGCAGCCGGGCATAAAGCTCCTGGTCGCCCGACCACAATTGCCGCATATAGATGTCGTTCAGAATGCGCGCCGCCTCAATCAGCTTGCCCAGCGCCTGGCGGTTGCCGGCGGAGAGGCCGGAAATATCCACCTGGATGCGGGTAGGCGCAAAGCGCGCGCTCATTTTCTCCAGTTGGGCCCGGTCAGGAACCTGGCTGGCTTTGGCGGGGGAGGCTATACACGTGGCACACATAAGGATGAGAGCGCTTAGAACTGCCGGCATCTTCATGGCTTTCCTCGCAGGGAACTCAGAAACAAACGGGAGCCGGAGCAAAACTGTTTATGATAGCAGCCCCTGACTTGTTGAAGCCGCTTTCCAGGCCGGAGAGGCTGCCTGGGCGGCTCGTGGGATGTACAATAGTTGCAAGACTTCGTTGCAGAGACTTACAGGGCCGCCAGCAGTAAACCATGACACGTCACCTATCCATTCTCGCCATCGTCGTTGTTGCCGCATTCTCCCTTCTCGCTGCCGATACCCCGAAAAAAACGGAGGTGAAATCGGGCACGGTGGTGGAGGAAATTATTGCCCGCATCAACAACCACATCATCACCCGTTCCGAGTTCGACCGCAGCCAGCAGCAGGTGCAGCAGGAAGGCGAGCAGCAGAACGCCACCCCGCAGGACATCACCAGCAAACAGAAGAACGTCCTTCGCGACCTGGTTGACCAGCAACTCCTGCTGCAGAAGGGCGATGACCTGGGCATTACCGCGGAAACCGATCTGGTGAAGCGGCTGGACGAAATCCGCAAGCAGATGAACCTGGCCACCATGGATGACCTGGCCAAGGCCGCCCAGGAACAGGGCGTCTCCTACGAAGAGTTCAAGGAGAACCTGCGCGAGAACATCATCACCCAAAAGGTCATTCAGCAGGAAGTGGGCTCCAAGGTCAACATCACTCCCGCGGAAATCCAGAAGTACTACAAGGATCACCTCAGCGACATGACCCAGCCGGAGCAGGTGCGGCTCAGCGAAATCCTGATTTCCACTCAGCCCAAGCCTACCGAAGACCCCAAGACCGCGGCCTCCATTACGGACGAGCAGCGCGTGGCCGCCGCTCAGGCCAAAGCCAACCAGGTGTACGAAGATATCGAGAAAGGCGCCAGGTTCGACGACGTCGCGAAAAAAGATTCCGACGGCCCGACTGCGGCGCAGGGCGGCGACCTCGGCTACTTCAAGCGCGGCACCCTGGCCAAAGAACTGGAAGACACCACCTTCGGCATGAAGGCGGGCGAGATCACCAAGCCCATCCGCACCAAGCAGGGTTTTGTAATCCTCGAGGTCACCGAGCACCCACAGGCGGGCGTGCCCCCGGAAAAAGAAGTGGAAGGAAAAATCCAGGACGCCATCTATCTGCAGAAGCTGCAACCGGCGTTGCGTGCCTATCTCACCAAGCTGCGCGAAGACGCCTACATTGATATCAAGCCCGGCTACACCGACAGTGGCGCCAGCCCCAACGAAACCAAGCCTATCTACACCACCGCCGCCGCCGATCAGGCCAGGAAGCACAACAAAAAGAAGAAGCGCTTCCTGCTCTTTTAATGGTAGGCTGGCCTCACCGGCGGATCCCCCGCCAACAGCGTGCTGTTGGCCTTATGGCGCTTTCCGCCGCACGCTGCTCATGAAAGATTTTTACATCGGCGATTGCCTGCGCTGCGAAAACAAAGTCATCACCTCCAGTTTTGTCGTGGCCGCCAAGCAGGTGAAACCCAAGAAAACCGGTGACCCCTACCTGGCTCTTACCCTCGCTGACCGCACCGGCCAGATCGAAGCCAAGATGTGGGATAACGTCGCCGAGGCCATTGACGCCTTCGAGCAGGATGACTACATCAAAGTCAAAGGGCTCATCAACCGCTACAAGAACCACTTTCAGCTCACTATCCACAAACTGCGCAAGCTGGGCGAAGCGGAAGTGGATTTTGCCGATTACCTGCCCAAAACCTGCCAGGATGTGGAACAGCTCTGGCAGGTGATCGCCGAGTTCGTAGCCGGATTCAAAAACCAGCACCTGCGCGCCCTGGTGCAGGCCTTCATGGCCGATCCTGAGATTGCCGCCGGCTACAAGAACGCGCCCGCGGCCAAAACCCTGCATCATGCCTACATCGGCGGGCTGCTGGAGCACGTGGTCTCGCTCTTCCGCTCCTGCGACCTGCTCAGCCGCAACTATGCTCAGATTGACCGCGACCTGCTGCTCACCGGCGCCTTCCTGCACGACATTGGCAAAATCTACGAGCTCTCCTACCAGCGCTCGTTTTCCTACACCACCCGCGGCCAGTTGCTGGGGCACATGATTATCGAACTGGAAATGTTGCAGGAGAAGATCGCCCGGCTGCCTGGATTCCCGGGCGAGCTGAAGATTCTGCTCGAGCACATGATCATCAGCCACCACGGCCAGTATGAGTTCGGCTCGCCCAAGCTGCCCATGTTTCCCGAAGCCCTCATGCTCCACTACCTTGACGACCTGGACTCCAAAATGGAGAGCATGCGCGCGCATTTCGAGCGCGAGTCCGGACTGGAAGGCGCATGGACCGGCTACAACCCCTCGCTGGGCCGGCCCTTGCTCAAGCGCGAAAAGTTTGTGGAAAAGCCCCCGGAAGCGGAAGCGCCGGCACAGCCCCAGGCGGCGGCCAGCGACGAAACGCCTGCCCTGCCCGCCTTCGAACCCAGCAACGGCAACTCCGGCAAGGCGGCGGCCGCCGCGGCCGGACCCGCTGTTTCCAGCGAACCGGAAAAGCTGGCGCCATCCAGCAAGACTTAAGCCTGCTCAACTCCTGCCATAAGTTCGGAACAGGAAAGTGCTATGCGCGCCCTTCAGGAGCGGCTTGTCGTTGAAAAACGCCAGTCCCCTGTCATAGCCGCCCAGCACGTACTTCCACCCGAACAGATTGTCGCCACCGCTCAGCGAGATGCTGTAAACCTGCCCGGGCGCCACCCGCAGGCCTCTTTGGGGAAAAACGAACAGAACATGGCCGCAGTCGGTCACGGACACGGTCTTTGATATCAGCGCCACCCCCACTCCCTCATCATTCATCACCATCATCGAGATTTCGGCGCTGTCTCGACCCGGGTTGGCCACCACCAG
>DATJEH010000009.1:0-18655 GCA_035496875.1 Terriglobales bacterium | reverse complement strand
TGAAGGGAGCTCGACTCGGCTAACGATCCTGTGCGCGATGCTCCGCCACGCGGAGATGCCTAACGGGTCGCGGCGGGTTCCCACCGTCCTGAGACGGGTTCATTCTCGGCCCGCCACACGGCTCAGTGGGTCGGCTTTACGTTTTGGTGTCGGCGGCTCTCGTCCTGCTCACTTTTTCCCATTTATTGTCATCCTGAGGCCGTTCAGGGCCGAGGGACCTGCTTTTCAATCGTCAATCAACAATCTTCAATCGTAAATCCCGCAGTCGCTCTCCTCCCCTGAGCATCTATAATAGGAACAGTGTTCCCAAGACTCTTTCACCTCGGTACTTTCAGCCTGCCCACCTACGGTCTGCTGGTCGCCACCGGTGTTCTGGTGGGGCTGTGGGTGAGCGTGCGCATGGCGCGCAGCCAGGGCATTGACGCGGAGAAGACCTGGAACCTGGGCATCCTGGTGGTGCTCAGCGGCATTCTCGGCGCCAAGGTGCTGATGATCCTGGTGGACCTGGGCTACTACACTTCTCATCCCAGTGAAATCTTCAGCCTGGCAACTTTGCAGGCGGGGGGCGTTTTTTCCGGCGGCTTTCTGGCCGCGTTGCTGGCCGCGGCCTGGTATGTGCGCAAGAATCACATGCCGCCGCTGGCCACCTGCGACAGTTTTGCCCCCGGGCTGGCCTTAGGGCACTCCATCGGACGCCTGGGCTGCTTTGCCGCAGGCTGCTGCTGGGGTAAGCCCACCAACCATTTCTGGGGCGTGACCTTCACCAGCCCGCTGGCTCACGCCTGGGTGGGAACACCATTGGGCCAGGCGCTGCAACCGACGCAGCTGTTTGAATCGGCGGTAGAGCTGGCCAACTTCTTCATTCTGTACTGGCTGATCCGCCACAAAAAGTTTGACGGGCAAGTCATCGGGGCCTACATGTTCCTCTACGGCTTCGCCCGCTACTTCCTGGAGTTCATCCGTGACGATCCCGGCCGGGGGGTAATGTTCGGAGGAGCCATGAGCGGCACCCAGTTCATCTCCATCCTGCTGGTGATTGCCGGAGGCGTGCTGTGGCTGCGCCGCGGCACCGCCCGCCGCACCGCGATCGCCGGGGCAACGCGGTAAGCGAAAAAATACTCGAGGTGACTCCTTCCGCCGCTGAAGCTCCGCAAGGACAACCTGCACAAAAAATCCGCCATCCAACCAGCATCTGTGCCTATAGGTTACAGATTGTTGAGAGACAGAGAACACTACGGCGCCGGGCTGGTGGAGGGGTGGCCAGCCGGTCATGAGCGCCGCCAATAGATCACATTCCCAGCCCACCGCTGGTCCTTAGCTGCCGGCCAATCAGTCCAGGCAATTTTTTGAGGGCGTGATGAGTTCTAATGTCAGCGTAACCTCCTCCATTATCGACTCTCCAATTTGTGGCAGTCTGGAGCCCGGCTCGCATTCGGTGCAGTTCTACCGCAACGATGAGTTTCTGGTGGATGAACTGGGTCGGTTGCTGGGTTCGGCCTTAGGTTCGGGCGACGCTGCCATCATCATCGCCACCAAAGCGCATCGCGAGCAGGTTGGCAAGCTGATGAAGGCGCGCGGGCTGGATATTGGAGTGGCGGCGCGCCAAGGGCGGTATGTCTGCCTGGACGCAGCTGAGACCCTGGCCAAAATTCTGGTGGGGGGCTGGCCGGATGCCGGCAACTTTATCAGGGTGATTGGCGAGGTCATGACCGGGGCGCGGGCCGCCACCCTTCGTGCCGACGCGCAGGTAGTCGCCTTCGGGGAAATGGTGGCTTTGCTGTGCGCGGAAGGAAAGTCGGAAGCGGCCGTGCAACTGGAGCACTTGTGGAACGATTTGGCCAGCAGCCATGCCTTTTCGTTGCGCTGCGCTTACCCGCTGAGCGCGTTCTCCCGCAGCGGCCAGGCCGGCTCCTTTGAAAAGATCTGCGCCGCTCACTCCGATGTGATTCCTTCAGAACGGTTCACGGTGCTGTCTTCCGAACACGAACGGCTGCGCACCATCAGCCACCTGGAACAGAAAGCCGAAGCCCTGGACGCGGAAGTAGCCGAACGCAAGAAGGTAGAGCTCTCGCTCATGCGCCGGGAAGCGGAATTCTCCGACCTGCTGGAGAACGCCGTAATGGGAGTGCAACAGGTGGGGGCAGACCAGCGCATTGTGTGGGCGAACCGCTATTTGCTGGCCTTACTGGGATACTCCCCGCAGGAGTACGTGGGCCATCAAATCTCGGAATTCCACGCCAAGCGCGAAATCTTCGATGATTTCTGGCAGCGACTGATGGACCGCGAGAATATCTACGATTTTCCCGCCGAACTGCGCTGCAAGGACGGCTCGGTAAAGCATGTGCTGATTCACTCCAACGGGCTGTGGGAAAAGGGCCGTTTTGTGCGTACCCGCTGCTTCGTGCGCGACGTGACCGAGCACCGGCAGATGGAACTGGCGTTGATCCAGTCGGAAAAACTGGCCTCGGTAGGCAGGCTGGCGGCCACCGTCGCCCACGAAATCAACAATCCGCTGGCCTCGGTGATGAACCTGGTTTACCTGGCGCGGAATGAAGCTCCGTCGCCAAGCTCGCAAAATTATCTGGAGGAAGCCCAGGAAGAACTGGAGCGCATTGCCCATCTGACCAAGCAGACACTGGGCTTTTACCGCTCCGAAAGCGTGGTGGCGCCCATGCGCTTGAGTTCGATCGTAAGAAGTCTGGCCGCCATGCTTTCTCCCAAGGTATCGAACAAGCGGGTGCGTCTCATAATCGAGGACGAGGGCGATCCGGAGATCTTCACCGCGCCCGGGGAAATCCGCCAGCTTTTCTCCAATCTGCTGAGCAACAGCCTGGATGCGGTGGGGCAAGGGGGCACGATTCGAGTGCGCATCGCGGAGGTCCGCGAGTGGAGAAACAGCGGGGCCCCGGGAATGCGCGTCACCATTGCCGATTCCGGCTGCGGCATACCTCAGGAAAACCGCGTCCGGCTTTTCGAGCCTTTCTTTACCACCAAGAGAGAAATTGGCACCGGCTTGGGATTGTGGGTATGCAAGCGGATCGTGGAGAAGCATCAAGGCACAATTCACTTCCGCAGCGACACCCGGCCGGGCCAGAGTTGGACGGCGGTGTCGGTTTTCCTGCCTCAGTTGGGGGGCGACACCTCCGCGCCTGGCACCGCGCCTAAGCGGGCAGCCTGAGTGCTATGGCACATCGTATCCTGATTGTTGACGATGAAAGACGCATTGCCGACACGTCAGCCCTCATCCTGCAGGGGGCGGGGTTCCAGACCGCGGTCGCCTATGACGGCGGCAGCGGCCTTGACCGCTGCCGCGAATTTCATCCCCACCTGGTTTTAACCGACGTGGTGATGCCGGGCATGAGCGGCATCGAGATGGCCATCGCCATTCGCCGAGAATTCCCGCAACGCGCTATCCTGTTGATCTCCGGGCAGGCCGCCACCGCAGACATGCTGGAGGCGGCGCGGCGCCAAGGACACAGCTTCGAGTTGCTGTCCAAGCCGGTGCATCCCACCGTGCTCCTGAAAAAGGTGGCGCAAATCCTGAAAGCCAGCGATGCTGTGGCGGCTACGAAATAACACAGCCGACGTTGCTGGCAACATCACCGCCCGCCAAGTCCGTGCGAGAATGATGGCCTTCATGCCTGGGGCTAGTCCAACCACCTTCGAAGTCCCCCCTGAGCAGGCCGGGCGGCGACTGGACCAGTTCCTGGTAAGCCAACTGCCGGAAGTAAGCCGAGCGCGGGTGCAGCAACTGATCGTCGCGGGCAAGGTGCTGGTGAACGAAGCCGCCGCCAAGGCGTCGCTGAAGCTGAAAGGCGGAGAGCGCATCCAGGTGCTGGGCCCGCCGACAGCGGCCCCCTTGCGCGCCATGGCGGAAGAAATTTCCCTGGACGTGGTTTATGAAGACGACGACCTGGCGGTGGTTAATAAGCCCGCGGGGATGATGGTGCACGCCGGGGCCGGAGCCACAGAGGATGAGCGCAACCGGGGCACGCTGGTGAACGCGCTGCTGCACCGGTTTGGAGAGCTTTCGGGAGTGGGCGGCGAGCTGCGGCCGGGCATCGTGCATCGGCTGGACCGGGCCACCAGCGGGCTCATTGTCGTGGCCAAGAATGATTTCGCCCACCGCCGGCTGGCAGCGCAGTTCTCCAGCCGGCAAGTCCGCAAACAATACCTTGCCCTGGTGCATGGCTGGGTCAAGCAGGAGGCGGGCACCATTTCCAGCGCCATCAGCCGTGACCGGATTCGCCGCACCCGCATGACCACGCGGCGCAGCGGCGGGCGGGAGGCGGTGACGCACTACAAAGTGCGCGAACGCATCCAGTCCGGGCTGGGCAAATTCAGCCTGCTCGAGCTGAAGATAGATACCGGGCGTACCCACCAGATCCGGGTGCACCTGGCCTCACTCGGCCATCCGGTGGTGGGAGACACACTCTACGGGGCGCCGCGGGAACTGCGTCCCCAGCCGGGCGGGGCAGCAACAGGGCAAGGCCTTTCCCTCACGCGGAACTTTCTTCATGCCGCGGCCCTTGACTTCGCCCACCCGCGGACAGGTACAAAGCTGGAATTCTCCCGGCCGCTACCTTCGGAATTGCAGGATTTCCTGGCTGGCGTGCGCCACTCCAGCGACTATAATGGTGAATCAGGATGACACGCAGGGCCATTGTCTTTGCGATTGGGGTGCTGTTTCTGCTGCCCTGGGCCGTAGGAGAAGCGCAGACCACCAGCCAGGATTCCACCCAGAACAGCCAGCAGAATCTGCCTTCCGCGCCCTCGGCGGTGAAGATGCAGGAGATGCGGCGGGCCAAGCCCGCGGCTCCCCCGGCAAATAACCCGGCGACCTCGACGACGGCGCCAGGTGCCGCCGCGCCGGCACCGGCCAGCACGCAGCCGGCTGCCGGCAATGCCGGTGGTTCAGAAGGAGAACAGCCGGAGTCGGTAAGCGCTCAGCCGGCGCCGATCGCCGCAGAATCAGCGGCCAGCCCGGGTCCTGCTCCCGCCAAAGCCGAGCCCCCCGCCGGCGACGAGGCCCCGGTCACCACCATTCGCAAGCGCGTGGATGAAGTCAACGTCATCTTCACGGTCACGGATAAGCACGGACGCTACATCAAGGACCTGACCAAAAAGGATTTTCGTGTGCTGGATGACAAGCTGCCGCAGCCGGCGGTGGTGAGTTTCAGCAGCGAAACCAACCTTCCGCTGCGGGTAGGCTTGCTGATTGATGCCAGCAACTCAGTGCGCGACCGCTTCAAGTTCGAGCAGGCGGCGGCGATCGAATTCCTCAACCAGATCATCCGGCCCAACTTCGACAAGGCATTTACCATCGGCTTCGATACCACTCCCGAAGTCACTCAGGACTTTACCGACAACACGGAAGCGCTCTCCCACGGGGTGCGCATGCTGCGGCCGGGCGGGGGCACGGCGATGTATGACGCCCTCTATTACGCCTGCCGCGACAAACTGACCACGACCAGGGATACGGGCTCGGTGCGGCGTGCCGTTATCCTGCTGACCGACGGCGAAGACAACCAGAGCCACGTGACCCGCGAAGAAGCCATTGAAATGGCACAGCGGGCGGAGGTAATTGTCTACACCATCAGCACCAACGTCAGCGGCATGAAGAGCCACGGCGATAAAGTGCTGGAGCGCATTGCCGACGCCACCGGCGGGCGTGCCTTCTTCCCCTTCAAGGTGGAGGATGTGACTGACGCCTTCACCCAGATCCAGGATGAACTCCGCAGCCAGTACGCCCTTTCCTACCGTCCCAACGGCTTCAAGCGCGACGGCGCCTACCACTCCATCGAGATCGTGGCCGAGAAACACAAGGACATGCACGTGCGCGCCCGCCGCGGCTATTACGCTCCCAGCAAGTAGTCGGGAGATGACCCGCATTACGAAACTCAGGGTCGGCTCTTCGACTCCGCCGAAGCGCCGGCTCGCATGTCCCCGCATTGTGGGTTGCGAGTTGCCGAACGCTCCGCCCCGCACTAGAATGGCCCGACCCAATCGGCCCTCCAAATCTGCTTCGCAATCAGGAGAACACATGAAACTAAGAACGTTCGTACTTACACTCGCCATGTGTCTAATTGGAGTAGGCGTAGGCTTCGCCCAGAGCAACTTTATGGGCACCTGGAAACTGAATGAGGCCAAGTCGAAGCTTGCTCCTGGGACGGCAAAGAACAGCACGGTCGTTTATGAGCCAGCGGGTGACAGCGTCAAAGTAACGATAGATGGCACGGACAGCGCTGGTAATCCGACCCATAACGAGTGGACGGGTAAGTTCGACGGCAGCTACTATCCGGTCACGGGCGACCCCAATTCAGACTCACGCTCCGTCGAACAAAGGAGCGTCCATAAATTAGGATTCAAAGTGAGGAAGGGGAAGAAAGTTACGGGTAGCGGTACGATCATCCTATCGGGAGATGGCAAGAGCCGAACGGTAATTGCGACCACAACCGATGCCCAAGGCAAAAAGGTGAAGAGCACCGCCGTATATGACAAGGAGTAGCCAATAACCAGATTTCGCCGGGGATGAAAGGCGCGCTGGGCGCGCCTTTTTTTACCCCTGGCTCCTTAGCCAGTTACTCCCCTTCCCCCCGCGGAGGGAGTGCGTAGTAGCCGGAGCGGCACTGCACCTTGTAGCCGTCCTTGGTTTTCACTTCCACCCGGCGGAAGCTGCCATCGCGCTTGGAGTTGCTGGGGGTGTAGCCGATGCTGTACTGGGTACGCAGTTCGTTGGCAATCTGGTCGAATGCCTGCTTAAGCTTCTCCGGCTTGTTGCCCACCTCGATGACGCGGCCGCCGGTCTGCTGAGCAAGCTCCTTCATGGAGCGGTCGCCGGAATAACCACCCAAACCGTAGAACCCGCGATCAGCGATGAGCAGCACATAGACGATGGAGTCCGATTTCTGTGCCGCCTCAATGGCGGAGCGGATGGTCTCCTGGCTGCCCTGGTCTTCGCCGTCGGTGAGGATGATCATGGCCTTGCGTCCTACCTCGGTGGCCAGTTTCTCCCGGCCTGCCAGGTACACGGCGTCATAGAGCAGAGTACCCTTGGGATTGCCGCAGGGAATGGGGCCCTGGCCGACTCCCGGTATGCCGCCGCAGCCGCCGCCGCCGTTGATCTTGGCTTGATCCAGCGCGGTGCGCAGCGTGCCGGCGGAGTTGGTAAAGTCCTGCAGCAGGTCAACGTTCACATCGAAGCTGATGACGAAAGCCTCGTCCTTGGGCCGCAGCACCTCTTTCAGGAAAGAAGCGCCCACCTCTTTTTCCATGGGCAGCACGCGTTCCTGGCTGACGCTGCTGTCAATCAGAATGCCCAGGGTAAGGGGCTGGTCGGTCTCGGAGGCAAAGTACTTGATGGTCTGCGGTTGCCCATCCTCAATCACTTTGAAATCGTTGCGCTGGAGATTGGGGATAAGGGTGCCGTGCTTGTCCTTTACATTGAAAAACAGGTTCACCACGTTAACGTTGACCTGCAAGGTGGACATGGACTGGTCGCCCTCCTGCTGACTGGAGGCAGGAGGTGAGGACGGTTGCTGGGCATGGGCCACAGCCGCCGGCCAAAGCAGCCCCAGAACCAGCAGGGCCATCAACATCCCATGGGCCTGGTTACGAAACATTGCGGGACCTTTCCTTAGCTGAAGGAGGGCAGCTCAAACGCGAAGCTGCGCCGCCGTAAGCAGCGGGGGGTAAGTAATCGCTATCACAAGCGGCTGCGACTCTCGTCATCCCCGAAGCCCATAGGCTCAGCTATTATTAGGGTAGCTCTTGCTATTCTAAGATGCAGGAAGTGAACCCGGCTAGGCGAGAAAAAACCAAGCTGGGGAGAGGCGACCGCAGGCGATGGTAGAACTGGGCAAGTGGCGCTGGATAGGGATTACTTTGGTGATAATGGGCCTGTGCCCGGGCCCTGGGAGTCTGCGGGGGCAGTCGCAGACCCAGCCGGCGCAGAAGCAGTCCGCCAACGGCGCCAGCAGCCAGTCCGGAGACCAGAGCCAGCCGGCAGCAGGCCAGGACCAGCAGAACATCCCGGATGCGCCCTCCGCCAGCCGCCCGCCGCAACCGTTCCCGGCGGGCAATAAGCTGCCTTCCGCCCCGCAGCCTCAACCACGGGCAAACGGCAGGCCCACGCTGCCACCGGTAGCCAATACTCCGGTGGAAGAACCGCCCACGCCAGGAGAGCAGCCCGGCTCTCCCGCAGCGCAACCGGAAATCACGACGGCTCCTCCCGGCACTGCTCCCAACGTGTCCTCCAACCCCAGTGAGCAGCTTTACACCCTGACCAAAACGGTTAACTTCGTAGTTGTTCCGGTCACGGTCAAGGACGATTACGGGCGCATGGTGGAGGGACTGCTCTCCAAAGACTTCTCGGTTTACGAAAACGGGGCCAGGCAACAGATAAAGTTTTTTACCAGCGATCCTTTTCCGCTCTCGGCAGCGGTGATTATTGATACCGGAGTTCCCAGCGTGGCTTTCAGCAAGGTCAAGGAAAGCCTTACCGCGCTGGAAGGCGCTTTCAGCCAGTTTGATGAGGTATCGCTTTACACCTACAGCAATGTTGTGCAGCGCATGCTGGATTTCACTGCCGTAAATAAAAAGGTGGAAGGTACCCTCAGCATGCTGAAGGATAGGGAAGAGGGCGAGACCGGAGGCCCGGCCTTTACCGGGGGACCACTCAATTCCAGCCCCACCGTCAATGGCTTGCCGGTGGACCAGGGGGCGATCGCGTCTGTCCCGCCGCCGCGCATATCGCACGTGATCAATGACGCCCTGCTGCAGGCGGCGGTAGAGCTCAGCAAGCGCGCTCCCACCAGGCGCAAAGTGATCTTCATTATCAGCGACGGCCGCGAGATAGGCAGCACCGCCAGCTACCGGGAGGTAATGAAGTTCCTGCTTTCGCACAACATTTCGGTGTACGCGGTTGAAGTGAGCGGCTCAGCCATTCCCGGGTACCGCACCGCGGAAAGGGTGCATCTTCCCCTGATGGGCAGGAGCAATATCCTGCCTAAGTACGCGGCGGCCACCGGCGGCCAGGTTTACCCCGCCTTTACCCGCAAGACCATCGAGAATGCCTACGGGGAACTGACGCGCGAGGCGCGCAACCAGTACACCATTGGCTATACCACTCGAACGACGGTCAGCAGCGGCTATCGCGATATCGAGGTAAGGGTGGACCGGCCCAACCTGAAAATCACGGCTAAATACGGTTACTATCCCCTGCCGCCAGGACGCTAGCCGCGCTTTCCAAAGGTGCCTCCACCTAAGTAGTAACCGTCGGTACCTGCTTTCCGCTGTATACCTGTGATATAAAAAGTTCTCTGCTCCATTAAGGGTCCACACATGTACGCACCCCGGCGCTTGCCAACGTGCCGGTACTGAGGTAACGGTTTGAGCTTTATCAACTTCGCAGCCCGGGAGATCAACTGCAAGATCGTATATTACGGTCCTGGACTGGGGGGTAAAACCACCAACCTGCAGTGGATTTTTGAACGCACCGGGGACCAGCAGAAGGGCAAGATGATCTCGCTGGCCACGGAGACGGAGCGCACCCTTTTCTTCGACTTCCTGCCTCTGGACTTGGGTACCGTGCGCGGCTTCAAAACACGCATTCACCTCTACACCGTGCCCGGCCAGGTGTTCTATGACGCCAGCCGCAAGCTGATCCTGCGCGGAGTAGATGGGGTGGTGTTCGTGGCCGATTCCCAGGAAGAACGCATGGACGCCAACGTGGAGGCCCTGGAAAACCTGCAGGAAAACCTCAAAGAACACAGCTACGACTTCAACCGCATCCCTTATGTGCTACAGCTCAACAAGCGCGACCTGCCCAACGCCGTGCCGGTGGACACGCTTAAGCAGGAATTGCTGAAAAAGAACGAGCCCGTGATTGAGGCCATCGCCTTCCAGGGCCAGGGCGTTTTTGAGACCCTCAAGGCCGTAGCCAAGCTGGTTTTGATTGAGCTGAAGCAGGGGGGGTAGGGCGTTCCCGGTTCTGTTCTCAGGTGCCAACTGCTAAACAAAACGGGCGCCAGGTTCGGCGCCCGTGGTTCCGCAGGTTCGCGGAATTCTATTTGTGATCGAGCAGTGAGGACGCCCCCGCTTCCCGGCGGTTACCGGCGGAGCGAGCAGCGCGCGCGGCGGCAGGCACGGCGGTTTCCGGTCCGAACTTCTCCAACAGCACCGGCACCATGGCGCCTTCGGCTTCCTTGGTGAAGGTCATCGTGCCTTCCGTGGTCATGTCAATGCGCACAAAATCCCCCAGGCGGACCTGTCCGGTAGCGACCAGGTTGGCGAGAGGAAACACGATGTGCCGTTCGATGGCGCGCTTGAGGTGGCGGGCGCCATACTTCAAGTCAGTGCCCTCCTGCAACAGGAAGTCCTTCACTTTCTGGCTGCAGGTGAACACGAACTGGTTATTGCCGGTGGCCATGAGGATGCGCTGCTGCACCATGCCCAGTTCGATTTCCAGAATCTGGCGCAGTTGCTCTTCGCGCAGCGACTTGAACACCACCACCTTGTCAATGCGGTTCATGAATTCGGGTGAAAACTTGCGGCGCGCCGCTTCCTGCGCCGTACGCGTGATCTTGTCGTCGAGATGGAGATCGTAACTGGGCTTCTGTCCGAATCCCATGCCGCCGCTCATGAGGTCGTTCATCTCGCCGGCGCCCAGGTTGGAGGTCATGAAAATGACGCACTGGGAAAGGTCCACGCGGCGGTTGTCGCCCAGAGTTAAGTTGGCCTTGTCGAGAATGCCGAGCAGCAACTGCCAGAGTGCGTCGGAGGCCTTTTCGATCTCGTCAAACAGCAACAGCGAGAGTTTCAGTTTCTCCGAGTGCCACTGGTTAAGCGCCTCCTGGGTCAGCAGGGGGTGGGTCTCGCGGTGGCCCAGATAGCCTGGAGGAGAGCCGATGAGCTTGGCGATTTCGTGGCTGTGCTGGAACTCGGCGCAGTCAATTTTGATGCAGGCGCGGGCATCGCCAAACAGCGATTCAGCCACCGCTTCCACCACCCGGGTCTTGCCCGAGCCGGTAGGCCCGAGAAACAGCAAGTTGCCCACCGGGCGCCCCGGCGGATTCAAGCCCGCCAGAAACATCTGGTAGATCTCGGTGACCTTGAGGACAGCATCGTCCTGGCCAACGATTTTGCGGCGAAGAAAATTCTCGAATTCCTGCGCGTCGTTGCTGCGGCGTGTAGGGTCAAGCGCGGTATTTAAGCCTGTTCGCATACGCTTCCCGGCCCATTTTGGCTTCGGGGGCCGTCCTGGGAGATTGGACTTGTGCCGCGCCAGCGGACGCAAGCGGTTAAATGCTACCTAAGTCCCGTTGCAAATCACTCGCCATCCTCAGCGGGCCACCCGGGGCTTGCCTCATAACCGCTTAGATGATGAAACGACAAAAAGTGTCAATCAGTTTTCTAAGGTTTCGGAAGAGAAAGTAGAAAACCTTTGCGCATCCTGGGAAGCCAAATCAGCGTCCAATGTACTGGGGTAACCAGAGCCGGCCGTCGAAGTGTCGTACTATGCAGATGGTTCTGTGGGCTCTAGCAGTTGGGACGGTGATGGTTGCGTCAAACAGGCCTGGTCCTTGCGAGTATTGGTTTTGTGGCGCTGGCGTTGGTTTTTTGGAATGAGGCGCCGCGCTTTGTTCATGCCGCTGCCCCGCCGCAGGCGGGGATAGTCCGCACCGGCTCCAACCAACCCGGCAGCGGGACGAGAGTTTCGGCCTCCGCGGGAGCGCCGCGAGCGCTGCAGCCCGGAGAGTCCTGGCATGAGGTCATGCGGGGTGAAAGTGTGCCCGCGCTGGCCCGTGCTTACCTGCCGCAAACTTCTTTCATGACAGTTTCGGAGCTGGAAACAGCTATCCGCCAGTCCAACAATGGCCTGCGCGGCAACTTTCTGCATCCGGGAGAGCAGATAATTATCCCCGGCATGCTGCCCGGCCCCATTGTGGAACGGCCGGTGGCGGTGAATCGCGACTTCGAGGTGCGGGCGGTCTACTTGACGGGCGCGATGGCGGGCAGCGAAAAGGGCCTGCGCATCATCAACCGCTGGCGCCAGATGGGCGGCAACTCGGTAGTTTTCGACATAAAGGACAGCGACGGGATTGTAAATATCCCCTTCCAGCATCCTCTTTACACCTCCACACGGCGGCCGGTAATCCGCAATCTACCTAAATTTGCCCGCTACTTGCACTCATTAGGCATGCACAGCATCGCCCGGATCGCCATTTTCCGCGACGAGCGCCTGGTGGTGAGCCACCCCGAACTCGCAGTGCGCTCCCGGCGCACGGGCCAGCCCTGGAGGGAACATAACAAGCTGGTGTGGACCGACCCCTCCCACCCCGAGGTGCAGGCCTATGACATAGCCCTGGCCAAGGCGGCGGCTGAGGCGGGCGTGGATGAAGTGCAGTTCGACTACGTGCGCTTCCCTGCCGAAAGTGACCAGAAAGATGCCAAGTTTCTGTTCCAGACCACACACCCGACCTGGCGCCGCTCGGACGTGATAAGCCATTTCCTGACCGACGCCTACGCCCAGATTCACCCGCTGCACGTGCTGCTTTCGCTGGACGTATTCGGGGTCATGGCCTGGCAGCGTCCGGTGGACCTGGCACACACCGGGCAGGATATTCCGTCCATGGCGCTGCATTGTGACGTACTTTCGCCCATGATTTACCCCTCGCACTTCTTCGGGATGGACGGCTACGCCCACCCAGGGGACGCGCCGGAGCACTTCATCGGGGAATCCATGGCGCGTTTCCGGCGTGATACGAAGACCACGGGCGTAGTGCTGCGGCCCTGGCTGCAGGCTTTCGGCTGGCGCACCCGCACCTACTCGGCGAACTACATCATCACCCAGGTCCGGGTGGCGCGCGAGGAGGGCGGAATCGGCTTTCTCTTCTGGAATGCGCGCAACGACTACGGCAAGCCGCTGGTGGCCATGGGTGAAATGCGGGCCGAACATGGCCGCTATTTCCGCGGGGATGAACCACCGGGAGTGGCCAGCCTGAAGACCGCGGCTACAAGCGCGCCGGTACCTCTGCTGGTGCCGACCGCGGCACAGTAAGCCTTTCCAACAAGCTACGAAGAGTGCGGGGTGGAAGCGCGGGGCTTTCAGCCCTGCGATAGGCAGCAATAAAAGTTGGGCTTCAGCCCCGTGCCACTGCGGCTGAAGCCGAATTAACAAGCACAGCCAGGTCGTGGGCCTGAAGGCCCACGCTTCCACGGCGGTCTGGACTGCGGCCGATCGTCGCCTGAGGCCCACGCTTCCACGGCGGTCTGGACTCTGGCCGATCGTCGCCTGAAGGCCCACGCTTCCACGCGGTCTTGGACTGTGGCCGATCGTCGCCTGAAAGCCCACGCTTCCACGGCGGTTTCAGGTACCGGATTCCTGCCGCGAAGAGGGCTTTTTTGTACCGCAATGAGGGAAGCCATGCTCTAACCCTCGGTTATAATTGCCTGTACTTGAGCCTGGACGTGGCCGCTGGCAGTCACGCGCCCTTCTCCGGTACAGCTGCTGAGATGCTGACGGCGGCAGAGTTGCGCGCCGGGCGGCAGAAACCATCTCCAAGGAGCGCTCATGGCCATCAAGAAGACCGCGAAGATCTGGCACAACGGAAAACTCATCGCCTGGGACGACGCCAAACTGCACGTAATGGCGCACGTTGTGAATTACGGCTCGTCGGTGTTTGAGGGCGTCCGCTGCTACGCGCTTCCCCAAGGCCCCGCCATCTTCCGGGCCCATGAGCATGCCCAGCGCCTGCTGGATTCGGCCAAGATTTACCGCATTGACGTGGACTACAGCCGCGATGACCTGGTGGCCGCCATGCAAGAACTGATCAAAGCCAACCAGGTGTGGCCCTGCTATATCCGGCCCATCGTGCTGCGCGGCTACAGCGAAGCCGGCGTTAATCCCTTCAACTCGCCTACCGAGGTTTACGTCATCAACTATGAGTGGGGCAAGTATTTGGGCAGCGACATTGAGCAGGGGGTGGACGTTTGCGTTTCCTCCTGGACGCGCATTGCTCCCAACACGCTGCCGGCGATGGCCAAGGCGGGCGCCAATTACATGAACTCGCAGCTGATCAAGATGGAAGCCATCATGAACGGCTACGTGGAAGGCATCGCCCTGGACACCAACGGCTTTGTGAGCGAAGGCTCGGGCGAGAACCTGTTCGTGGTGCGCCAAGGAACGTTGCTCACGGCGCCCCTGGGTAACTCGGTACTGCCCGGCATTACCCGCGATTCGGTGATCCGGCTGGCTCACGAGCTGGGAATACCGCTGGTGGAACAGATGATTCCCCGGGAAATGCTCTACATTGCCGACGAAGTGTTTTTTACTGGAACAGCGGCAGAAATTACTCCGGTGCGCTCGGTGGATAAAATCAGCGTGGGCAAAGGCACCATGGGCCCCATCACCCGCAAAATCGCTCAGGAGTTTTACGGCGTATTGCGCGGCGAAGTGGCCGACCGCTTCAACTGGCTCACCCCGGTTCCTGTGGGAAGCAAGCAGCCGGTAAGCGTGTAAAGAAAGTGGTCAGTGATCAGTTGTCAGTGGTCAGAAGGCAGGCTCTGCATTCTTCGTTTGCTCGCCAACCTCAACCGCAGGACCAACCCAGCCGCAATCACCTAAGGAGGTTCTTATGGCAGCTCCGCAACTTTCTCTCACCAAGGATTTCGTGCTCGGCTTCCGCGACATGACGCTAATGGGTGTCGGCCGCGAAATGCAGACCACAAAAAAGGTCATTGCCGCCATTCCCGACGCCCGCAGCCGGGAATACCGGCCCGACCCCAAGGCGCGCAACGCGTTTGAGTTGGCATGGCACATTGTGTCCACCGAGGTGCAACTGCTGGATGAAATCGCCGACGGAAAATTCAGCATGGAGCCGCGGTTCCAGGAACCGAAGACGATCGGAGAGATGCTGGCCTGGTACGAGAGCAATCTGCCTCGCGCCCTGGGCCGCGTGAAAGCTCTCGATGAGAAACACTTAACCACACCTGTTGATTTCTACGGCGCCTTCAATTACCCGGTGGTGTTCTATCTGGGGTTTGTGACCAGCCATAGCATTCATCACCGTGGACAGCTCTCGACCTACCTGCGGCCTATGGGAGCAAAGGTGCCTTCCATTTACGGCGGCAGCGCGGACGAGGAGTGGAAAGCGGCTTAAGCCTTTCACCACAAAGGACACGAAGGAAACATAGAGAAAAAAGGCCATTCTCCCGAGGGTGGCCTTTTCTGCTGGGTGCACAAATCCCTAGACTTCGGCAGCCACGATGGGAATTTCCAGAATTTCCTCTCTGTCCCTTCGTGTCCTTTGTGGTGAATTTTGTTACGGCCAAGTGGACATTACCTCCGTCACCTTACATTCCTCCTCTGCTGGAGGCATCATAAGCGGGGTCAATTCTCTCGCGAGGCGACACACCCGGCCATGAACATTGACGATCTGCTGCGCGTAGCCATGGAGCGTAAAGCTTCCGACTTGCACCTGAAGGTCGGCAACTACCCGCATTTGCGCATAGATGGTCTGCTGGTGCCGCTTTCCGACCAGGCCCGCATCACCGCGGAGGAGATGCTGAACATGGCGTTCAGCATCATGTCCAGCCGCCAGAAGCAGAAATTCAAAGAAAACAACGAACTCGACATGGCCTACGGCGTGGCCGGTCTGGGACGCTTCCGCGTGAACGTATTCCAGCAGCGCGGCAACGTGGGCGTGGTGCTGCGCGTGATTCCCACCAAGATTCGGGCGCTGGACGAACTCTACCTGCCCAAAATCGTGGAGCAGATTTGCGATATGCCGCGCGGCCTGGTGCTGGTGACGGGCGTGACCGGTTCCGGTAAATCCACCACCCTGGCGGCCATGGTGGACCGCATCAACTCCACCCGCGCCGAACACATTATCACCATCGAAGACCCAATCGAATTCCTGCACCGCGACAAGATGGGCTTTGTGAACCAGCGGGAAGTGGACGTGGACACGCCTTCGTTCGCGTCAGCGCTGCGGGCTTCGTTGCGCCAGGACCCGGACGTGATCCTGGTGGGCGAAATGCGCGACCTGGAAACCATCGCCACCGCGCTGCATGCCGCCGAAACCGGGCACATGGTGTTTTCCACTTTGCACACCCTGGATGCGGTGGAAACCATCAACCGCATCATCGCCGTATTCCCGCCGCCGGAACAGAAGCAGATTCGCACCCAGTTGGCAGCCACGCTGCGGGCGGTGGTCAGCCAACGCCTGGTGCGCCGCGCCGACTCCGAAGGCCGCGTACCCGCGGTGGAGGTCATGATTGCCACTGCTTACGTGCGCGAATGCATCCTGATGCCGGAAAAAACGCGCATGGTGCGCGAGGCGATTGCCGCCGGCACCTCGCAGTACGGTATGCAGACTTTCGACCAGTCGCTGTGGGATTTGTGCCAGCAGAGCCTGATCACCTACGACACCGCTCTGGAGAATGCTTCCAACGCCGACGACTTCAAGCTGCGCGCGCAGGGCATTTCCTCCACCACCGACATGGCCCGCAACGAAATGCAGGCGGCGGGCTTCTCCAAGTTTTAGCCGTAACCCGTGCAATCGGGAGGCGCGCCTCGCGGCGCGCTTTTTTTCTTGCAAAATGTGATCCTGAGCGAGCGCGAGCCGCACTTGCGCGCTGAGCTCGAGTCGAAGGACCTTGCGCTACCTGCTACCCTTATGCCATGGCCTTCTCCCGCGCCAGAAAGAAAATCACCGACCAGGCCGCACTCTACGAGTACGCCATAGGGGCGCTGGGACGGCGCATGCGCTCCGTGGCCGAACTGAAGCGCCTGATGCGCCAGCGAGTGGAGGAGGGCGCGGGCGGCGAAGCGCTGATGGAAGCGGTAGTCAGCCGATTGAAGGAGCAGCGCTACCTGAACGATACCCTGTATGCCAGCGCCTATTCTTCCTTCCGCCGGGACAACGAGAAATTCGGGCGACTGCGGGTTATCTCCGAACTGAAGGGCCGGGGCGTACACGGCGAGGTCATCGAAAAGGCAATTGCCGCCGCCTATTCCGAAGTGAATGACGAGCAACTGGCGCGCGCCTTTCTGCGCCGCAAGCGCCTGCAGAAACCCGCCGACCAGAAGCAAGCGGCGCGCATCTTCCGCACCCTGGCCCGCGCCGGATTCACCACCAGGGTAATTGTGACCATTCTCAAGAAATGGGACGTGGACGAAGAAGTGTTGAGCGCGCTGGAGAGCGAGCCTGACCCATAGAACCAAATCCACCGCCGAGACGCCGAAAAAACCACAAAAAATCAGTTGTCGCCCTGCACCGGACAAGGCGATTGTTTGCGGTTCAGCCGTCTTTACGAGACTTTAAATCTCCCCTTCTCCTTTCCGGCAGTAAACTGGCGGGCTACTCTCACCCGGTCCCTACAGGGCCGGTCAGGTGGACCTGTGATGGCGCTTCCTTCTGTTTCCCACTATTCATCGGACTTCGTATGCATCGGCGTAAGTGCATTCATGCGGCAGATTGAGAAAGCGTGAATTCCACGGTACCAAAGTGGAACCGAATGATTCCCTCCGCGATCTCGGCGTCTCGGCGGTGAATAGATATATCGGATGCTAGAATAATCGTGACTCTCCCATGCTCACCGGCTCCGAAATTCGCCGCAAATTTCTGGACTTTTTTGCTCAGCACGGCCACCGCGAGGTGCACTCTTCCTCGCTAGTGCCGGCCAACGACCCCACCCTGCTGTTCACCAACGCGGGCATGAACCAGTTCAAGGACGTCTTCCTGGGACTGGAAAAGCGAGACTACAAGCGCGCCACCACCTCGCAAAAATGCGTGCGCGCCGGCGGCAAGCACAACGACCTGGAGAACGTGGGCTTTACCAACCGCCACCACACCTTCTTCGAGATGCTGGGGAATTTCTCCTTCGGCGACTACTTCAAGAAGGAGGCGGTCAGGCTTGCCTGGGAGCTGGTGACCTCGAAGGAGTGGTTCGGCATTCCCAAAGAGCGGCTGTTCGTGACCATCTTCAAGGGCGAGGGAGGCGTGCCGCGCGACGAAGAGGCCTACCGCTACTGGCATGAAGACCAGAAGGTGCCCAAGGAACGCATCTACGAATTTGGCCTGAAGGATAATTTCTGGCAGATGGGCGACACCGGCCCCTGCGGCCCGTGCAGCGAGATTCACTGCGACATCGGCCCCGATGCCAGCGACCAGGGCCACAAGGACTGCCAGTTCGGCTGCGAGTGCGGCCGCTACGTGGAAATCTGGAACCTGGTGTTCATGCAGTTCGACCGCGACGCCGGCGGCAATTTGAATCCGCTGCCCGCCCCTTCCATTGACACCGGCGCCGGGCTGGAGCGGGTGACGGCGGTGCTGCAGGGCAAGGTTTCCAATTACGACACCGATCTATTCGTGCCGCTGATGAAGCGCGCTGCAGAACTGTGCGGCGTGGATTACGAAAAGGAAACGCGGACGGAAACGGGAGCGCGAGGCGCCGCCAGCCTGCGCGTGATTGCCGACCACTCGCGCGCGGCAACATTCCTTATTTCCGATGGCGTGATTCCCGGCAACGAAGGCCGCAGCTACGTGCTGCGCAAGATCATCCGCCGGGGCATTACCCACGGACGACTGCTCGGCCAAACCAAACCGTTTCTGTACGAGATGGTGTTCGCGGTTTGCGACCTGATGCAGGA
>DATJEH010000008.1:0-12260 GCA_035496875.1 Terriglobales bacterium | reverse complement strand
ACGGTGACGCCTATCACAGCGGCTCCGGCAATCTGTCCCGATAATGAGCACAGGAGGAATAAGCAACCGCGTGTTCAATATCCTGGAGGCCAAGTTCATCGCCCCCGGCATCAAGCGCTTCGTGATTGAGGCGCCGCGCACTGCGCGCAGGCACCAGCCGGGCCAGTTTGTCATTGTGCGGGTGCACTCCCGCGGGGAACGCATCCCTTTGACCATCGAGAGCTCGGATCCCGCCCGCGGCGTGATCAGCCTGGTGGTGCAGTCTATCGGCAAAACCACCTCGATGCTCAACTCGCTCCAAGCCGGCGATTCCCTCCCGGACCTGGTCGGCCCTCTGGGAAGGCCCTCGGAAATCGCGCGCTTCGGTACCGCCGTGATCCTCTGTGGCGGCGTCGGCGCCGCCATGGCCTATCCCACCGCGGCGGCCCTGAAACGGGCCGGCAATCGGGTGATTTCTATTCTCGGCGCCCGCCGCAAGGACTTCCTCATCCTTGAACGGGAGATGCGCGCCATCAGCGACCTGCTGATGATCACCACCGAAGACGGCAGCTGCGGATCGCAAGGACTGGTCACGGACGCCCTGCATCACTTACTCGCGTCCGGAACACATGTGGACTTGGCGCTGGCCGTCGGCCCTCTTGCCATGATGAAGGCGGTCGCGGCCATGACCCGCCCGGCAGCAATTCGCACCATCGTGAGCCTGAATCCCATCATGATTGACGGCACTGGCATGTGCGGCGGATGCCGTGTCCTGGTGGACGGCGAGAGCAAGTTCGCCTGCGTGGACGGGCCTGAATTCGATGGCCACGCCGTGGATTTCGATCGGCTCCTGCAGCGCAATTCCATGTACCGCGCCGCTGAGCAAACCGCTCTGGCGCAATGGCGCGAATCGCTGCAAGGGAGTTCGCGTTCGCGAGACCCGGAGCCCTGCTGCGAAGGGAGTCGCTCATGAACTCCACTCCCTCTTCGCCTGATCCCCTGCCTCTGCGCGAGCGCATGAAGCTGCCGCGTCAAACCATGCCCGAGCAGCCGCCGCCCGCCCGTGTCCTCAATTTCTCCGAGGTTAACCTTGGCTATTCTCCCCAACTGGCGCGCCAGGAGGCCAGGCGCTGCCTGGAGTGCCGTAAACCTGCCTGCATGGACAACTGCCCGCTGGGCGTGAAGGTGCGCGAATTCGTGCGCCTCATCGTAGCCGGCGATTTCGCCGCTGCCGCCGCTAAAATCCGCGAGGATAACGTGCTCCCCGCCATTACCGGCCGCGTTTGCCCCCAGGAGGATCACTGTGAAGGCTCTTGCCTGATGGCCAAAAAGGTCGAGCCCCTGGGCATCGGCTACCTGGAACGTTTCATCGCCGACTACGAACTGTCCCAAGGCATGCGCCCGCTAACCATGGCGCCGCCCTCGGGCAAGAAAGTCGCTATCGTGGGCAGCGGCCCCGCCGGGCTCAGCGCCGCCGCCGATCTGGTCCAGAAGGGGCACCAGGTCCGTGTCTTCGAAGCCCTGCATGAGCTCGGCGGCGTTCTGGTTTATGGCATTCCCGAGTTCCGCCTGCCCAAGAAGATTATTCGTCAGCAGCTCGAAGTCCTCAGCCGGATGGGCGTGCAATTTGAAACCGATGTGGTCGTTGGCAGAACCGTGACCATAGACGAGCTCATGCAGGAGGAAGCCTATGACGCCGTCTTCATCGCTACCGGCGCCGGCTCGCCTCTGTTCCTGAATATTCCCGGCGAGCACCTGAATGGCGTGTACTCCGCCAATGAGTTCCTCACCCGCATCAATCTCATGCACGCTTACGAATTTCCCCGCTATGACCAGCCCCTGCTGGATCTGCGCGGCAAGCATGTCGCCGTTATCGGCGGCGGCAACACTGCCCTGGATGTGATCCGGTCGGCGCGGCGGCTGGGCGCGGAAAAGGCCGCGGTCATTTACCGCCGCAGCCAGGCGGAAATGCCCGCGCGGGCCGAAGAGGTGCGCCACGCCCGCGATGAAGGCATTGAATTTTACCTGCTGGCCACTCCCCTCGAGTTTCTCGCCGATCGCCAGGGCTGGCTCCGGGCCGCGCGTTGTGTGCGCATGGAATTGGCGAGCCCGATGCTTCCGGTCGCCGCCGCCCGCTGCCCCTCCCCGGCTCCGAATTCGAACTGCCTCTGGCCGTGGCCGTGATTGCCGCCGGCGCCAGCGCCAATCCCGTCATTCAGAGCACCACGCCCGGACTGCAGACCAACCGCTGGGGCTACATCCAGGCCGATCCGGCCACCCAGCGCACTTCCCGGAAAGGTGTGTTCGCCGGCGGCGACATCGTTACCGGTAGCGCCACCGTGATTCTCGCCATGGCTGCCGGACGCCGCGCCGCCCGCGCTATGAACGACTACCTGGCCGGCGGAACCTGGTAGCACATTGGAGGTTGCACTATGAACGACAGCCTGTTTTTTGCCAGCTTTGACCCTTTATTTTGCGAAGCGCCTGATGCCTGCGAACTGTGTGGCGCCAGCCTGCCTATCTTTCAGTATGAGTACTGTACGCAAAACCAGAACAACGAACGGCAGTACCTGAAAGGTTTTTGCTGTGACGCCTGCGCCGCCCAGCTTCTGCAGAAGCTCAAACACTCCGAGGCCCGGGAATGGGCGGAAGAGGAAACCGCTTTGCGCGCTGACGATATGGATGTAACCGAGTTTCGCCGGCGCCGCCTGGCCGCCTTCCGGGATGAAGAACCCGCCCGGCAGCATGCCGGCACCGCGCCCGCCAGATCTACCCGCGGCTAGGCCGGCGCGCCCCCCTGCTTCGCCGCCGGCGGGGAGGGAATTGGTGTGCTTCAAATCACCTGTCTCTGTGCGCAAAGTCACCGCCGCCCCGCTTCCACCCACCGACAATGAGGTTGCTGAACATTTTCTGGAAGCCGTGCTGCCAGCACGCGGGGAGAGCCATCATGGCCATTTCTAAGCAAGACGCGCTCGACTACCACTTCGGGGCCAGACCCGGCAAAATCGAAGTCACACCCACCAAGCCCTGCCGCACCCAACGCGATTTGAGCCTGGCCTACACTCCCGGCGTCGCCGAACCTTGCCTGGAAATCCAGAAGAACCCCCACGATGCGTTCAAGTACACCAGCCGCGGCAACCTGGTCGCGGTGGTCAGCAATGGCACCGCCGTCCTCGGCCTGGGACACATCGGGCCTCTGGCCGGCAAGCCCGTCATGGAGGGCAAAGGCGTCCTGTTCAAGCGCTTTGCCGATATTGACGTGTTTGACCTGGAAGTGAACAGCACGAACCCGGAAGACGTGATTCGCCTTTGCCAGCTGCTGGAGCCTACTTTCGGCGGCATCAATCTCGAAGACATCAAGGCGCCCGAGTGTTTCTTGATCGAGGAAACCCTGAAGAAGACGATGCAGATCCCCGTCTTCCATGACGACCAGCATGGCACCGCCATCATTTCCGGAGCCGCCCTGCTGAACGGCCTGGAGTTGGTGGGCAAAGACATCAGCAATGTGCGGCTGGTCGTGAATGGGGCAGGAGCGGCGGGGATCGCCTGCGCGGAACACTACGTTCGCCTCGGCGTGAAGCGTGAGCACATCATCCTGGCCGACACCAAAGGCGTGGTTTACGCCGGCCGCAAGCAAGGTATGAATCCCTACAAGGAGCGCTTCGCCCTCGCTACTCCGCTTCGTACCCTGGCGGAAGCCGTCGAGGGCTGCGACGTGCTCGTCGGCCTGTCGGTGAAGGGCGCCTTTACCCCTGACATGATCCGCTCCATGGCCCCCAAACCAATTGTCTTCGCTATGGCCAACCCCGATCCCGAAATCACCTACGACGAAGCCCGCGCCGTCCGCACCGACATCATTATGGCCACCGGGCGCTCCGATTATCCCAACCAGGTTAACAATGTGCTCGGCTTCCCCTTCATCTTCCGCGGTGCCCTCGATGTACACGCTACCGCCATCAACGAAGAAATGAAGCTGGCTGCCACCCGCGCCCTCGCCGCGCTGGCCAAGGAGAACGTGCCCGACCGCGTCTGCCGCGCTTACGGCGTTGAGCGCCTCGCCTTTGGGCCCGATTACATCATTCCCAAGCCCTTCGATTCTCGCGTGCTGGTTTGGGAGGCTTCCGCCGTGGCTCGCGCTGCCATGGAAACCGGCGTCGCCCAGGAACCGGTGGATATTGTTCAGTATCGCGAACAGCTCGAGTGCCGCCTGGGCAAAGCCCACGAGGTGGTGCGCATGATGGTGCACAAGGCCCAAATCAAGCCCCAGCGCGTTGTCTTCCCCGAAGGCGACAACGACACCATCTTGCGCGCCTGTCACATCCTGGTGGAGGAGAAGATCGCCAATCCCATTCTTTTGGGATCGGAATCGGCCATTCAGGCCCGGGCGGCTGAACTGGAAGTGCCCTTGCACGGCATGGAAATCGTCGAGCCCGCCACCTCCATGTTGCAGCGGCCTTACGTATACGAACTCTACCGCATTCGGCAGCGCCGAGGATTGACCCTGGCCGAGGCCCGCGGGCTCATCAAAAACCGCAACTACTTTGGCTCCATGATGGTGCGCATGGGCGATGCCGACGCCCTGGTCTCCGGCGTTACCCAGCATTTCCCTGAAACCATCCGCCCCGCACTACAGGTTATCCAGGTCCACGAGGGCGCCCACAAGGTCGCAGGCTGTTACGTCATGATCACCCGCAAGGGCGACCTCATGTTTCTCGCCGATTGCAGCGTGAATATTGACCCCGCCGCCGAGGACCTGGCTGAAATCGCTCTCTGTACCGCCCACGCCGCCCGCCGTTTCGACGTCGAGCCCAGGGTCGCCATGCTTTCCTTCTCCAACTTTGGCAGCACCAAACATCCCCAGGTGGAAAAGATGCGGCGTGCCACTCAGTTGGTGAAGCAGGCTGACCCTTACCTGATCGTGGACGGCGAAATGATGGCCGATGTGGCCGTCACTCCCGAACTGCTGGAGCGCGATTACCCCTTCTCCACCTTGCACGGGGGAGCAAATGTACTCATCTTCCCCGACCTCGATTCCGCCAACATTGCCTACAAACTGCTGGCGCGAATCGGCGGGGCGGAAACTCTGGGCCCCATGCTCATGGGCATGAAGAAACCGGTGCACTTGCTGCCCCGCGGCGCCGATGTGGACGACGTGGTTAACATCACCACCATCGCTGTTGTGGACGCTCAGGAAAGCGCCGCCGAGCCCGCCGTCGTGGGAGAATTGGTGGCGGCAGAGTAGGGCTTTAATAAATTTTGGGCCGGTCCGACTTCGAACCGGCCCCCATCACTTCCGAAAAACGTAGTGCGGATGGCAACAACATACGCTGGCCCCTGCTTGAGGTCGTCCAACACCCTTGCGCCTCTAATCTTCGCCGTGCGTCAGACGCTTAGAGATCAGCGTGGCGTGGAGCACCCCCTTCTTGTCATAACTGCCCAGGCAAATGACCCGATCGTGATCTTTCACCTGCGCGGCATCAATCGCATTGACCTTCTTGCTGCCGTGTTCCTGGCTCGTCCATTGCGTGGATTCGTCATACACAACGTCCTTTTCCACCCCTGAACTTACCTGGCGGACAGTAAGCTTGTTCTTGCTCTTATCACTTCTGGTGATAAAGCCTTCCCAGCGGTCCTGCTTGTGCTGCTTACCCATTTCCTTCGAGGCCGATTTACCCATGTCTTCGCCCTGGCGGCCACCTGCCGCACTGATAACGGGCGTTGCCAACAACCCGGCCGTCAACACCAGCACCGAAAAGACACTACACTTTCCTATAAGTCTCTTCATCTTGACTTCTCCTTCCCCGCTTGGAGCATGGCGGTGGGCCCTGCTGGAATCGGCGCGTATTCTACCTCCCTTTTGCCATAGTTTGTTAGAAAACTCTGTGCCTGTGCATTTGTGGCGCGGGCGCCCTCGCCCGCGAAAGCCAACTGGCCAGACGATTCTGTCGCTCGCAGTTGCGGGGGATTAGTTCATCTTGAATTAGAGCTGGCTGGTTTCGCCTAAGTCCCTTCACCTGGTATCACATGGGGCGACCGCTATATCTAGCCGCCCGTGATTTCCATAAAGATATTGCGCTTGCTCCAGAACGGCAGCCGCATCAGCCAATACTTCCGCTTTAACGCGCCCCGGGCTACCGGAAACTCTCCGGGCGAAAGAATTCTGGCGCGCCCTTCCATGTCCGGCCCCGTGATGCGCCCGCGCGCCGTGCATGGGGCCACCAGCACGCGCGGATTGTTGCGGATGCGCTTATATTTCCACGAATCGTCCCGCGTCATCACGTAGAGCTTACCCGTCTGCTCGGCAAACCACAGCGGCGTGCGCACCGCCTGCCCGTTCTTGCGAAAGCTGGCCAGGCTCAGGTATTTCTTTCCCGCAACATTGGCAAACGGCGGGCTGCTCCCTCCGCTGATGGCGGGCACGATTGAGATTTCGCTTCCCGGAGGCACCCGCGTGGCCAGCCCTCCGGTATAGCGAATGCTTTCCTTGCCCAAAAAAATATTGATGTGTTCCCGCACCTGCCCCTGCTCCGTCACAACCCGGTCCCGCATACCCGGACACGCAGTCCACAGGGATTGCAATGCCTCGAACACCGTCGCCGTATCCTCCTGGAGTTCCACCTCGCTGCGCCCGCCGCTGAAGGAACGTAACGGGCCCGGGATGTGAAATGTGATCACCGCCGCCCAGCCTGCTTTTTCTTGCCTTTCTCCGCCGCCGGTTTCGCTCGCCTGCCCCCCGGCGCCCTGCTCGCCTTTGCACCGCGCGCAAGCCGCGGCTCGCCAATCACCGCGCTTTTTACGCACACTACCGCGGGCAGCCCCTCCAGAATTTTCTTCCACGTTCTTCCTTCGTCGGTAGAGCCGTAGAGTTGGCCGCTGCGCGTCCCGAAGTAAAGGCCATGCGGATCCAGCCCATCGGCTGTCATGGCGTCGCGCAGGATGGTCTCGTACGCCCCCTTCTGCGGCAGGCCCCGCATCAGCGGCTCCCAGGACGCCCCCGCGTTCCGCGTTCGGTACACCCGCAACCGGCCCTCCGGAGCGCATCGAAACTCATCCGACTCCACCGGAAGGATATACACGCAGTCCGGATTGTGCGGATGTGTCACCATGGCGAACCCAAAGTCCGATGGCACCCCGTTAGCGACGTCTTGCCAGCTTTCTGCACAATCCTCGGAACGGTACAGGCCCCAGTGATTCTGCAGAAACAGGCGCTCAGGCCGCTCCGGGTGCATCACAAATTTGTGCACGCACTGGCCGAACTCGGGGTATTTCTCCGGCTGGTAGACCACCCGTATGCCTCGGTTCAGCGCCCGCCAGTTTTGCCCGCTGTCATCGCTCCGGTACACGCCGCCCGCGGAAATGCCCACGTACATGCGCTCCTTGTTCGAAGGATCCAGGGCGATGGTGTGCAGCGTGAGACCGCCGTTGCCCGGCACCCAGCGCGGCCGATGGGGATGATCAAACAACCCTCGCACCAGCGACCACGTTTCTCCCCCGTCGCGCGATTCAAACAGCGCCGCCGGTTCCACCCCGCAGTACATCACATCCGGCTCCTCGGCACGCCCCAGGCAAATCTGCCAGATGTTGTTCAACACCGCCCCCGTTTCGGCCGGAAACTTCAGGTTGGCTTCCGCGGGATTCGTCCACACCTTGCCGAAATCATCGCTCGACCGCAGAAAAGTACCCCAGAAGGTGTGCGTCGCCGCCCACAACCGGTGCCGTCCTTGCCGTCCGTCATAAGCCAGAGCGTAGATGGACTGCCCATGAAAATAGGGCCCGGCCACCTCCCAGCGGCGGCGGTCCCGGTTTGACCGCAGCAGGAACAGTCCCTTGATGGTCCCCACCATCAGCAGCACATCGCCGTTTTTCACCCGCAGGTGGCGAATGCCGCGATGCACCGTGGTCAGCGGCCCCCGTTGCTCGGGCGCCTGGGGAACCGCGGAGGAGGACTGCACCGCCTCCAGCGCCGCCTGCACCTCCGCCGCCTGCTGGTAACGCTGTCCCGGTTCCTTGGCCAGGCAGCGCTGGATGATCGCCCGCAGGCCCGGCGGTATGCGCTCCGGCAGCGGCGAGGCCGGCTCGTGCAGAATCGCCGAGCCCACTGCCACGCCGGTGGTTCCACGAAACGGCAGCTGTCCTGAGGCCGCTTCATACATCACCGTCCCCAGCGCCCATAAGTCGCTGCGGTAGTCCCCAGGTTGCCCGCGCAGAACTTCGGGCGCCATGTAGAACAGCGTGCCCATGGCCATGCCGGCGTTTTCGCCCGGACCCAGGCTTTGCGTGGCCTCATCGTCCGCCAGCCTGGGCAAGCGCCGGGCCAGCCCGAAATCGAGCACTTTGACCAGGCCCTGTGGTGTCACCAAAATGTTGGCGCTCTTCAGGTCATGATGAACAATGTTGCGGCTGTGCGCGTGGGCCAGCGCGCCCGCAATCTGCGCCCCATAGCGCATCACCGTCTCAACTGCCAGCCCATCGCGCCCAATCAACTCCCTCAATGATTTGCCTTCCACCAGCTCCATCACCATGTAGAGTTCATCCTTGAACTCTCCCACCTCGTGGATGGTGCAGATGTTGGGATGGCTGAGAGCGGAGGCGGCCCGGCCCTCATGCAGCAAGTGCTCGCGCGAGAGCTTTTCCCGCACCTCGCCCTCGCCTACTACCTTCAAAGCAACGTCTCGTTGCAGAACCTCGTCGTGGGCGCGGTAAACAACACCCATTCCTCCCTGTCCGATTTGCGCAACAATACGGTAGTGGCTGATTAATTCGCCGATCACTGCTGCACTCCGCCTGTAGGCTACTTGCCTGTAGAAACTGCGTCAACGCGGGGAACGCTGCCGATTCTTGCCGGCCGCGCTGTGTTTTCTCCCGGGACTCCGCCGTGCTCCCGGTATCTTCCCAATCCGCGGATCGCCGCCAAGAATCAACTCGCAGGCGTGCAGCGCCGCCTTCTCAAAATCCGCCGCATCCGCCGGCAGCACCTGCCACCCGGTTACCTTCTTCCCCAGCACCCCAATGGAACGCATGCTGGGAAACTCGTGCCCCAGGCTCTCGTGGTGCTCCTCGGTGGTGGCCAGCCACACCCCGTTGTCCTCCGGCTTATCACGCTTGTCGCGCAGCACCAGCACAATCTTTTCTCCGATGTACACTGCCAGGCAGCCGAACATCGGATTGGTTCGCGGCAGCAGCGGTGCCAGTTCCTCGAGCACGAACTCGTGCGGGATTGGCTTGCGCTGCTTGGCGGCGAGAATATCGTCCTTCAGCGGAAGCCCGAATCTGCGACCTTTTTTTGGCATCGGAACTCATCATATATCGCCCACTCCTCACTGTTCGCTTCCGGACTGTGCTGTCCCACAAGCGCACACCCGGGCAACAAAGCCCCGCCCCTCGCCCCGATAGCCCCTTTAGAACCAGCCATTTACCTTTAGCCGCACGGCAGCGAATTTGCTACCCAACCAGCCGGGCTTAGTGTCGCTGTAGGCGCGTTGCACCTCGACCGGGAGGCACCATGGACACATTGCTGCAGGATGTCCGTTACGGCATTCGCATGTTGCTGAAGTCGCCCGCCTTCACCGCCGTGGCCGTCGTCATGCTGGCCCTGGGCATTGGCGCCAACACCGCCATCTTTTCCCTTACCTACCAGGTTCTGCTGCGCGCTTTGCCGGTGCGCAATCCGGAGCAACTGGTGGTCCTGCGCTCCCCTGGTGAGAAGCCCGGCCACACCTCCAGCGACGGCGACGATGCCGCCTCCTTCTCCTATCCCCTCTACAAGGACCTGCGCGACCGCAACCCGGCCTTCTCCGGTCTGCTGGCTCGTTTTGCCGTACCTTTGAGCGTGGCCGGACAGGGCAGCACCGAACGCGCAGTCGGCGAACTCGTCTCCGGCAATTACTTCCAGGTCCTGGGCGTGACGCCCATCCTGGGCCGCGTCTTCTCCGCTCAGGACGAAACCGCTCCCGGCGCCAATCCCGTGGCCGTGCTCAGCTACGGCTATTGGACGCGCCATTTCGGCCGCGACCCCGCCATCCTCAATAAGCAGTTGAGCGTCAACGGCACCCTGCTCACCGTTGTGGGCGTGGCCCGTCCTGCCTTTACCGGCGTGCAGGTAGGTGCGTTCACCGACGTCTTCATTCCCATCACCATGAAGCCGCAGATGACCCCCAACTGGAATGGCCTGGAGGACCCCAAGGATCACTGGCTGGCCATTCTTGGACGGCTCAAACCGGGTTTCACTCGCGACCGCGCCCAGGTTGCTCTCCAACCCGTCTACCATGCCCTGCTGCAATCCGAACTGCCGCTCATGAAAATCTCCCCGCAATCGCAGCAGCGGTTCCTCTCCCGTCCCCTGTTGCTCGAAACCGGTTCCAACGGCCGTCCCATTCTTCAGGCCGACGCCCGTCAGCCGCTGATCATGCTTACCCTGATGGTCGGCCTGGTGCTTCTGATCGCCTGTGCCAACCTGGCCAGCCTGCTGGTGGCCCGCGGCGAGGCCCGGCAGCGTGAAATTGCCGTGCGTCTGGCCGTCGGTGCCGCCCGCTGGCGTCTCGTCCGCCAGTTGTTCACCGAGAATCTCCTCCTCGCCCTCCTGGGCGGCGCCGCCGGCATACTTTTCGCAAGCTGGACCCTCGGACTTCTGGTCCAAACCATGCGGGAGAGCGTTGGAGTTTTAGGACTGCAAAAGCAGCTCGACGGCCGCATTCTGGCCTTCGCCATTGCCCTTTCCCTGCTGACCGCCGTCCTCTTTGGCCTGCTTCCCGCGCTGCGCGCGGCGCGCGCCGATCTGCAAACCTCACTGAAGGACCTGGGCAGCAGCGTCTCCCACCGCCTCTCCAGCGTGCGCCTGCGTAAAGCGCTGATCGTCGGCCAGGTGGCCCTCACCGCTGTCTTGCTTACCGCCGCCGGCCTCTTCACCCGCAGTATGCTTAACCTGAAGAATACTGATCTGGGCCTGCGCACCGAGCACGTCATGGAATTTACCATCGCACCGGAGCTGAACCGTTACTCGCCGCCGCGCGCCATCGCTTTCGTGGACCGCTTGCGCCAGTCCATCGCCACATCGCCTGGAGTCAACTCCGCCAGCGCCGCCAGCATTCCGATTCTCTCCAACAGCGACTGGGGCTCCTCCGTCACCCTCGAGGGCTACACCGCCCGCGAAAACGAAGATATGCACGTCTGGCGCAACGATGTGGGACCCGACTACTTTGCCACCCTGGAAACTCCCCTGCTCTCCGGCCGCGAGTTCCGTGACTCCGACAACGCCAGTAATCCCAAGGTTGCCATCGTCAATGCAACCTTCGTCCGCCGCTTCCTGCCTGGGCGTAATCCTCTGGGTCTCCACCTCCGGACTGGCCCCGGCAATGCCAAGCCGGATGTTGAAATTGTCGGCGTAGTCAAGGACAGCAAGCACTCCGATCCTCGCGATCCCATCCGTCCCTTCGTCTATGAGCCCTACGCCCAGGATCCAACCTTCGGCCGCGCCACCTTTTATGTGCGTACCGCCGGCGATCCCGCGGCTATGGCTGCCACTCTGCGCAAAACCGTGCAGAGCCTCGATCCCAACCTCCCGGTCTACGACCTGGAAACCCTCGTCGAACAGGTGAATGACACCGTATTCACCGATCGCCTGCTCACTTTCCTTTCGCTATGCCTGGGACTGCTGGCTGCAGCGCTGGCCGCCATCGGCCTCTACGGCGTGATGGCGTACGTGGTCACCCGGCGCACCCGCGAAATCGGCATTCGCATGGCTCTGGGTGCTACGCGCGAAAACGTTGCCGGCCTGATCTTGAAGGAAGTGGCGCGCCTGGCGGTAATTGGCCTGGGCATCGGCCTGATTGCGGCCCTGGCTGCGGATCGCCTGCTTTCCTCTCTGCTCTACGGCGTCCGTGCCGCCGACCCTCTGGTCTTTGTCATGGCCGTGCTGCTGCTGGCCCTGGTCGCGCTCGTGGCCGGCGGCCTGCCTGCCCGCCGCGCCGCCAGCGTGGATCCCATGGTGGCGTTGCGCTACGAATAAACCCTTCACCGAAGAAGTCGCGGACACTTTTGGCTTTGGCCTTGGCTCGTCTTGGCCCTTGTGGCGCGGGCGCCCTCGCCCGCGACTGCGCTCCCTAGGAGGGCGTCATCCCGAGGGCCTTCAGGCCTCGGGCCCTTGATTCCTGATGGCCGGCGGCCGACACCTTTATCGCCTGAAGCGCCCCATTTTGAACAATTACACAATTGCCCGATTACTCAATTACTCAATCCCTACGTGGCCTCCACCGCCGCCAACTCCTCCCGCCCCCCCACCTTGG
>DATJEH010000007.1:0-44358 GCA_035496875.1 Terriglobales bacterium | reverse complement strand
GGAGGGGCCGCATCGTGCGGGTTGCCGGCGGGCGCTCCGCCTTCCGCCCAGGCAGATAGGGTCGCGAGCTGTTGCGGGCTCAGCGAAGGATCATTCGCGAAGTGGCCGCAGCAGGGATCGGCAAACCACGGCGGCATCTTTTTTGTCGTGACCGCCTGGCGGATGGCCTGGGCAAAAGGACGGGTCTGCTCGTAGCTGACGAACGTCAGGGGCGCGATTTCACCCGGGCGATGGCAGCTCTGGCAGCGCTGCTGCAGGATGGGAAGAACGTCGCGATAAAAGGTGGGGGCGGGTGGCGCGGCAGTTCCGGCAGCCAGCAGAAAAGCTGCAAATGCGCACGGGCCCAGGAACATTGCCAAGCGAAGCATTATTCACATTGTGCCCCAGGGCGGGCGTTTTTGCCGAATCGAAAGCGGGGCGCCGGCGCGCAGCGTTTCTGATTGAAAAGCGGCTCATAACGTCATTTAATCTTGGCGGTGTCGGCCGCTGGTGTACAGCCAGGCTGAGGAGAGCGAATGAACGCACTCGCACAGGATCTCCGATTTGCATATCGGCAATTGCGGAAAGCCCCGGGTTTTACTCTGACAGTTGTCCTTACCCTGGCCCTGGGCATCGGCGCGACCACCGCCATCTTCTCGCTGGTGGAAGGCATTCTCCTGCGGCCGCTTCCATTTCGGGATCCCGACCGCCTGGTGCTGGTGGGAGATCAGCTGCAAAACGGTCTCGGCAGTAACGTGACGGCCCGCGAGATGCGCATCTATTCGGAGGCGACCAAAGCCTTTTCCTCGCTGGGTGGCTATATCAATATCAATTACGAGCTTTCCGGCGGGGCCACGCCAGAAGAAATCACCGCCGCTCGCTTTACTGCCGGCGTCTTCCCTACGCTGGGCGTTCAGCCGCTGATTGGCCGTGTTTTTACAGAGCAGGAAGAGAAGGGGCGCCAGCCGCTCGCCGTCCTTAGTTATGCCTTATGGCTCACCCGGTACCACCGCGACCCGGGTGTACTGGGCAGTTCGCTCGTCCTCGACCGACGGGCTTACACGATTATCGGCGTGATGCCGAGGAGCTTTGAGTTTCCCTTTGCGGAGGGTCCCCTCGACCAGGCGCGGCTATGGGTGCCCATGAGCGTGACTCCCGAAGAGCTTTCCGACGAGCACGCCGGTTTCTGGGGATACCAACTGGTGGCGCGGCTTAAGGGTGGCGTCACGCCAGAGCAAGCCGCGCAGGATGCCGACCGCGTGGCCAGGCTGATCATGCGCAGTTTTCCGCCCAGCATGGCGGCCCTTCACATTCAGGGCTTGGTCAAGCCGCTGCGCGAGTACGAAGTATCGGACGTTCGCCCCTTGCTGCGAACCCTCTTTCTTGCCGTGGCTGGGGTTTTGCTGCTGGCCTGCGTCAATGTCGCCGGGCTGCTGCTGGTGCGGGCCATCCGGCGGCGGCGGGAGTATGCCGTGCGCCTGGCCCTGGGGGCGCGTTCCGGCGCTATCCTCCGCCAATCTGCGCTGGAGGGCCTCCTGCTGAGTGTCAGCGGGGGCCTGCTCGGCCTGGGATTTGCCGCCGCAGCGATTCGAACCGCCTTAACTCTTCTCCCCGATTCCATGCCGCGCGTGGACTCCATCTCCATGGACGCAACCGTCACCGCCTTTGCTCTCCTCCTGGCGGTGTTGACCGGCGCCCTCTGCAGCCTGGCGCCGGCATTCGCGGCCTTGCGCACCGACCCCATAGAAAACCTCAAGGAGGGCATTCGAACCTCCAGCGGCTCCAGCCATGCCTGGTTGCGCTCTGCCCTGGTGGTCTCGGAGATTGGCATCGCACTGGTGCTGCTCACCGCATCGGGCGCCTTCCTGCGCAGCTTCCAGAAAATGCGGGCGGTGGACCCCGGCTTCCGTCCCGACCACGTGCTGGTGGCGGGCTACGAACTGCCGTTGCGGCAGTATTCCACTCGGGCGGCGGTGGAGCAGTTCAATCGGGAAGTAATGGACCGGCTGTCCGGCAAGCCCAGCGTGGCTGCGGCCGGCATCAGCAGCGTCGTTCCCGACGTCGGCTTTTTCCCGCAATCCACCTACACCATCGAGGGCGAGCCCACAGACGGATGGAAGCTGAAATTCGCCCCCTTTGTCATCACCTACGGCGACTATTTCCGCGCCCTGCGCATCCCCTTGCTCGATGGCCGCTACTTCAGCCCGGAGGACAACTCCACTTCGCTCCCGGTTGTAATCGTCAACCAGACCATGGCCAGGCATTGCTGGCCGGGGCAGCGTGCCGTTGGCAAGCGCCTTCACGTCGGCAATCCGAAGAAGGGGCTGCCCTGGGCAACGGTGGTGGGGGTGGTGGGCGATACCAAGCTTGGCTCCGGGGATGAACCCAACATGGAACAGTGGTATTTTCCGGCGCAGCAGCCCGGTACTCTTTTCGGTCTTGAACCCGCGGGAAAGCTCATTGAACCTTCGGGCGCGTACATCACCCTGCGCTCGGTGCTTCCTCCCGGGCAGATGGTCCACACCCTGCGCTCGACCGTAGCGGAAGTAGATCCGCTGCTCGCATTGCAGGAAGTGGAACCGATGACTGAGGCCATCACCAACGTGGAAGCGCCGCGCCGCTTCAATACCGGCCTGATCACCGCCTTTGCCCTGGGCGCGCTCCTGCTGGCCGTTACCGGGATTTATGCCGTGGTCGCGTTTTCTGTTTCGCTGCGCCGCCACGAGATTGCCATCCGCATGGCGCTGGGCGCGCGGCGGGGCGGCATCGCGCGGCTGGTCCTCACTCTGGGCGCCAAATTAGCGCTCTTGGGATGCGCCTTAGGTGTGCTCGGAGCGCTGGCCGCCTCGCGCCTGGTGAATGCCTTTTTATTCGAAGTCAGCGCCACCGACCCATTCATCTACTTGGTCAGCATTTCGCTGATGATGCTGATGGCGCTTCTCGCATCGGCGATTCCCGCCGCACGAGCTGCTTCGGCGGACCCGATCGATGCGCTGCGATCCGTGTAGGGTTACCTCAGCAGCTAAAGCCGGCCGGCTTGCGGCTGTCACGCCGCAGTTGAAGCTGCCGCCCTTCCGAAATCATTTATCAGGCAGGCGGCGAGCCGCACTGCTCTGCGCAGGGAGAGACAACATTCCGACCACAGAAATGGATCAGAACTGAGTGGCCTTGGTCGCGTGGGCGGGCCGGAGTGGAATGAGAATCGGGCTGATTGCTCCACCCTTCATCAGCGTTCCTCCCAAGGACTACGGAGGCACAGAGCTGTTCATTGCGCAACTGGCGGAAGGGCTGCAGAAGCGCGGCCTGGAAGCGGTGGTCTATACCAACGGCGAGTCCACCGTGGGGGTGGAAAAGCGCTGGCTTTATCCCACCGCGCAGTGGCCCATCAAGGTTGATAGCCACGCCTTTTTGAAAGAGGCGGAGCACAGCGCCTGGGCGATGCAGGATGCCGCCTCCTGCTGCGACCTGCTGCACTTGCACGCCGCCCCCGTGCTTACCTATTTGCGTTTCGTGGACCTGCCGGCAGTCTGCACCTTGCATGGGCCGCACGACCCCAAAATGTCGGAAATATACGCTCACTATCCGCAGGTGAACTACGTCTGCATCAGCGATTCGCAATGCCGGCAGGAGTCCATGCCGCGCATGCGCACCATCCACCATGGCATTGACCTGGCTTCCTATGAGCTGCGCACGCACAAGCAGCAGTACCTGAGCTTCATTGGTCGAATCGCGCCCATCAAGGGCGTGCACCTGGCGATTGACGTGGCCAAGCGCGCCGGTATTCCCCTGAAGATTGCGGGCGACGTGCAACCTGCCTACCGCGATTACTTTGAAGCCAAGGTCAAACCGGAAATTGATGGGCAGTTCATCGAATACATCGGGCTGGCCGACCTGCGTGCCAAGAACGAGTTGCTGGGAAATTCCCTGGCCATGCTGTTTCCCATCCAGTGGAACGAACCCTTTGGGCTGGTGATGGTGGAAGCCATGGCCTGCGGCACGCCGGTGCTGGCCCTGGGCGGCGGGTCGGTGGTCGAGGTGGTGAAGGACGGGGTTTCCGGCTACGTCTGCCGCTCGGTGCGGGAGCTCGCCAAGCGGGTCACCCAGCTCAACTTCGATCCGGCCGCGCTGCGCCGTTACGTGGAGGAAAATTTTTCCCTGGAGCTGATGGTGGGAAAGTATGCCGACCTTTACGCTGAGGCGGTGGCAGAATCGCCGCGCCAGCGAGGGGCTGCTTAGAAGACCTACCAAACTCCCAGAAGCCAACCTAACCGAGCACCCCTGGTGGCTTTACCGACCGGAACCAGCATCCAATCTGATTGAGCTTTGGGCATGGCCACTCGTCACCTGCAAATTGATGATCTTCCGGGCACACACAGAGCGGCCGCGAAGAAGTGGCTGATCATTAGTTTGGTCGTGCTGGCGGTAATCGTGGCGGTGGCCGCGGTGCTGTTGGCCATCAAATGGCCGTTTACGCGGGAGCGGGTGACTCAACGTCTGCAGCAGGCGACCGCCACTACCGTCCAGATCGGCAGCTTCAAGGCGGAGTACTTTCCTCATCCAGGCTGTGTGGCGGAGCTGGTCACATTTCAGAAGCAACGGAATCCGCAGCCGCTCATGACCATCCGCACCCTGACCATCCGCAGCAGTTTCTTCGGGCTGTTTACCAGCCACGTTTCCATCGTTCGCGCCCAGGGCACGCACGTCGCCCTGCCGGCTTTCGGCACGGGACAGTCCCTGGGAGGAAACAACCAGAGCGGCACGATCATTGATCAACTGGTGGCAGATGGGGCAGTTCTGGACGTCCTGCCGAAAAATGCCGGCGCCAAGCCCACCCGATTCCTGCTGCGCCGGTTCGGACTACGCGGGCTGGGCGGAGAACGCGCGCTTACCTTTCACACGGTTGTCGAAAATCCCAAGCCGCCGGGCGAGATCACCGCTAGCGGCAGCTTTGGACCGTGGAAGAGTGGGAGCGCGGCTTCGACCGCGGTTTCGGGCCGCTACGCCTTCCGCCACGCTGACCTGAGCGTGTTCCGGGGAATTGCGGGAACGCTCTCATCGGATGGCGTGTTTCGCGGCACGTTTCATGATCTGCAGGTGCAGGGAACCACCGACACTCCCGATTTCGAAGCGGCCCACAGCGGGCACAAATTTCGGCTGAGCGGGCAATTCCGCGCGCTGGTGGACGCTACCAATGCCGACGTCACCCTGGAAAACGCGGCGGCGCTGTTGGGGCACACCACCATTGCGGCGCAAGGACGGATCGCGCGCACGCAAAACGGCCAGGGCAAAACCGCCTCCCTCGACTTCGCCGTTCGCGACGGACGCATCGAGGATGTGCTGCTGCTGTTCGTGAAGGACCCCAGTTCGCCCCTGGTGGGCATTACTAGTTTTCGCGCCCACGTTACCATCCCGCCGGGCCGCGCGGCCTTTGTCCGGAAAGTTCAATTACAGGGTCAATTCGGGATAGGCGGAGCGAATTTCACCAGCCCTAAAACTGAAAAGTCACTGACCGACCTCAGCCTGCGGGCGCGTGGGGAGAAGGATAAGGTCGAGCAGGATCCGGCGCGGGTGCTTTCCGGCCTGCAAGGCCAGGTGGCGCTGAACAACGGCGTAGCCACATTCACCCACCTCAGCTTTACCGTGCCTGGCGCGCGCGCGCAGATCCATGGCACTTATAACCTGGTGAATGAGCGCATCAACCTGCGCGGGCTGCTGCACATGCAGAGCAGCCTCTCCAACGCCACCTCAGGCATCAAGTCGTTCCTGCTGAAGGCGCTGGGTCCCTTTCTGAAAAGCAACCACCGCGGCGAGGTGCTGCCGGTGGGTATCACGGGCACCTACGCCCATCCCTCTTACCACATGTCGCCGCAATCAAAGAAGTGAGCCCGCCCGGATTCTGAGAAATTTGGTCAGGCCTGCGAATCTGCTAATCTCGCGGGCATGGAGAATCCGGGACCAAGCGCCGCTGCCCGCCCCATTCCATCCCCCAGCCGGGGAACGCTTAATGCCGCCCTGGTGAAGGGCACCATTGTGGGTGCGCTGGGCGGATTGTTGTTCGGGTTCGATACCGCGGTCATCTCCGGCACCACCAGCGCCCTCACCCGCGTTTACCAGCTTAGCCCGCAGTCCTTGGGCGTCACCGTGTTTAGCGCGCTGGTGGGCACCATCTTTGGCGCCATGCTGGCCGGCTTTCCCGGGGAGCGCTATGGCCGGCGCGACAGCCTCCGCATTCTGGGCGTGCTTTACGTGGTCTCCGCGGTGGGTTGCGCTGTGGCTTGGAACTGGGATGCGCTGGTGGCATTCCGCTTTATCGGAGGGCTGGGCATCGGCGGTTCCTCCGTGCTCGGCCCCATGTACATTGCGGAAATCGCTCCTGCACGGCTGCGTGGGCGCCTGGTCGGCCTGTTTCAGTTTTGCGTGGTATTCGGCATTCTCCTCGCCTACTTCTCCAATTACCTGATCGGGCTGGCGCATTTCGAAGCGGCGGAGTGGCGCTGGATGTTCGGCGTGGCCGCCATCCCGGCAGCCGTGTTTTTCCTGCTGTTATTCGGCATTCCCCGCAGCCCGCGCTGGCTGGTGAAGAAGGGCCGGGTGGAAGAGGCGCGCGCGGTGCTGCGCACGCTGGGCGATGAAAATTACGAGCAGGACCTGCGGGAAATCGTGGAATCTGTCCACCTGGAGCAGCGCCAGACCCAGGAGTCGCTCTTCAGCCGGAAGTTCAAGCTGCCCATCTTTCTGGCCGTCACCATCGGCATGTTCAACCAGCTTTCCGGCATTAATGCCATTCTTTATTACCTGAACGACATCTTTGCCCATGCCGGCTTCAGCCAGGCTTCGGCCAGCCTGCAAGCCGTAGCGGTGGGATTCACCAACCTGGTGTTCACCGTGATCGCTATGTCGGTGATAGACAAACTGGGGCGTAAGACTCTGCTGCTGGTGGGAGCGGTGGGTACGGCGCTCTGCCTGGCCGGCGTCTCGGCCGTGTTCTTTACCGGCCGCCATGAAGACAAGCTGGTGTGGCTGCTGATCGGCTACATCGCTTTCTTTGCTTTCTCCCAGGGCGCCGTCATCTGGGTGTACCTGGCCGAAGTTTTTCCCAATACCGTCCGGGCCAAGGGCCAGAGCCTGGGAAGCTTTTCTCACTGGTTCATGAACGGGCTGATTTCGCTAGTGTTTCCCATGGTGGCCGCGCGCTCCGGTGCTTATCCGTTCGTATTTTTCTCAGCCATGATGGTGCTGCAGTTCTTCGTGGTGCTGTTCATCTACCCGGAAACCAAGGGCGTGACCCTGGAAGCCATGCAGAAGAAAATGGGGATCGCATAGACAAACGCGCGAGATGTTACAAGCAACGTCTCTACCGGTATGCGGCGGAGACAACTTCGAAGGCTGGTAGAGACGTGACTTGTTACGTCTCCGATATCGGTCCCATTCCGCCTTCATCCGCGGAAAAGAAGTCCTCTGCGTTGGGCTCTACTTCTCGCGGGAAACCACGAAACCCGGCACCCACAGCAGGGCGCGCTTGATTTCGGAGTCGGGGAAGGTGCAAATCGCCTGGCGGGCGGATTCCGCGTATTCCTGGGCGCGGCGGGTGGCCGCCTCCACCGAACCGTATTGCTGCAGCATGGCCAGAATGTCGGAGTGGGTGAAGCCGTTGAAGGCGCGTTCGCGCAGCACAGCTTCAATTTTCTGGCGCTCCTCCGGGCCGCAGTGCTCCAGCAGGTGTATTACCGGCAGTGTAACCTTGCCCTCGCGCAGGTCGCTGGCCACCGGTTTGCCCAGCACGTCCTCGGTGGCGGTCAGGTCGAGCACGTCGTCGGCGATCTGGAAAGCCATTCCCAGGCTGCGGCCATACTCCGCCAGCCGCTCTTCCTGCTCGGCGGAGACCCCGCCCAGAATTCCTCCCAGGCGCATGCACACGGAAAACAGGCAGGCGGTCTTGCGGTAGATGAGTTCCAGATGCTCATCCAGGGAAATACAGCGCCCGAGCTTCTCAATCTGCAGCAGTTCGCCCTCGACCATGCGCTGGGTCAGGTCTATCAGCACGTCGAGAATGCGGAAGTTGCGCTCCTGCACCGCCAGCTTGAAGGCCTGCATGTAAAGCCAGTCACCGGCCAGCACGCAGCGTGAGTTGCCCCACTGATGGTTGGTGGAGGGGCGCCCGCGGCGCATCTGCGCCTCGTCAATAATGTCGTCGTGCACCAGCGTGGCGGTATGGATAATCTCCACCACCGCGCCCAGGCGGATGGCGCCCCGGCCTTCATAGCCGCAGAGCCTGGCGGAAAGCAGCAGCAGCGCCGGACGGATGCGCTTGCCCCCGCCGTTGCGCAGGTACTCCCCAATTTCGGTGATGACCTGGACGTCGGATGCGGTATCGGCGCCGAACTCGCGCTCGATGGCGAGCAGGTCCTCGCGCACCAGCTCAAATACCGACTGCAGCGTGATGGAAGCGATGGTTGCCACGTTCCGTTAAGATCGTTCGCTACTGCTGCGATGCCCCACCACCGTGCGGTGCTGCACTCACACCGTGCGGTAATTGGTGAATTGCATGTCAATGCCGAAATCGCTGTTGCGCAACAGGGCAATCACCGCCTGCAGGGTATCTCGGTCCTTGCCGCTCACCCGCACCAGGTCGCCCTGGATGGAAGCCTGCACCTTGTGCTTGGAATTCTTGATGGTCTTTACGATCTCGCGAGCTTTCTCCGTGGGGATGCCCTGCTGCATGGAGATTTTCTGGCGCACAGTCGAGCCTGCGGCCGGCTCAATCGCCCCGTAAGTGAGCGCCTTCAGGGGTACCCCGCGCTTGACCAGGCGCTGTTGCAGCACATCGTTCACCGCCTTCAGCTTGTAATCGTCTTGCGAGGTCAGGATGATGGCGTCCTTGCCTTCCAGCACAATGTTGGATTTCGAGTCCTTGAGGTCGAACCGGGTATGGATTTCCTTCAACGCCTGCTGCATGGCATTGGAGACTTCCTGCAGGTCCACCTTGCTGACTATATCGAATGAGTTCTCAGGCATACGGTCAAACCACCATTATCGCGTGCTACTTGAATTAGAGCTATGCAATTTAAAAAAGTCGTAAAAGTTACGGCTGGTGCCTTCGCCCACCCGCTCCGGCGAAAGGCCGCGCAGGTCCGCGATTTGACGCGCCACCTCCACCACAAACGCCGGTTCGTTGCGCTTGCCCCGGTGGGGCACAGGCGCCAGAAACGGCGAATCAGTCTCGATAAACATGCGGTCCAGCGGCGCCTCGCGGGCCGCGTCGCGAATGTTCTGCGCCTTGGCGAAGGTTACATTGCCGGCAAAGGAAATGATAAAGCCCATGTCCAGCGCCCTGTGCATGTGCTCCAGTTGGCCGGTAAAGCAGTGCAGCACCCCGCCCAGGCCGCTGGGACCCCAGTGTTCGCGCATCAAGTGAAGACAATCGTGCCACGCGTTGTCGCTGCCGTCGGAGGGCCGGCAATGAATCACGATGGGCAGCTTGGCGGCGCGCGCCAGTTCCATTTGCCGTACGAACACCTCGCGCTGCACCTCCCGCGGCGAGTGGTCGTAAAAATAGTCCAGCCCGATTTCCCCCCAGGCAATCACCTTAGGGTGCCGGGCCAGCCGCTCCATTTCCGCGAAGTCGCTGTCCATTGCCAGCTTGGCTTCGTGCGGGTGGATGCCGATGGTGGCCAGTATCCAGTCGTGTCTTTCCGCCAATTCGATGCCGCATGCCAGCGAACCCGGTCCGGTACCGCTGCCGATGGCCACGATCGTTTCCAGGCCGGCGGCGCGCGCCCGCTCCAGCACCTGGCCGCGGTCGCCATCGAACTGTGTCATCTCGAGATGGGCGTGCGAATCTATGAACACAGCTGCTAGCTCCTAGCTGGCTAGCTCTTGGCTCTTTGGCTGTCAGCTCTCAGCTTTCAGCTATTGATGGCTGCATAAGCAATATCCCTGGTACATGGTCAATATGATCTGTCATCCCGAGCGAGCGCGACTGATCCGCTTTGCGGGAGAAAGAGCGCGAGTCGAGGGACCTTGTGCTTTCCCCACTCAACATCGAAGGCCGAGAGCCGAAGCCGAGAGCAAACCGGGCAAAACCTACTTCCAACTGCTGACTCCCTGCTCCTATTTGAGCTTTGCACCTATCGGCACGTCCTCCAAAAAGCTCGCCAGCACGGGCTTGCCCTGCTCGCCGACGGAGGCAGCCACAATCATGCCGTCGGAAACCAGGCCGCGCAGCTTGCGGGGGGCGAGGTTGGCTACAATCACCACCTTGCGCCCGATCAGCAACTCCGGAGCGTACGCTTCGGCAATTCCCGCCACCACCTGCCGCACTTCGCTGCCCAGGTCCACTTCCAGGCGCAGCAACTTGTCCGCGCCCTTGACCTTTTCCGCAACTTTGACCTGGCCTACGCGCAACTCCACTTTGGCAAAATCCTCAATCCCGATCTTGCCTTCGGGTACGGCGGGCGTGCTGGCTTTGCCGGGCGAAGCCGGCATGGTGGCGCTGGCCCCGGCAGCCGAGGCCGCCGGCGCGGGCGCAGGCTTCACTTCCACGGCCCGGCCGGGATGTTCTGGCACGGTTTCCACTGGTTTCTTTTCTGTTTCCACAGTAGGTGTCCTTCGTTGCTGTTCCATTGCCTGCATCTTTTCTACAGCGCTCTTATCGGCGCGGGGGAAGACAGCCTCGACCTTGCCGATCTTGGTGCCCAGCTGCAGCTGGCCCCATTTCAGCTCCGCCAGCTTGAAGTTCACCATCTCGCCCAGTCCCAGTTGCGTCCAGATGCGTGCACTGGAGTCTGGAATCACGGGACTCACCAGCGCGGTCAGAACCCGCAGGGCTTCGGCGCTGGTGTAAAGGATGGTGCCCAGGCGCGCCCGGCTCACGTCGTCCTGCTTTTCGCCCAGCGTCCAGGGCTCATTTTCCACCAGATACTTGTTCACCGCGCTGACCAGCGACCAGGCGGATTCCAAAGCGCGGGAGAACTGGAATTCCTCGAACTGGGCGTTAAATTCGGCGATGGTGCGGCGGGCTATTTCCGCGATCTCGTCATCCGCCGGTTTGCGCGCGGCCGTGGCCGAGGGGTACGGAACCTGCCCCCCGAAGTAGCGCGTGATCATGGTTAGCGTGCGGCTGGCCAGATTACCCAGATCGTTGGCCAGGTCCGCGTTGTAGCGCTGCACCAGGGCGTCGAAGGAAAACGAGCCATCCTGCCCGAAAACGATTTCACGCAGCAGGAAATAACGCAGGGCGTCGCGGCCCATGGTATCCACGATGGTTTGTGCGCGCACCACATTGCCGCGCGACTTTGACATCTTGTCGTGCTCGAAAAGAAGCCAGCCGTGGGCCACAATAGTTTTGGGCAGCGGCAGGCCGGCAGCCATCAGAAACGCCGGCCAGTACACGCAGTGGAAGCGCACGATTTCCTTGCCGATCATGTGCACGTCGGCGGGCCAGTAGCGCTGGAAGCGCTGCTGGTCGGCTGGCTCGGGCGAGCCGAATCCGATGGCGGTGCAGTAGTTGCTGAGCGCATCCAGCCACACATAAATGACGTGACCGGGATCGTCCGGCACCGGCACGCCCCACCGGAAGGTGCTGCGCGTCACCGAGAGGTCGCGCAGGCCCGAGCGCACAAATGACGCCACTTCGTTGCGCCGCGTTTCCGGACGGATGAAATCAGGCTGGTCGTGGTAAAGCTTCAGCAGCTTGTCTTCGAAAGCGGAAAGCTTGAAAAAGTAGTTTTCCTCGCTCACCGTTTCCGTGGGGCGGCCGCATTCCGGGCAGGGCGCGCCCGGGCCGGCCGAATCCACGTAGAGCTCGTCAAACACGCAGTACTGCCCGGTGTACTTGCCCTTGTAGATGTAGCCGTTATCGCGCAGGCGGCGAAACATCTCCTGCACTCCGCGCTTGTGCTCGGCGTCGGTGGTGCGGATGAACTTGTTGTAGGTCAGGCCAAGCAGGTCCCAGAGCTGGCGGAAGGAGGCGGAAACCTCGTCCACCCACTGCTGCGCCGGCTTGCCTGCCGCCTGTGCCGCGCGTTCCACGTGAACGCCGTGCTCGTCAGTGCCGGTCAGGAAAAAGACATCTTTGCCCAGCATGCGATTTCGCCGCGCCAGGGCATCGCACACAATGGTGGTATAGGCGTGCCCGATGTGCGGGCGCGCGTTGACGTAATAAATCGGGGTGGTGATGTAAAACTTATTATCCATGCTGATGGGGTACCGCGTCTGCCAGGTAAACGCGAATCGCTTCCTGCATCACGCTCTTCAGCGGCAGGTGCTGCTCGCCGGCGATCTTGCGGCAATCCTCATATTCCGGGGCGTAGTTGGTGATGCTGCCGTTCAGGCTGCCGACCTTCATGCGCACCTCGCCCCAGCGCGTCTGCACGCTCACCCAGCGCCGGCTTAGCGCCTGCCGCTGCTCGTGGCGAATGCGCACCCCCAGCGTGGACGTCTCGGCGAAAATCAGCTTGGCCAGGCGCTCGGCATCGCTTCGCCTCGCCAGCACCGTCAGCAACATGCCCGGACGGTTCTTCTTCATCTGCAACGGGGTGCCAAAAGCGTCCAGCGCGCCCTCCGTCAGGGCCCGGTCTATCACGTAGCCGAAAACCTGCGGGTTCAGGTCGTCAATGCTGGCTTCCAGAACGGCGATAGCTTCCTCGGTGGGGGCATGCGCCTCCGCGCCCGATTCGCCCACCGTCAGGCGAAGCACGTTGGGATAACTGGCAAAATCGCGGGTGCCCGCGCCATAGCCGGTAGACCTCACATTCATGCTGGGGAAGGCGGCAAAGCGCGCGGCCAGGGTTTTGGCGATGGCCGCCCCAGTGGGCGTAACCAGCTCTTTCTGCGGGCCGGAAGAGTACACGGGCGCCTCCTTCAGCAATTCCAGCGTGGCCGGCGCGGGGATGGGAAAGGTGCCATGGGCGCACACCACCGTGCCCCCGCCTACATTCAGCGGCGAGCATATCCACTCTTCGACCTGCAGGGCCTCCGCCCCCACCGCGGCGCAGACGATGTCCACCATGGCGTCTACCGCCCCCACCTCATGGAAGTGAACCCTCTCCACGGGTACGTGGTGAATTTTCGCCTCCGCCGCACCCAGATTTTCAAAAATGGCCATGGCGGTACTTTTCGCCGTCTCCGAAATTCCTTTTGCTGCTCCGATAATCTCCCGGATTTCCTTCAGCCCCCGCCCATGGCCGTGCTCGTGGCTGTGCTCGTGCCCATGGCCGTGCTCATGCCCATGGGTTTCGTGGGACAAAGCCTGAATACTGGGTCCCAACTCCTGACTTCTGACCCCTGACTCCCGCGTTTTTTCATACTCTTCGCGTGGCAAGTCCTTCTCGCCATGGGAGTAAACATCCACCTTGGTGGCGGAAATGCCGCTGCGGTTCACCCGGGAAATCTCCAGCCGGGCGCCTACCCCCAGCGTCTGGACGGTCTTCTCCAGCAGCTCAGCGGGCACACCCGCGTCCAGCAGCGCGCCCAGAAACATGTCGCCGCTGATGCCGGAGAAGCAGTCAAGGTAGGCAATGCGCATAGCTATCTTGCGAAAATCCGGAGGATTACCGAAACCTTCATCATAGGGAAGGGCAGTGTTGCCGTCAAACCGTGGCCACGGCTCGGCTTTGCTATAATCACTTTTTTCTCAACAATTTACGGACTCATCATCGCTTGTACAGCCAACTCCAACGACGCCTTGCCCAGCACGTGCGAGCCTTTTTGCGCCGCCACTACGCCCTGGATCTTCCCAGCCTGGTAATTGAGCAGCCGCCGCGGGTGGAATTGGGGGAATACGCCCTGCCGCTGGCCTTCGAACTAGCCAAAAAGCTGCGCCAGCCGCCCCGCAAGATCGCCGAGGAAATCGTTGCCGGCATCGGTCCCATTGAGGGCTTCGAAAAGCTGGAGCTGGCCGGGGCTGGCTACATTAACGCCCGGGCGGACCGGGGAGCCATGGCGCGCGCGTTGGCGGAAGGTCAGGGAATGGAGGCCGAGCCCCAGCCGGGCAAAATTCTGGTGGAACACACCAGCATTAACCCCAACAAGGCGGCGCATATCGGGCACCTGCGCAACGCCATCCTGGGTGACACCTTCGTTCGCCTGTTGCGGGCCGCCGGCAACACCGTGGACATCCAGAATTACATTGATAACACCGGGGTACAGGTGGCGGACGTGGTGGTGGGCTTCACCGAACTGGAGGAGAAGTCCAAAAGCGACGTCAAGGCGCTGATTGCCGCTCCCAAACCGCGCTTTGACTACTACTGCTGGGACCTCTACGCGCGCGTCTCGCAGTGGTACGAGCAGGACAAGAAAAATCTGGAGGCGCGCGGCCGGGTCCTGCACGCCATCGAGCAGGGCGGCAACGAGCTGGCCGAAATGGCGGAGCTGATTTCCACCGCCATTATCAAGCTCCACCTGGAGACCATGGAGCGGCTGGAGATCGAGTACGACTTCCTGCCCCGCGAAAGCGAGATCCTGCGCCTCCACTTCTGGGAGGCTGCGTTCCAGAAATTGAAAGAGCACGGCGTGCTCTCCTACGAAACCCAGGGCAAGAACGCGGGCTGCTGGGTGATGCGGCGGGCCAAGGCTGCGGCCGCGGGCGCGTCGGAAACCACCGCTGAAGCCACGGAAGAGGACCAGAAAGTAATTGTGCGCTCCAATGGCACGGTCGGCTACGTGGGCAAGGACATCGCCTACCACCTGTGGAAGTTCGGGCTGCTGGGGCGCGACTTCGGTTATCGCGAGTTCTACCGCTATCCCAACCGGCGCCAGTGCTGGGTGTCCACCGATTACGAGCACAACCAGCCCGGCCACCCCCACTTCGGCGACGTGAGCGCCATCTACAACGTGATTGACGCCCGCCAGGCGGAAGCCCAGAACACCGTGGTGGAGGCGCTGCGCGGCATGGGTTACACCGAACAGGCCGGCCACTACACCCATTTTTCCTACGAAATGGTGGCCCTCACTCCCCGCTGCGCCCAGGAGCTGGGCTACACGCTTTCCGAGGACGAGTGGGGCAAGGCTTACATCGAAGTTTCCGGACGGCGCGGCTTCGGGGTAAAGGCTGACGACCTGATGGACGCGCTGATCACTTCCGCGCGCAGGGAGGTGGACGCGCGCCACGCCGAGTTGAGCGGGGAAGAGCGCCACACCGTCGCCCGCCAGATCGCCATGGGGGCACTGCGCTACTTCATGCTCAAGTTCACCAAAAATTCCGTGATCGCCTTCGACTTCAAGGACGCCCTCAGCTTCGAAGGCGATACCGGGCCCTACGCGCAATACGCCGTGGTGCGCGCCAGCAACATCTTCCGCAAGGCGGGAGTGGAGCCGGAGCAAGTGAAGCCCGCGGAGGTGGACTTCGGTAAGTATCTGCAGGGCGAGGCCGGCAATGAAATTTGGGAGCTGTGGCTGGCGGCAGCCAGGACCTCGCAGGTGGTGGAACAGTGCATCGCCACTACCGAGCCGGCCTATGCCGCCAAACACGCCTTCCAGTTGGCGCAGCTGTTCAGCAACTTCTACCATCGGCACCGGATTATCGGCGAGCCCGATGAGGCGCGGCAGAAATTCCTGTTCGCCACCGCCGCCGTGGTGCGCCGCGAGCTCACCCGCGTGTTGGCTATGATGGGCATCAGCGTGCCCCCGGTGATGTGATCTCCGCCACAGAGACACCAAGACACGGAGCAGCATTTGGCAGCCGCTGCGGACCCAACCCAGTGCTCGCATCTCTTTCCTCGATGCTCTAATACCAGTATGGAATATTGCAGGGCTATTCTGCGCCCTTGGAGGCGCCCTGATTGTGTTCTGAATTCAGGCAGTTGCGTTGAAGACCAGCAGAATGGAGCTTGACACGGCGGATCCGCCACCCACCGGCGCGGGCAAAATGGGTAGCCCGCCCTCAGGAGCCGGTGGGAGGGAGTTTTCTCACTGCGGCTGGGGGCTGAAGGTTCTCGAAGACGAGGTCGCTGCGGCGCAGGAAAAAGATATGCCCCTTGTGGCAGATGAAGGCGGCGAGGCCGGTCACGTGGCGGTTCTCGCCGTTGACCTTGGCGGTGACTTCATAATTCTGCAGCGTAGTGTCCGGGCTGAAATCGTTGCACAGTGGGCAGCAATGAGGCCGACGCATGGTCAGCACGTTCCCTTCTGGCGCCCCAGTTGCTGCCAAAGCATAACGCCTGAGTTAAAAAAGTCAATCTAGAAACCTCGTACACCGTATATATCACCTGATAGCGGATGCACATAAAATGCGCGCGGGCGGCTCCGGTCAAGGGCTTGACATAACAGAGCACCCACCCTTTGCACAAACCGCAAAGGATTGGGGCACCCGGCAGTTGCACCATATTTGCCCACATAGAAAAGTAGTCTTGCGTCATCAGGAACTGTGGCGCGGGCAAATGCGGGGCAGTTCACCGATGCCGGCGATTGCTCTCAGTCGGCAGGAATTTCTTCCGCCTTGGGCTGCTCTTTGCTCAGTGCAGGCTGCTGGTAGAGGCCCCTGTCGAGCATGCTTTCGACCACGCGGCGGCGAATCTGGTCGTGATCGGCGTGCCGTCCGGGATGCTTCTCCAGCCCCAGGTTCTTGGGATACACCGGTTGCTCGTAGATGCAGCGGAACTGCTCGGTGCGAAGGTCGCGCAGCCAGTTGCCCCACAGGGAGCGCGCGCGGTACTGGCGCAACGCCTCCACGTCAATAATGCCGCCGGCATAGGAAGGCCCGGCGCCATACTTGTGCTCGGAGATCATGCGCCCCTGATAGTCCACAATCATGGACTTGCCGCCAAAGGTATCGAGCGCATCGGTGGATTCGGGCAGCAAATAGTAGTTTGCCGGATTGGGCGCCACCACGTAGCAGGTGTTGTCCAGGGCGCGGGCGCGGTTCTGGATTTCCCAAAGCCCGTTGGCAACATAAGGCTCGGGATAGGCGGGGCGATAGATGATCTCCGCGCCATTCATGGCCAGGCCGCGCGCGGTTTCGGGGAAAGAACCTTCCATGCAGATGTTGCAGCCAATGCGGCCAATCTCGGTGTCGGCCACCGGGAAGAAGGCATCGAGGCCGTCGCCGTAGAGCCTGACCCACTCGTCCCACACGTCGTGGGGCACGGTGGAATGTTCGCGGGCGAAAACCTGCAGCTTGTAGTGAGTGTGAATGACCTTGCCCGTTGGCGCGATGATGAAGGCCGCATTGAAGAATTTCTTGGGAAACGCGGGATGCTTCACCTTGGCCTGGGCGATGATGTAGGCGTTGTGCTGTTCTGCCTTGCGCCCCAAAGCTTGGGTCTCTTCTCCGGGGATGTCGAGCGCCAGTTCGTCCACGTACTTTTCGTGATCCCAGTCGAACACCTCGTCGGTGAAACCCTGCAGGGAGCCCTCAGGCACGCAGATGAGGCGAACCGGCAGGTCAATGGAGCTGAGCCATACGGCGGCGTCAATCAGCTCGGAAATGTGGCGGATATTGGCCATGACTTCAGAACGCTTGCGGCACCCCCGCATGGTAGGCTGCAGGGCTAAAGCCATATATTGCTCAATCATTGAATTTGCCCCCTTTGGATGGTTTGGGTCGCGAGTGAAGCACTCCGAGCATGCAACGGGCAGACATTCAATACCGCGCGGGGGATAGTGTCAATCGTGTTGTGAAGGAAACTGTGCGGGTTCAAAGAATGGAATGTAAAGAAAAAGGCAGGAGTCAAGTAAGCAGGTGAGAATGCAAGCAGGTCCGTCGCTCAGGTGCGGTTCTGTGTGCCGCACCCGAGCTCAGGATGACATTCGCAGAAGATGTAGTTGCCGAACAGTTGTCAACTACCAACAACCAGCTAGCGTCCCTACTTGGTATAGGGGCCGGCCTTGTTAGTCCCGTCCACGCAGCCGGTGCCCAGCGAGGTGCTGTAGCCGGGGCCGTTGGGGCTGGTGCCGTCGTTGGCTTCATTAGACCAGTTGCCCTGAATCTTCCACTTGGTATTGTCCAGAAAAATCACATAGGGTCCGCCGAAGGTCCAGGCGCACTGGTCGCCATTCTCGCTGCCGTTGGATGCGTACCAGGCGTTGCCGTTGGGGTCGGAGCGGGTTTCCGACAGCTCGTGGCCGCTGACGTTGGCCAGCGCCGCCAGACCCTGCGACTCTCCGCCCACCGTGCTTTGCGGGTCGCAGCCGGCATCGCCATCGAGGTTGAAGAAGAAGCCAAACTCCACCGGCGTGCCGCCGCACGAGCCCCAGCTGTGGTAAGCGCAGTAATTGGCGCCGCCGCGCTTGCGGTCCACATACACGGGATAGTAGCCGTTGCGGACGGCGCTGCTTCCGATCACCTTGCAGACTTCCGAGAGCACGGCCGAGGTGCTGAGATGCTTAGGCACGCTGGAGGTGTCCACCCGATGCCCGCCGTAGCTTACCGCGGTGCTGACCTGGTGGCCGCTGCTGTCGGTGTACTCGTTGACCGTGGCCTCGTAAGCGGAGCCTGACCCGCCGCTCACGGTGCCGGCGTAGGTGTACCACTTATCCATGCCCGACATTTTGTCGCCAGTGTAAGTGGCCCAGCTCGAACCCCAGAAGATCGCGGTGGTAGTCACGCCGGGAAGAATGGGTCCGCCATGGTAAAGCAGGTCGTTGTTGGTGCTGGCGGGATGCGTTTTAGCCTGTCCCCGGGTCCAATGTGGGCCGAGAATGGGAGGCTCACTCTTGTTGGGATTGCGGTTAGGACTCTGAGCAAACAAAAGGGAAGAACAGCAGAGCAAAAGCACGACGGAAAAACGATTCATGGGCACTCAACCTTAGGCCAAAGTTTGGGAAGTATACCATCGTTGACTATTTTTCAGGCAACAAATGTTGAGTCGTTACGGTGGTAACCAAGGCTGGGTGCGGGAAGCGAGGCAAAGGGAAATCGGGTGCGGCCGGAGAAAAGGGGAGAAGCGCGGAGGAAAGTGTGGCATTATGTTGTCCAGTTGTGGGGTAGCCAAATGTTTGGTGCCGAGTTCAGCAAGCTGCAATTGTTCGTAGGGCTGACCGCGGCTTCTGCCGTAATGGTGTCGTTGTGGATGGCATTTGTGGTGCTGCACCGGCGCAAATTGGAGCGGGCGGCGGTGATTCTGGCTGCCATTTGCGCCGTGGTGACTGCCTATCTCTATGTCACCATGTGGGGATTCACCATCGCCCCGCTATAGACCGATGGCCGGTCGCCAGCAAAATTTCCTGCCTTTGCAAGAGTCCTCAGTCTCTTCTCTGTAAACCTCTGTAAAGATTGGTAAAAGCTTGTAAAACCAGGCTGCGGGCCGCGACCGCCACCCCACTTACCTCATCGAATGAGTAACAGTCGAGAAAGTAGGAAGAGGGTTGGCTTATGAAAAAGATATTGGGCGTAGTGGCACTTCTGGCGCTGCTTTCACTGGGAGCGCTGGCGCAAGACAAGAGTGGTGAGGGGTGGAACGCCCTGGGAGTGGTGCGCAACGCGCGTTACGTGTACGTGACCAGTTATGACGGGCCGCAGTTCTCCATGAATCTGCTGCCGGAGGACCGGACGGCGATCTCCGCGGTGCAGAACGCTATTCATGATGCGGGCTACGTCGTGGTTTACCAGCCGTGGCAGGCAGACATGGTGCTGGCAGTGCAGGCGCGTCCGTCTTCGGACCTGCTGGCCGTTTATGACGGCACAAGGTATGGGATAGGCACGTATCTGTGGCGGGCCGAAGCCAAGAACGGACTCTCAGGCTCGAACCCGCAGCTGATGCGGCAACTGGAGAGCGCGCTGGAACGGGTGGGGGCCAAGAGCTAGGCAGTTTGTGATCGGAGGGATGCCGGCTGAGAGATCAGCCGGCTTTTTTGTCGGCCTCGCAATGCAAAGCAGGTTCTTCCCAGTACTCCCTTGCTGAAGCTCGGCCGTGCAGGTCAGGATGACAAAGCCATCCGCAACAGCCATCCGCGTCGAAGAAGTACTTACCGCCCATCTGTTTCGAAATCGCGAACAAACTCTACCAGCGAGCGCACCGCCACGCCGGAGGGACCCTTGGCCATCCAGGCCTTGTTATCGTCCATCCAGGCGGTGCCGGCGATGTCGAGGTGAATCCAGGGCGTCTCTTCCGCGAATTCCTTGAGGAACATGGCGGCGGTGACCGCGCCGCCCCAGCGCCCGCCGCTGTTCATGATATCGGCGATGCCGGAGCGAATCTGCTCCTTGTATTCCTCATCCAGCGGCAGGCGCCACATCTTTTCGCCGGAACGCTCCAGGGCGCGGCTGAAGCGCCGGAAGATTTCTTCGTCGTTGGCGAAGATGCCGGCGTTGACCATGCCCAGGGCGACTACGCAGGCGCCAGTAAGAGTGGCCGCATCCACCAGGTGAGTGCAGCCCAGCTGGCGGGCGTAGTGCAGGCCGTCAGCCAGCACCAGGCGGCCTTCGGCGTCGGTGTTGATAATTTCAATGGACTTGCCGGACATGGCAATCTGCACGTCGCCGGGCTTCTGCGCCTTTCCGGAGGGCATGTTTTCTGTGGCGCAGACGATGGCGATTACCTTGATTTTGGGGCGGAGCAGGGCGATGGCGCGCATAGCGCCCAGCATGGCCGCGCCGCCCGCCATGTCGTACTTCATTTTTTCCATGCCGTCGGCGGGCTTAATGGAAATGCCGCCGGTGTCGAAGGTAATGCCTTTGCCGACCAGGCCGAGCACCGGCTTTTCCGGCGCCCCCTGGGGCTCGTACTTGATGATGATTAGGGCCGGAGGCTCGTCGGAGCCTTGGGCCACGCTCCAGAAGGCGCCCATTTTCAATTCCTTAATCTTGTCGGCGCCGTGCACCTCTACGGAAAGGTGGAACCCGTCGGCATTTTTAGCGATTTCGCGCACCATCTTCTGGGCGCGCTCGGCCAGCACCGTGGGCGTCAGGCGGTTGCTGGGCTCGTTGACCAGCTCGCGGGTAAAGTTCTGCGATTCGCCAACGATGCGGCCCTCTTCCAGAGCGCGGCGCAGGCGGGCTTCCTCCTGTTTGCCGGGCGCGACTACGGTCATCTGCTCCACCCGTTGGTCCTTGCGGTCGCTCTTGTAAGTGTCGGGATCGAAGTTGCCGACGAAGGCGCCTTCGGCGACGGCTTTGACGGCGTCGGCGGTGTCACCGCCGGACCAGCCCTCAGGGGCGATGAAGGTAAAAGCGCGAATGCTCCGGGGCTTGAGAAAACGGACGGCGGTACCGGCCAGCTTGCGCAATTCGTAACCGGAGAAATTTGCGGCCTTGCCTCCCCCCACCAGCAGCAGGCGCTTGGCTTTCACACCCTGCGGACGATGGATCAGGGTGGTCTCGAAAATTTTGCCGGTGAGTTCGCCGGAAGCCAGCAGATCGGTGGCTGCCGCGGAAACTGCTTTGTCGCTGGTTTGCAGGCTGGGATTCGGTTTGCCGTTTTCACCGCGGTCGAGAACCAGCGCGACCAGGCACTCAGTTTCGACCTGGCTGGGAGAGGAGAAGGAGATTTCGGTTTTCATGGTATCAATTTCTAGGTTAGCGAAAGCGTGGAAGGTTTGTCATCTGGGTGGGTATGGGGTGCTTCCAGCATCCGTTTCGCGCCTTCGTGGAAGCACCCCGGCTTTAGCCGGGTGAAAAGCTTGCTTGTTCTATTCCATTCCGAGCGGACTTCAGTCCGCGACGAATCCCACCGGGGCTGAAGCCCGGTGACCTCGATTCGGTGTTCGTGCGGCTGAATCCGCACGCTTCCACACCGTCGCAACCGCTGGTCCCGTACGTTGGGTGCATGAGCGCGGGCGAGGGCCCGCCCTGAGCAGAGTCGAATGGGCGCCCGCGCCACAACCATCAGGTTGCGTCAAGCACGCCTTGCTCCAGGATGGGGCGCTGATTGCGCATGAGGCGTTGTCGCAGATCGGCGATGTCAACCCAGCCGGGAATGCCTTCCCAGGAGGGGCGCAATTCGCCTTCCGCTTCCGCCAGAAAAACAGAAACCCGGGAGGGATAGGGAACGGAGGTGGAATAGCGGAGCAGGAGGGAGTGGGCGGTCAGGCGAAGACCGGTTTCTTCGAGCAGTTCGCGGGCCAGGGTACGCTCATCGGATTCCCAGAGCAACGCCAGGCCGCCGGGAAAGGCCAGGCCCAGGCCATCGCTGCGCTCAATAACAAGAAAGCGGTCTCCCCGCCGGATTACCGCGGCGGAGCCGCGCAGGGCTCCAAAAACAGGGAACCGGCCGTAAACTGCAGTGCAGGTTCTGGAGATCACGCGAAACAGCCGCTGCTGCAAGCTCCAGGGCACGATGGCAGGGCTATAAGCCTACTACAGCCAGAGAAGTTGGGTTAGCTGCCGGCTTTCCCGAACCGGGCTCTACTTGCGGGCGCGTCTTCTCCCTCCGGGAAGGCACCTTTGCCGACTTGCTCGCCTCCAAAGTTGTAAGCGAGCCAAAAAGCAGAGAAGCGGAACTGAGGTCATGCAACTTGTGCATGTCAATCCCGGGATGTTCGTAAACGCCAGTGCAATAGAGTTGTGGCCGCTAGTGCAGGGCGCTGCGAATTTACTCGGCCCGGTTTTTTTCTGGCTCACGGTAATGCTGGCGGTTGCCGGCTCGGCGCTTTCCGCGTTCTGCATTATTTCCCCCATTTCCGCCCCGAAAGTTGAGCCGTATTCATTTCTGGGACAGTGGTTTATCTGGCTGGCAACGCCGCTTCTATGGGCCACGGTAGCCCTCTCGCTGGCCTATTCCTGGATCAAGCCATTTGATGTGCTCGCGGTGCCGATGGTGTTGGGGATCAGCCGCGGGGCGGCGCAAGCCATTTGTGATCACCGGTGGAGACGGGCGAAGGACAGGCGTATTCCCCGGGTAGCTTATCTGGCACGGCCGCAGCCACCCCTGTAGCCGCAAAATAGTATTAGCCTGACTTATCAACTCTATAATAATCATAAGCTTGACTAATCAATTCTGACCTGCGATAGTGCCCCTACACCTTGCCGCTCCCAGCCGGCAATCATTCGGAAAAGGTTCGATGTCCAGCCACAACGGAAAACGCCGCAGCGCCCCCCTCGTCGCGGGGTGGAACCGCGCGCCGGCCCGGGCCATGCTGCACGCCGCCGGTTTCAGCCGCCAAGATCTGGAAAAGCCGCTGATCGGAGTGGCCAACACCTGGATAGAAATCGGCCCCTGCAACCTGCACCTGCGCGAGTTGGCGGAATACGTGAAGCAGGGCGTTCGCGAAGCCGGGGGCACGCCGCTGGAGTTCAACACGGTTTCCATTTCCGACGGCATCACTATGGGCAGCGAGGGCATGCGCGCCTCGCTGGTAAGCCGCGAGGTGATTGCCGATTCCATCGAACTGGTGGGGCGGGGAAATATGTTTGACGGCATGATCGCCCTCTCCGGCTGCGACAAAACTATTCCGGGGACGGTGATGGCACTCTGCCGCCTGGATATTCCCTCGCTGATGATTTACGGCGGTTCGATTGCGCCGGGTAACTTCGAAGGCAAAGACGTTTCCATCCAGGATGTTTTTGAGGCGGTGGGGGCGCACGCCCGCGGTACCATGAGCAACCAACGCCTGGCCTGCCTGGAAGATAATGCCTGCCCCGGGGCGGGCGCCTGCGGCGGACAGTTCACCGCCAACACCATGGCCATGGCCACCGAGTTTCTGGGAATTTCGCCGCTGGGCAGCGCCAGCGTTCCCGCCACTGATCCTCTGAAGCACGAAGTAGGCCGGCGGGCAGGAGCGCAGGTAATGGAACTCTACCGGCGCGACTTGCGTCCCAAGGCCATCATCACGCGGCAAGCGCTGGAGAACGCGATCGCCAGCGTGTGCGCTTCGGGCGGCTCCACCAATGCGGTGCTGCACCTGCTGGCCATTGCCGCCGAGCTGGGCATTCCGCTGAGCATGGACGATTTCAATCCCATCAGCAACAAAGTTCCACTGCTCGCCGATTTGAAACCCGCGGGCCGCTTTATGGCGACCGATCTGTACCGGGCGGGAGGCACGCGCCTGCTGGCCAAGCGGCTGCACGAGGCCGGACTGTTGCATTCCCAGGCGATGACGACCTCCGGCCGCACGCTGGGAGAAGAGGCCGCGGAAGCGAAAGAAACTCCCGGGCAGGAAGTGGTTCGGTCCGCGACAAAACCTTTGAGCCCGACCGGGGGCCTGGCCATCCTGAAAGGAAATCTGGCGCCGGAGGGCTGCGTGGTGAAGATTGCGCACCATCATGGCGACAACTTCCGCGGGCCGGCTCGAGTGTTCGACAGCGAAGAAGCGGCGTTCGCCGCGGTGGAAAATAACCAACTGCAAAAGGGCGACGTGGTGGTGATCCGCTATGAAGGACCGCGCGGCGGGCCGGGTATGCGCGAGATGCTGGTGGTGACGGCAGCAATCGTGGGCGCGGGGCTGGGCGAATCAGTGGCGCTGATCACGGATGGACGTTTCTCCGGCGCCACCCGCGGGCTGATGATCGGCCACGTGGCTCCGGAAGCCTTTGTTGGCGGCCCCATTGCCGCGGTGCGGGATGGCGACACCATCAGCATTGATCTGGCGAAGCGGGAATTGACCCTGGAACTGAGCCAGGGGGAACTGGCGGCGCGCCTGCGCAAATGGAGCGCGCCGGCGCCACGCTTTACGCGGGGCGTGTTTGCCAAGTATGCCAGCCAGGTATCCTCCGCTTCCGAGGGCGCAATCACCACGGCGGCTGAGGCCGCGGAACTGGCAACCGCCAGGCACTCATCATGAGCAAAGAACGCAAAACCGGAGCAGAGATCATCTGGAAGTGCCTGGAGCGCGAAGGCGTGAAGCACGTCTTCGGCTATCCCGGCGGCGCCATTCTTCCCGCCTACGACGCGCTGCAGCACAGCTCGATCCACCACATCCTGGTACGGCACGAACAGGGGGCCACGCATATGGCCGATGGTTACGCGCGCGCCTCCGGCGGAGTGGGCGTGGCCATGGCCACTTCGGGCCCTGGCGCCACCAACATGGTGACCGGCATCGCCACCGCCATGATGGATTCTTCGCCCATCGTTTGCATTACCGGGCAGGTGGGCAGCAAGCTGATCGGCTCCGATGCGTTCCAGGAAACGGACATTACCGGCATCACCCTGCCCATCACCAAGCACAATTACCTGGTGACGCATGCGGATGAGCTGGCGCGCACCATCCGGGAAGCGTTCTATATCGCCAAATCGGGGCGGCCGGGGCCGGTGCTAATTGACGTGACCAAGGACGCGCAGCAGTCGAGCTGCGAGTTTGACTGGGAGGCGGCGGCGCCGCAACTGCCCGGCTACCGTCCCGACCTTTCGCCCAAGCCTGACGAATACGAGCAGGCGATGGAGCTGATTCATCAAGCTAAACGCCCGGTGATCCTCGCCGGCCACGGCATCCTGGTTTCCGGAGCCGGCGGGGAGTTGCTGCGATTCGCCGAGCAGGCGCAGATTCCGGTGGCGCTCACGCTGCTGGGGCTGGGCGTCTTTCCCGCTTCGCACGCGCTCAACCTGGGCATGATGGGCATGCACGGCGAGGCCTGGGTCAACACCATGATCCAGGAAGCCGACCTGCTGATCGCCCTGGGCATGCGCTTCGACGACCGCGTGACCGGCAACCTGAAAACTTACGCCCGCAACGCCAAGAAAATTCACGTGGAGATTGACCCGGCGGAGATCAATAAGAACGTGCGCGTGGATGTGGCGCTGGTGGGCGACCTGCGCCAGGTGTTGCAGGAATTGTTGGAGGATCTGGAGCCCTGCCAGCACCGCGAGTGGCTGGACTACCTGCGCAAGCTGAAGGGCGATTCGGCGGTGCGCGACATCCAGAATCTGCCCGACAGCGGCCATCTTTATGCGGCGCACGTGATCAACGACCTGTGGCGCACCACCCAAGGCAAGGCGCTGGTGGTGACCGACGTGGGCCAGCACCAGATGTGGGAAGCGCAGTACTACCACCATGAGAGCCCGCGCTCGCTGATTACCTCCGGGGGGCTGGGAACGATGGGCTTCGCGCTGCCGGCGGCGATTGGCGCCAAGGTGGCGCGGCCGGAAGCGGAAGTCTGGGTGGTGGTGGGCGATGGCGGCTTCCAGATGACCATGGCGGAGCTTGCCACCATGGTGCAGGAGAAGGTGAAGGTCAACGTGGCCATCATCAACAACGGCTACCTGGGCATGGTGCGGCAGTGGCAGGAGTTTTTCTATGATCGGAACTACGAATCCACGCCGCTGCTGAATCCGGATTTTGTGAAGCTGGCGGAGGCGTTCGGCATCCGCAGCACGGCGGTGAAGCAGCGCGCCGAGGTGGTGCCGGCGATCCAGGCGGCTCGCCAGCACGAGGGACCGGTGCTGATTGATTTCCAGGTGGAGCAGGAAGATTCGGTTTACCCCATGGTGGCGGCGGGCGCGGACCTGCACCAGATGATCCGGCGGCCGAGCGTGCTGGTGGAAACCGCGGCGGACGAGTAAAAGGCAAACATGCTGAACACCTTTGTGGTTTACGTGGAAGACAAGCCGGGCGTGCTGACCCGGGTGGCGTCGCTCTTTCGCCGGCGCGCCTTCAATATTGACTCGCTTACGGTGGGGCGCACGGAAAAGCCGGGCGTTTCCCGCATGACCATCGTGGTGGATACGGATGAGACCGGGGCGCGGCGGCTGGAGGCGCACCTTTACAAGCTGATTAACGTGCTGCTGGTGGAAAACGTGACCGCGGAGGCCGCGGTGTACCGCGAGCTGGCCATGATTCGCGTGACCGCGACGGCGGCGCAGCGCTCGCACATCATGGACCTGGTGGAGGTATTTCGCGCCAAGGTGGTGGATGTTTCCCCGGATTCGATGATGATTGAAATCACCGGCACGGACGACAAGATTGACGGCTTGCTGCACGTGCTGGAAGGCTACGGCGTGCTGGAAATGGTGCGCACCGGGCGCGTGGCCATGCGGCGGGGCGCCAAAGCGGCCAATGGCGCCAGCGCGGGCACGGATTCGGCGGAGGCTGCGCCGGCTTCTGGCACAATTTCATATTCGGTTTAGTGTGGAGATGGGGCTTCGGCCCCGAGTTTTGCTCATTTCGGAACTGAAACAGGAAAGGAACTCCTCCATGGCCAAGATTTATCACGACGAAGATGCGGATCTGGCTCTGATCCGCGGCAAGAAAGTCGCCATCATCGGCTACGGCTCACAAGGCCACGCCCATGCCCTTAACCTTAAGGACAGCGGCGTGAATGTACGAATCGGACTGCATGAAGGCAGCCGCTCGCGCGCCAAGGCGCAGGCGGCGGGGCTGACCGTGACTTCGGTTGCCGATGCGGCGCGCTGGGGCGACGTGGTCATGATCCTTATTCCGGATACCACCCAGCCGGAGGTTTACGAAAAGGAAATTCGTCCCTACTTGACCGCCGGCAAGACGCTGATGTTCGCCCACGGTTTCAACATCCGTTACGGGACCATCTCCTGCCCCAAGGATGTAGACGTAACCATGGTGGCGCCCAAGGCGCCCGGGCACCGAGTGCGCGAGGTGTTCGTGGAAGGCGGGGGCACGCCGGCGCTGTTGGCGGTACACCAGGATGCCAGCGGGCGCGCCCGCGAGCAGGCCCTCTCCTATGCCAAGGCGATTGGCGCCGCTCGCGCCGGGGTGCTGGAGACTTCCTTCAGCGAGGAAACCGAAACCGATTTGTTCGGCGAGCAGGCGGTGCTGTGCGGGGGCGTGAGCGAACTGATCAAGGCGGGCTTCAATACGCTGGTGGAAGCCGGCTACCAGCCGGAGATCGCCTACTTCGAGTGCCTGCACGAGCTGAAGCTGATCGTGGACCTGATTTACCGGGGCGGGCTGAACTATATGCGCTATTCGGTAAGCGACACCGCCGAGCACGGCGATTATACCGGGGGGCCGCGGGTGGTCAACGACGAAACCCGCGCCACCATGCGCCAGATGCTGCGCGAAATTCAGGACGGCACCTACGCGCGTAAGTGGATCGAGGAGAACAAAACTGGACGCGAGTGGTTCGACGCCAAACGCGCCAGCGAGCAGGAGCAGTTGATCGAGGAAGTGGGCGCGCGTTTGCGGGCCATGATGAAGTTCCTCGATCCGGTTACGGTGAAGCAGGAGAGCAAGCGCACGGCGGTGCCGGCGTAACAAACGCTAAACCGCACCTTCTGTCATCCTGAGCGTAGCGGGCGGATTCGCTTATGAATCCGCCGCGAAGTCGAAGGACCCCGAGTTCGTGGCGCGCCATTCCAGCCCTTCCAGGGAGTTCTTAGCTCTATCTTTCTGTTTATTGTAGAAACTCCTTTCGGCAGCTCGGCGCATTGTTGTGCGCAGGGGTCTTTCGACTCGGGGCGTGCGCCCTCGCTCAAGATGACAATATGAAGGTTGTGAGCACGTTGACAGCGGCCCGTTGGGAAGGTATATTCACTCACCATGCACGCGGCGCGATTTAGCTGGCGGCGATTTTATCGCTACTACTTTGAGAGTAGCGGCGCCGGTGGACCGTGTGCCCGGGCAGCGTAGATAAGCCCAAAGGTTCTAGCCAAAGCAGCCGCGATCTCTCAGGGATCGCGGCTTTTTGTTTCTCAAGGAGCAGTCCCATGATTGTGAACATGTCGGAAGGGGCAAGCGAGCAGGAAATCGAGCACGTGATCGAGCGCATCCGCGAAGCCGGATTCCAGGCGCACGTCACCCGCGGGGAAACCAAAACCATCGTGGCGGCGGTGGGCGCTAATGGCCGACGTCACGAACTGGAGGCGCTGAAGGCCGCTTCCGGGGTGGAAGACGTGGTGACGATTGCCACGCCGTTCAAGCTGGTCAACCGGCAGACCAAGCCGCACCGGACCGTGGTGGAGGTGGGCGGAGTGCGCATGGGCGGGGGCGAGTTCGTGGTCATCGCCGGACCATGCTCGGTGGAATCGCGGGAACAGATGCTGGCCACGGCGCGCGCGGTGAAGGAGGCGGGCGCGGTCATGCTGCGCGGCGGGGCTTACAAACCGCGCACTTCGCCGTACGACTTCCAGGGCCTGGGCTTGGAGGCGCTGGAAATTCTCAGCGCGGTGCGACGCGAGACCGGCATGCCGGTGGTCACCGAAGTTATGAGCATGGAGGACATTGACCTCATCTGCGAGCATGCGGACATGCTGCAGGTGGGCGCGCGCAACATGCAGAACTTCGCGCTGCTGCGCAAACTGGCGCTGATCAACAAGCCGGTGCTGCTCAAGCGCGGTCCCTCGGCCACGGTGAAGGAATGGCTGCTGGCGGCGGAGTACCTGCTGGCCGGCGGCAACTCCCAGGTGGTGCTGTGCGAACGCGGCATCAAGACCTTCGAAACCGAAACGCGCAACACGCTGGACCTGGCGGCGGTAGCGCTGGCCCGCGAACTGTCGCACCTGCCGGTGATTGCCGATCCTTCGCACGGAACCGGACGTCCCAGCCTGATCGCGCCGCTTTGCCGCGCCGCCTTCGCTCTGGGCGCCGACGGCGTGATCATCGAGGTGCATCCCTGTCCGGAACGGGCGCTTTCCGATGGCGCGCAGTCGCTGGACTTCAAGGGCTTCGCCGCCACCATGCAGGCTCTGGCTGCGCCCCTGCCGGCCATTGCGCGCGCACTGAGCGCCAGCGCGCAATGAGAGTCGCCATCCAGGGGGAGCGCGGTTGTTTCAGCCATGAGGCGGCGCTGAAGCTGGTTCCAAAATGCAAGGTCGTGCCCTGCGCGCTCTCGCGCGAAGTGTTTGAGCGGCTGAGCGGGGGCGCGGTGGCTGCCGCGGTTATTCCTATTGAGAACTCGCTGGCCGGATCGGTGCTGGAGCATTTCGATCTGCTGCTGGCGCACGATGTGTTCGTCCAACGCGAGCACCGGTTGCGCATCAACCATCACCTGATCGCGGCTCCCGGGGTAAAGCTCAAGGAAGTGCGGCGGGCATTTTCACATCCGGTGGCGCTGGACCAGTGCCGCGACTTCTTCCGCAAGCATCCCCAGATCCGTCCCGAACCGTTCTACGATACCGCTGGCAGCGTGAAGCGCGTGGTGGAGCAGGGGCTCGCCGATGCGGCAGGAATCGGGCCGAAGCAGGCGGCGGCGGAATACGGCGGCCATATCCTTCAGTCGGACCTGGAGGATGACCGGCAAAACTTCACGCGCTTTTTTCTGGTTACCAGGAAACATCGTGTTTTGCCCGGCGCCAACAAGAGTTCCATCGCGTTTTCTTTAAAGAACCTGCCCGGAGCGCTGTTCAAGGCACTGAGTGTGTTTGCCCTGCGCGACCTGAGCCTGATCAAGATAGAATCGCGGCCGGTGCGGGGGAGACCCTGGGAGTATGTGTTCTATGTGGACATCGCAGGCGGGGAAGCCGCGGTTCGCGAGCGCTCGTTGCGTCACCTGGAAGAAGTGGCGGAGTGGGTGAAGGTGCTGGGGGTGTATCCGGCGGCCGTATGACGACCGCGGGGGCGAAGGAAGATCAAGCCGCCGAAGCGCTGAGCACGCTGAGGCTTCAAATTCTTCATCTCCGCGCTCTCGGCGTCGAGATCTTGAGGTCAAACGGCGGCCAAGCCGGGCCCGCCGCTCACTTTGGCTTTCTTCAGGAATTTGCTGACTTCCTGGGCAGTGGGCATGGAGGGCTGCGCTCCCTTGCGAGTGACGGAGAGGGCGGCAACCGCGGAAGCAAACATAGCGGCCTCAACCGGGCTCTTGCCCTGCAGCAAACCGACTGCCAGGGCGCCGTTAAAGGCGTCGCCGGCGGCGGTGCTATCCACCGCGCGAACTTTGTAAGCGGGAATGTGCTGGCGCAGGCCATCACGGGTGGCCAGGTAAGCGCCATGCGCACCCAATTTGATAAGCACGTGCCGCGGGCCGCGGGAGAGCAGTTCCTCGGCGCATTGCGGAATCTGAGCAGGGGCAATCGCGTGGCCCGAATGTCCGCACAAGAAACCAGCCTCGAGTTGGTTGGGAGTGAGCCAGGCAAGCTGCAGCAGGAGTTTGGGCGGTAGATCACGGGCGGGGGCCGGGTCGAGCATCACCGGGATATTCTTGCGGTAACCCATTTCAGCGACATAGATCACGGTCTGCAGGGGCACTTCCAACTGCAGCAGAATGATGCCGGCGGAATTGATCAGACCCTCAAACTTGGCCAAGTCCACGGGCAGCAGTTGGCCATTGGCGCCGGCGATTATAACGATGCTGTTCTGGCCGGCGGGATCGGCGAAGATCAAAGCCGTGCCGGACGGGGTTTGCGGCGCGCAGGTTACACCGCGAACGTCCACTCCGGCCTGGCGCAAGCCCTGGCGCAGCAGTTCGCCGGCATCATCGTCGCCCACCTTGGCTATCATGCGCACCGGGTAATCCAGCCGGGCCACGCTGACCGCCTGGTTGGCGCCTTTTCCACCGTAGAATCTGTGCAGAGCGGCGCCGGCAACGGTTTCACCGGAGACTGGAAGGTGGGGCACAGCGGCCACTATGTCCAGATTGACACTGCCGATCACGACCACGGGTTGGGACGCGGATGTCAAGAACCTGACGGTTTCCTCCCGGGAAGGCCGCAGGAGAGAAACGCGCATACTAAACCGCCGCCCCGTGGCTTGCCAAGATTTTTGTGCCTGCAAGGGCGGGGAATACTAAAATCGGAACGAAGCAGGGATCGCCAAGTGGTGAGATGGTTCGCGGAACTCAGCGGTTCAGGCCCATCAGCTGCGAAAGCTAATCGTCAGGCAAAGCCTTACGCCTGGATGCTGGTGTAAGCTTGCGGAGGACAGATGGCGATACGCGAAACGAAACGCGTCACCATGCGGCAGATCGCGGCCCGGGCGCACGTCTCGGTGGGAACCGTTTCCCACGTGATCAACAATACCGCCGGGGTGCGCGAACCAGTGCGGCGGCGGGTGCTGGAGGCGATTGAGCGCCTGGGATATCAACCCAGCCTGCTGGCCCGCGGCCTGCGCCGCAACCAGACCACCATCATCGGGGTCATCATTCCCGATATTTCCAACCCCTTCTTTCCCCTGGTAGTGCGCGGCGTGGAGGATATCGCTTACCAGAATTCCTACCGGCTGATGCTGTGCAACGCGGATAACGACGCGCAAAAGGAGCAGGTATATTTCGACGAGCTGCGCGCCTACCGCATGGCCGGGCTGATTGTGATTCCTTCCGCCAACAGCCGCCTGGTCGCTGCCGCGGGCACGGCGGGGGAATTACCGGTGATCTGCCTTGACCGTTGCCCGGAAGGCTGGAAGGGCGACAGCATCACCGTGGACAACGCCGAGGGCGCCTACCAGGCCACCCGCTATCTGCTGGGATTGGGCCATCGCGGAATCGCCGCCATCGCCGGGCAGTTGCACGTGACCAGCGCCGTGGAACGGCTGAAGGGCTTTAAGCGGGCGCTTCGTGAATCCGGCATCACGATTGCCCCGGAGTACATCCAGGAAGGACGTTTCGACCGCCTGAGCGGTTATGAAAAGAGCCTCATGCTGCTGCAGTTTTCCCCGCGGCCGACGGCGATTTTTGCGGCCAACGACCTGGTTGCGCTGGGGGTGCTGGCGGCCATGCGCGAGCTGGGTCTGCGCTGTCCGGAAGACGTGTCGCTGGCCGGCTTCGACGACCTGGAAATAGCGAGCTTTACCAATCCCGCCCTGACCACCGTGGCCCAGCCCGCCTACCAGATGGGAGCGCGTGCCGCCGCCCTGCTTTTTGAACGCTTGCGCGGCGAAAATCTTCCGGCGCAACACATCGTCATGAACACCTCGCTCAAGGTGCGCGACTCGACAGCGGCGCCGAGTCGCGGCCAGTGAGCCGGGTTTCACCAAGCGGTCCTGCCTTCAGGCTCTCTCGTATTGTCCCTGCGGGCACAATCAATCAGCAATTGACAAATTCAAAGGCTCGGGTATGGTATAAGCCCCATCGCTATGGGCTCGGGGGCCTGTGTTTCAAGAACGTCCCCAGGAGATGGCCTTTGCTTACCAGAAGACTTCCTGTGTTATTCCTCGCGATGTGGTTAAGCTGTGCTGCCATGCCGGTGCTGGCGCAACAAGGCCAGCAGCCGCTCACCAACAACGACGTGGTGAAAATGGTGAAAAGCGGGCTCCCCGCCTCCATCATCGTGAATGCCATTCAGGCTAACCAAACCAATTTTGACGTCTCCGCCAACGGGCTAATCGCTTTGCAGAAAGCGGGCGTGCCGCAGACGGTGATGGATGCCATGATCTCGGCGGCAAAAAATGGGAGCGGAACGGGAGCGGCTGCCAGTAGCCAACCGGCTGCGGCTCCGGGGGCTCCTTCGCCGTTGCCGGGGGGCGGGCATTTCTCGGTCACCGTGACCAATGGCGGAAAGGGCGAGCTGGCCCGGGAAAAAACGCAGCTGGCGCAGACCAAAACCAAGGCCTCATCCCTGGGTGGATTGGCGGCCGATTCCGCGGTCAACCAGGGATTTCAGCAGGGCATGAACGTGGCCGCCTGGAAGGCCTGGGAGCATGGCGGTGGTTACGGCAGCTACGCCGGAGTTAACGCCGCCGGCAGCATGATGTCGGGCATCATGGGCCACCGCAAGCCGACCGTGACCTACGTCTGGGCACTGCCCGGGCCAACTTCAAGCACGACGCTGGGCAGTACGCCGAGCTTCGACGTGGCCTTCTCGGGCATTCCCGGAGTCAATGAGGATGAGTACGAGCCGCAGATCGTGAAGCTCACCCCTACCACCAACAACTGGCGGCTGGTGGGAGCTTCGCAGGGCAAGGCAGACGCCATGCAGGACTCCTCGGCCAACTGGGAAGCCTACTCCTCCTACGTTGAGGAGAAGGTGCCGGTGAGCGCCAACAAGCTGGGCCGCGGCCACGTGCAGATATCGCCGGCGTCGCCGTTGTCCCCGGGCCAATACGGCGTAGTGCTGCGGCCGCGCAGCAAGAGCAAGCGTTTTGCCGGAACTGACGTGGCCAACGACCAGGGAGAGGGATTGATGCTGGACTCCACCTTTTCCTTTGCCGTCAAATAGAAGAGCGCTCCGGCCACCACGCCACAGGCGGAACCTGCCGGCCGGCTGGCGCCGCAAGGCGAAAGCTTAGCCCGTATTGTGCAGGCCGGCAGCTATGCCGTTGATAGTGGCGCCCATGGGATACTCCAATTCAGCGCGGCTTTCGCCCTTCTGCTTGCGCCGCAAGAGTTCGACCTGAATGAGGCTCATGGGGTCCACGTAGGGATTGCGCAGGCGAATGGAGCGCGCCAGGACGCGATTGCGCTCCAGCAGTTCGCGTTGTCCGGTAACCCGCAGAAGCATGCGCCGGGTGCGCAAAAATTCTTTCTCCAGCAGGGTGAATACCCGCTTGCGCAGGGCCGCGTTCCGCACCAGCCCGGAGTAGAGCCGGGCAATATCCAGATCCGCTTTGGCCATGCCCAGCTCGACGTTGCGCACCAGGTCGGAAAACAGAGGGAATTCCCGCATCATTTGCCGCAAGAGTTTCTGATGCCCGGAGCCGCCCTTGGCGAACTGTTCTAACGCGTGCCCGACCCCGAACCAGGCCGGTACAGCGTGCCGGCTCTGCATCCACCCGAACACCCAGGGAATAGCGCGCAGGTCCTCTAGCCGCCGGCCCTGGGTGCGGCGCGATGGCCGGGAGCCGATGCGCGCCGTGTCCAACTCATTCACTGGAGTGGCTTGCTCAAAATATTCCAGCACCTCGGAATTCTCCGCGATATCCCGCCGGTAGACCTGGTAGGCTTCCGCTGACATTTCTTCCATGGCCTGTTCCCATTCCGGGTGTTCGCCGGGCGGCTGAAGGCTCGGCCGCAGCACGGTCTCCAGGCTGGCGGCAATCATAAGTTCCAGATTCCACTCTGCCAGCACCGGGTCGGCATACTTCCAGTTGAGGACCTCTCCTTGTTCGGTGACGCGGATGCGCCCGGAAAAGCATCCCTGGGGCTGCGCCAGGATGGCGGAATGGGTGGGGCCGCCGCCCCGGCCGACGGTTCCTCCTCGTCCGTGAAACAGGCGCAATTTCACTCCACATTCCCCGGCAGCAGTGTGCAGTTCCCGGTGGGCTTTGTGCAGTTCCCAGGTGCTGGTGAGCATGCCCCCGTCCTTGTTGGAATCGGAGTAGCCAAGCATGACTTCCTGCCAGCGCTGCCAGGAATCGAGCAGGGATTGATATTCCGCGCGGCGCCACAGGCGGCGCATAACGTTGCCGGCCTGGCGGAGGGACTGAATGGACTCGAACAGTGGCACCGGCATGAGCCCGGGGTCATGGCCTGATCCCGCTACCTGTACACCACACTCCCGGGCCAGACGGATGACCGCCAGAACATCGCCTTCGTTCTCCGCGCCGCTGATAATGTAGCGGCTGATCGCGGCAGGCGGATAAGCGCGCTTCAGCTGCGCGATGGTGTGAAAGGTTTCTAGCAGCTCTTGGCTGGTCTCAGAAACCATGCCGGGCGCGGGTGGCGAAACTGTGCCTCCTTTTAGGAGCGGCTCCAACTCAGCCAACGCCTGGGCGTGCACCCGCGCGTGCTGCCGGATATCGAGCGCATGCAGATGAAAACCAAAGGTGCGAAGTTTGCGCAATAACGGTTCAACATAGTCCTTCGCCAGCCGCGTTCCTTTATGCGCGCAGAGGCTGTCTCGCACCAGGAGCAGGTCGCGCTCGAGGTCAGCGGCGCCGTAAGCGCCAGGTTCGCGGCTTTGCCGAAGGTTGTGCACCACGTAAGAAAGAAACCGGCGGTAGCTCTCGGTTACGTTCTGCTGCCCCCAGGCGAAATGCACACTGGGCATGGTGTGCTCGTAATACGCCAGGCGCGCCAGCATCTCTGGGGAAGCCTCCACCTGGCGGCGTGACGAGCTCAGGCGGTCGCTCAATGCTTCCGCGTCCGCGATGTAGTCCCGCAGGATGAGTTCGCGCGCCAGTTGCAGCGCATCTCGCGTGCACTGAGCGGTAACCAGCGGATTGCCGTCGCGGTCGCCGCCAATCCAGGAGCCGAAGCGAATCAGCTCAGGAACGCCGGCTTCCTCCATGCGGACTCTATACACATCACGGAAGGCTTCGGCGACTTCCGCATAAATCCTGGGCAGAGCAGGGAAGAGCGAAAAGCGAAAATAGCGCAGCCCCATGCGGATCTCATCGTTGACGGTGGGCTTGGTTTGCCTCACTTCATCGGTCTGCCACAGGGCCGTGATCTCGTCGCGGATTGCGTTCTCGCACCTCTCCGCTTCTGCGCCGGTAAGCGGCAGGCGGTCGAGCTGTTCCAGTTGCTGGGCGATGCGGCGGCGCTTGAGCAGGACCGTGCCGCGCGCTACTTCCGTGGGGTGCGCGGTGGAGACCGGCGTCACTTCGATGTCGCGCAGCGCGGCCCGCGCCTGCTCGGCGGAGACTCCGTTCCTGCGCATGCGCATCAGGGTGCCGCGAAAGGACCCCGCCGCCGGAATGTGGTCACGATGCGACTCTCCGGCTCGCCTCCGGCGCTGGCGGTGATTGGTCTCGGCCAGATTTGTGAGCTCGAAGTAAATGGCGAAAGCCTTGGTGACCTGGTAGGCGGTGGACAGATCCATTTTCCTGACCGTTTCCTGAGCTCGCGCCATCAGCCCACTGGAAGCGCGAGTGGTCGGCTGCAGCTGAACCCGCTGCCGATGTTCGATCATGAGCTGCCGCAGCGCTTCCACTCTGTCGAATAGTTCCTGGCCCCCCTGTTCCACCAGCACTTGTCCCAGCAACACCCCCAGGGAGCGCACATCGCGGCGCAGGGGCTGGTCCTTCACCGCCTCGTCAGAGCGCGCCGTAAGCTCCGCCAGACGGGAGGGCTGGTCGTCGGGTGCCCACAGTGGCTTGGGTTTGCTCATGACGAGTGAGGACGGCGAAAAACCAGAATAAATGAAAAGACGGATGGCTGAAGGAGAGTACTGGCAATCCTGAGGGGGCCTGAGGACGAGTGGCGTCACGCCGGCAGAATCGGCTACACCTGAAGCCCTGGGAACGAGCCGGTGCTAGAAGGCCGAAGCTTAGAGGCGTCCGGCGACGATAGCGGCAATCTGCTTGCCCGCGTCCGCATTCTGGCCGGCCATGCGCAAATCAATAGTCACCATGACGTCGCCCTTGCGCATCATCACGCCGGAGCCCATGGGCTCGATGTAGGCTTCGTCGCCCACGCCGGGCAGGGAGGTAAAAGTATCCATTCCGCCGGTAATGCTCTTCAACGCGCCGTGGCTGAGTTTCAAGGCCAGGGTCCCACCCTCCCAGGTGACCTGAATCGACATGCGGTGGGTGCCGTCAAAGCTATAGACGCAGCTGTCTCCCTCGCTCTCCACGCTCGTAACCGGGGCGTGAAAAGCTGCGGCAACTTCCGCCTTGGTGGCCAGCCGGCAAGCCTCGCGATTGCCCTGATAAGGGGTGGACTTGTAGGTTTGCGAGAACTCCTGGGCGCGTTTCCTCACCCGGTAGCCGATATAGAAGCAGCTGCCCGCGGCAGCGAGCACAAAGAAAGCAAACACCCCCAGCAGGGCGAAGATAATTTTGGCCGCGCTGCCGCCACCCTTGGCGGGCGGCGCCGCGTTTGTGGCGGGCGCGGGAGAGCTGGGAGCAGCAGCCTGCGACGGAGTTGCCGGGCTTCCTGCCGCCGTTTGTCCGCATTGCGCGCAGAACTTGGCTCCCGGGTCTAGTTTGCCGCCGCAACTCACGCAGAATGCGCCCATACATCACCCCATCGCCTGAATTTCGCTGTGCTTAGGTCCCCAAATGACTGGGCTCGGCCGCGGGAATGAATGCTTTCCCGTGTGACACTGGAACTCCAGGGCCCAAATGCGGGAATACCTGGCTTGATACGCGCGAAGCGCGCACATCTTGCCGCGTTTTCGGCAGAGAGTCAAGTGGCCAGCTGGAGGAAAAGCAATCCACGGCCAATCGCTCAGGAGGCGCCGTTGAGGACGGAGAGGTAGTTGCGGTATTGCAGGCGCACATCAATGTACTGGTCGTGACGGAGTTGCAGCTCGTCTGCAATCAGACGAATTTCCCGGTCCTCCACTCCAGAGATGGACTTATCGGCGGCAGCAACCGCAAACAGGCAGTTGAGCAGCGACAGTTTCTGTTCCTCTGTCGCCATGCGGTTAAATTCTTCCGTTACCAGAAAGTTTTCTGTGCCGCCGAACAAAACCGTCTGTGTCTTAGCGATCTGGACCACCAGGATGGCTTGTTCTTCGGGCAGGCCGCTGAGGCGGCTGACCAGGGCTTCCATCTCCTGGGTCTCGGCCTCACTTATGTTCATATCGGCATTGGCTACCCGCGCCAGTATGTAGGCATAGGCGGCCGTATAGCGGGCCTGCTGGGGTTCCATCTGCTCCAGTGCGTGCACAATCTTGCGCACGGTATCGGTATCGCGGTGAGTGGGGGTCTCGGCGTGACTTCGCAAGGAGTGAAGAATTTTTGCAATTGACATAAGCTTTGGGGATATTCAAAAACCAGGCTCTGCCATCCCAAGTATTCATTCTAAGCCCTGGCGTTGGACCTATTCGAGCAGCCGCTTGTCCCAGGGATAGTCGCGATGCGACACAATGCGAACGTGGCCCGCTTCGGAATGATAAGGGTTCAGCAGCACATTGAAAGTTTCGGGAACGATAGCGGAAGGGACCAGCAGCAGGGCAGTGGAGCGGGAGCGCAGCCACTCATCGCCCAGCTCGCGGGTGGCGCGCAGGTCCTGGGTCCAATTGCCCGCCAGCTCGGACTTGCCGATTTCCCGCCGCGAGATGTTATCCGGCGCTTCCGCCTTGAGCAGCTTATAGCTCCTGGGCAGGTGGGCGGGGTCGAGTTCCAGGTGAACCAGCACTTCCACCAGCGCGCCGGCGGGGGTCTGCGCCAAATAAAGTACAGGATGACCCTGGGTGTGCCAGCGGGCGGAGGCGATGAGGCCACCCTCCCCATCCAGCGTGGCGTAATTGCTGATGCGCCACAGCAGCATCAGGCGAACATGCCCTGGTCAATCTGGATGAGCATCTGCTCCACCAGGCGGCCGCCGGTTTCGGTAGCCAGCATTTCCATGGGGGCGCGGCCCTGGAAGCGGCGGCGGGGAGAGCGCAGCCAGGCCAGGGCAGCGGCCTCATCACCCATCACCAGCTGGGCGCGAGCCAGAATGCGGGCGGTGCGCACAGCGCGTTCCGACTCCTCGCGGGAAAGTGGTTCGTGGCGGCTGCGGCGGTGCTTGAGGGTGCGCGGCGGGATGATCACGCTGGCGATTTCATTGCGCGAGAGCCCGCGCCGGAGCAAGCGGTTGAGCACGCGGATGGGCAGGCCGCGCTCCACCAGCCGCACCACTTCCTGCTCCGAGCCGGCCTTGGCGCCCAGCCAATCCACAAAGTAGTCGTTCAGCGTTTTTGCCGGAGCGGTTGCCATATGGACATTATGCCACAAAAAATGCGGCAAAGTGTCCACAACCCAGGGCTCAGGAGTCAGGAGTCGGGAGTCAGCAACTTGGCTATGGGTGCAAGTACCTGTAAATACACAGCTTACCTGGGTGCGCTCCCCTGCGCCTAGCTAAGCGTGGCAGAGAGTCCCCAGGGGAAACACCCAGCCGCCGAGCGACAATTGCCGGCAAAACCTGCATCACACCCAGTAGTCATGCCAGAGGTGCAGCAGAGGCGCCATCTCAACAGTAAAGTTGCGGTCGCGATTTTACTTACGTTTGCCGCGGGGTGCGTGGACGTAGTCGGTTACTTGGCGCTGTACCACGCCTTCACCGCGCACATGACCGGGGAGACGGTTCACCTGGCGAACAACCTGTTCGCGCCAAACTGGCCTCGGGCGGCCAGGGCCGCCTGCGTGATTGCCGCTTTTCTTCTGGGATCGGTGCTGGGCAGAACCGTGATCGAAGTAGGCGCCAGAACGCGCACACGCAGCATCGCCTCCGCTACTCTTCTGCTCGAGGCCGCGTTGCTCGCGGGCGTGATTCCCCTCGCCGGCGGGGCTATCAGCAGGACCCTGGCTCTGGGCTTGCTGGCCATGCTGGCGGCAGCCATGGGTTTGCAGACCGCCACGCTGACGCGGGTCGGTTCGCTCACCATCCACACCACTTTTGTTACCGGCATGCTGAACAAGCTGGCGCAACTGCTGTCCCGGGGCCTGTTTCTGACCTGGGACCATTCTCACGGACGCGACACGTTGGCAGAGCGGCAGCGGATCTTCCGCCGCACCCAGTTCATTGCTTCGATCTGGCTCATGTACTTCGTCGGCGCGGCGGGCGGAGTGTGGATGAACCGTGAGTGGGGGCTGCGCTCCCTGCTCGCCCCGGTGGCGCTCATATGCCTGTCCATCGTGATGGACCAGATCGCGCCCCTTTCCCTGGAGGAAGAGCAGGAGGAAGCGTAGGCAGTCGCGCTGGCAGCGGGCAGACGCAAGCCAATCCAGCTTTCGGCTCATTGCCCTTTCCAGCCAGCGGCAGGATGGCAGCAATTAATTCTGGGAGACAGCGCGACTTTGCGCCGCTCCCGACCGCTCCGCCGGTTCTCTGGCGCCGGCGAGCGCCGGATGGGGAGCCACCAGCTGCGGCAAGTCAAGTTTCAGCAGCTTGGCCGGGTCCAGGTAAACTCCCTCCCACCGTACCGCCAGGTGCAGATGCGGCCCGGTGGCTCGGCCCGTGGCTCCGCTCAACCCCAGGAGCTGCCCGCGGCGCACCCGCTGCCCCTTTCGCACCTTGAATTTCGAAAGATGCATGTAGAGGGTCATCAAGCCCTCGCCGTGGTCCACAATCACGCAATTGCCTTCGAAAAAGAGGCGCCGAGCCAGAATAACCCTGCCGGAATTGGCGGCTTGCACCCGGGTGCCGCGCGCTGCGTGAAAATCCAAGCCCAGATGCTCCGTCTTTAACTCGCCGTTGAAAATGCGCCGCACTCCGAACTGCTCGGTAACCGGCTCGCGCACGGGAGACAGAAATGGCCCGCGCCACAACTGGGCCTCGCTGCTCTCGCCGAAGACGCGGTGCTTGAGAATTTCTTCTTTCCTGATGCGCCGGAGCAGCCTGCGGCTGGGCGCGGTGAACTTGTGCTGAACTTTCAATTCCACCTGGGGATAAGGCTGGCTCGCCACTTCCAGCTCCTGCTGGAAGGAAACCGTCGTGCCCGGGTCGGTCGTGCCCGGGTCGGTCGTGCCCGGGTCGGTCCGCCCCTCCAGCACTAACGGATACTTGCCCGGCGTCCGGTTGAGGCCAGTGCCAAAAAGCGCGTACCAGGAGTGGCTGGCGGGATCGAAGCTGAAGAAGATCTTATGGCCCATCCACGAGCCGCCCAGCCCTTCCACATTGACCGGTGGGACCACATATAGGATTGCGGGCGCGCCATTGACCAGGGTGGCGGGCTCGGTGCGCACCTGCCAGGCAGGAGCTGCGGCCTGTGTGCCGGGAGTTGCGGCCGGTGAGCTAGGGGTTGAGGCGGCCGGGAGCTGGGCGGAGGAACTCACCGCCAGCAGCAGAACGGCGCACAGCAGGGCGCCAGGGAAAATGCGAAACATAACTTCAATCTACCGCGCCGGCCTGCGGCGGGCAGGTGACGAAAGGGTGACCAGGCGCTCGATTTTGGGGCAGCGGCCGATCGCCTTCCCTAGCTGGCCTGCGCAACCGCCTAGAAGTTAGGTCTGGCGATGAATCCGTGGGTAACCCCGGCGCCGTCCACGTACATGCCGGCAACCCCGCGGATGTCATTCACAGAGAACGGATAGGTGCTGAACTGGGGCGCGCCAGGGTAGTTCATGGCGATTCCCTGCGGCGTGATTTCCGCGGCGTCATTTGTACCTTCGTTTAACTCGATGTGCTTGGAATAGTATCCCCCGCTTCCCGGCGCGTAACCCACGACATCGGCGTTGGAGTCCACCCCGGTCCCGAAGGTGTCGCCACCGTTCGTGGTTGAGCTATGAAACTCGTAGAAGTCTTCGTCGCTCCCGTTCTTGAACCAAGCCATCCAGAAGTCCGCTTGGAAAACCTGGCCGCTGATGAAGCCATTGTTGGCGATGCCATTCACGGACCAGCAGCAAGGGTTGGTGGTAGGCGCGTTCTCCGGGTTCGTGGTATGAAAGATCCCTCCTGAATACACCCAGCCGCCCTCGGGAAAGCTGCCGGTTCCGGAGTTAACTCCCCAAATGCCTCCGGCGACGGTTCCAGCCTTGTTGATGCCGAAGGGAACCGTAACCGTATTACCGCCATTGCTGCTGCAGGCGTCCGTGCCCGGCGCATCAATCGTCTTCACCACGTTGGTGTGGTACCAGATGAATGCGTGATACACCGGCCGGCTGCAGCCGCTCTGAGTTTTAGAATAGAAGCCAACCAGATCGCCGTAGTCGTTCACTCCCATGATGGCCGTGGTCAGGCTGCCCGGCACCATGAGCTTGATGTACGAGCCGTTTACATATTTGAAACCCCTGGTGGGGCAGTTGGGCACCTGCCAGGCGAGGTTGGCGCAGGCGACCGTCTGATAGAAGCCCACCACTTCACCGTTCACGTTGAGGCCGCGCGCCTGGGTGGAGACGGCGCCGGAAACATTGATGGGGGCGAAGGTGAACTGAGCTTGCAGGGGAAGGGCGGCAAGCAGAAACAGCAGAAGAGTCAGCCTCACAGGTGACCTCCTGCTGGCCTTAGTAGCGGGATGTGTGCGGCAAGTTGCCGTAAAAGAAGCCTTAGTCCTGGGTATGGCCCGGTGGGGGCGGCTTGCCCTGAGATAACTACGTGATGAGATCGTTAGAGCCGATTAATAGGGAGACGTCAGGTTTCCGGTTAGCTGCCGACACTCACTGCTTGCTTCCTGCTTGCTTCAACCCCTGACCAGGTCCACGCCTGCCAGATGATCACCGAGGTGCACACAGTTTCGATGGTTGCGAAGAACAAGTACTCTGCAAAAGCAGGCGGCCTGCCCCAGCCGGCCAGAGGCGGAACGAAGGTCAGGAAACCGTTTACAAGGGTCAGAATGCAACCCGCGATGATATTCGCCAGCCGGTTGGCTCTGAACGGAAGCAGTCGAGACGCCAGAATCATGGCGATGGGTATTTCCATCAAGACCGCTGAACCCATCAGAGCCCATTGTGTGAGGTGTGGGGTATCCCCCGCCGGGTTTCGCGAGCCAACAATAGCGAACAGGGCAACAACGTCGGCATACAGGTAGTTCAATAAAGCGAAGATCCACAACAAAGACAACCGCTCGTTTGTGTCGTGCATGTCAACCTCCAACGGAACACTTACGGTCCCGCGGCGGAATAAGTTTCAGATTCTTCGCGGAGTTCTTCCCAAAGGGCGAGAGAGAGAAAAACCCTGAAGGTCGGGTGGTCTTGCGGTGCGCGGGTCAACCGGCTCGTTGGGCAAACTGACATTGCAACGAGATTGCAGCGTCAGTTGGCGCTATCGGGCCTTCAGGTACATTATCGCCTGTGCACCGGTTTTGGGGCAAAGTGCCGGGAGTAATGAATGTGAAGAGGATTATCGCCAATCAATGGTAATAAAACCCCCTAACCCAATCGCCCACGTGTCGTCTGACACATTTGGGGGTACCGTATGAGTCGAGTTCTGCTGCTATTGGTAATACTGACGAGCCTAGTCGCTGCCCAACCTTGCCGAATCCATGGCGCGTTTATGGTACTTTTTGCAAACACTGGTGCGCGGAATGAGAAATGTAATCTTCGCAATCAACATTACCCTGGATGGCTGCTGCGACCATACCAAGCAACTTGCTGATGAGGAAACACATGAATATTTTACGCAGCTCCTGCGAGAGGTGGACCTGCTCGTCTTCGGGCGCAAAACCTATCAATTGATGGTTCCTTTTTGGCCGGATGTCGCAAAAAACCGGTCTGAGACAAAAGCAATGAACGAATTTGCTCAAACCTTTGACTCCATCAACAAAATTGTTTTTTCACGATCATTAGACAGCTCTGAAGATAGAAATACGAAAATTGTTCGTTCGGACCTTCGCGGCGAAATACTTAAATTAAAACAGGAACAAGGCAAAAGTATTTTGGTTGGCGGTGCAAGTGTTCCTTCGCAACTGATAGAGCTCGGTCTTATTGACGAATATCGTTTTGTGGTTGGGCCAATCGTTGCAGGAGAAGGGAGACGGTTGTTGGAAGGGGTGAGCCTGCCGGAGAGATTGCAGTTAAAACTTGTCGAGTCCAAGATTTTTAAGTCTGGATGTGTCGCTCTTCGGTACCTGAAACAGTGACCGAAAAATCTGCGACAGCTGTGCTGGGGGCTCCCGCAGGAGGAGAAAAACGATGAAGTACAAAGGCAAATTCCAAGGCAGCGGCTGAAGCCGGAGACTGCTAGCCAGTTTTGCTGCAGGGCTGAAAGCCCGCTCCACCCTCCTAAGCAGTGGGCCCCATGAAAAATTTGGCACTTCGGACCCCTGAGGAAGTTGGAAGGTATTGGTGGAGGCGGCGGGAGTCGAACCCGCGTCCGCAGATGTTACTGGTCAAGAGACTACATGCTTAGTCGAGTTCCGAGGGCCCCAGCGAGCCCGAAAGCCCCCTGGGGTAACCTTTCGCCGCTCGCGCTCAGAACCGACA
>DATJEH010000006.1:0-13494 GCA_035496875.1 Terriglobales bacterium | reverse complement strand
GGGCGGTGGCCGTTGCCGTGCTTCAGAAAATGCTTCTCCACCAGGTGGGCGATGACCTCGGTGTCGGTCTCGGTGGCGAAGTGATGGCCTTCCTCGGCCAGCTTCCTTTTGAGCACCAGGTAGTTCTCGATGATGCCGTTGTGTACCACCACCACCTTGCCCGTGCAGTCGCGGTGGGGGTGGGCGTTTTCCTCGGTGGGGCGGCCGTGGGTGGCCCAGCGGGTGTGGCCGATGCCGTAGGTGCCGTCCAGCGGCTTCAGGCGGACCGACTCTTCCAGGTTGCGCAGCTTGCCTTCGGCACGGCGGATCTGGAGGCCCTCGCCATTGCCTGCCACCGCAATCCCCGCCGAGTCGTAGCCGCGATACTCCAGCCGCTTCAGGCCGTCCAGAATCACGGGGACGACCCGCTTTTTCCCCACATAGCCTACTATGCCGCACATATTCGAACTCCTTGCCGGGGGAGGAGCCTGCTATTCGAGGGTGTAGCGAAACTCTTCAATGACGGGGTTGGTCAACACTTCGCGTGCGATGCGCGCCACTTCGGTTTCCGCCTGCTCTCGGCTGAGGCCACCGTCGAGGGTGATTTCGAAGTACTTGCCCTGGCGCACGTCCTCCAGTCCCTTGTACCCCATTTTGTGGAGCGCGCTCTGGATGGTCTTGCCCTGAGGATCGAGCACACTCTTTTTCAGGGAAACGTACACGTAGGCCTTCATCTTGCGCTCATTATACGTCAGCGACAAGGCTGATCTGCAGGCAGGAATTGCGCCTGCCTAACCCTGGGAGCAGCAGTGGAGCCGCTGAATCAGCCCAGCTGAGCCAGTTCCGCATCCAAATCGGCCAACGCGGTTTCCAGCATGGAGCGATGCCGGGGATTGCCGCTGGCTTCCATTTGTTGCAGGACTCGCGCGCGGGCGAGCGTCAGGGTGGCTTTCTTGCGCCGGTTTTCGAGTTGTTCCGTGCTCAGGCGAGGTTTGGCTTCCGCTGGTTCTTCGTTAGCCGCTTCCACCTGAGCCTCTACTGCTTTGCTTTCCCAACCTCTGGCCACGATTCAATTATACGGGTGGTTCGCGCTTATCGCAGGTGCCGATGGTGATTCGGGCCAGCAGGCAGCGCTCAGCGGCGGGTAGTCAGTGGCCGGACAAACCGGCTTTCAGCCGTCAACGCGGCTGGTAGGTAGTCATTGATACCGCAGCTACCAGCTACCGCTTTTTCCCCAGCTTGTTGTAATCGCGCAGGAAAACGCGCAGGCCAAACGCGGGAGTTGTCCTGGTATAGCCCGCCACCAACTGGTCTTTGTAGTGCACCAGATAAAAATCAAAGGGATCGCGCGGGTCCATGTCAATCAAGACCATATCCGTGTCACTCATAGTCAGCTTGCCGAAGCGCAGGCGGCCGCCTCGGTAGGTCATGTAGTTGCCCGGCGGCAAGGGCGGGAGCCGTTTACCAAAATACTCCACAATCTGCTGTCCTTTGACTTGAATTGCGGTGAGCCTACCTTCAATCCTGGGCAAAGGCAGAATTTGTTCCAAGTTCAGCAGGAGGTCATCTTTTTCGGCGCGCACGCCGTGGATCTTGTTGGTGCTGACCAGATCTGAAATATCCACTCCCAGCAGGTCCATCAGGCCTTTTACGGGAAGATGCGCCGCTTTGACTTTATCAGAATGAATACGGATTTCGCCCTCCGCGGTCAGGCTCAGCACGCCTTCCTCCTCGAAGGGAATGTCTCCTTTGGAGTGCAGCTTGCCAGTAATCTTCAAGCTGTTGCCGGTTGCTGTAATTGAAATATCTTTGAGGGGGGCGTCGTGCGCGGCAAACACGTAATCATTCAAGATGCTGGCCATGGCCTGAGTGGTCAGAGACATGTTCGCCGCGTCAATATGCAGGACAAAGGAGCGGGGATCGTCGAAAATGGGGAACGGGTTCGGGTGGGTGGCACTTAGCCATCCGCTGAGTTCGTAAATATGGACGGAGATGCGGCCGGTGAAGTGATACTGCACGTTGTGCATGGTAACCGCGACTGCTTCGGGTTGCGGCGCCGCGCGGGTTTGGGCGAACAAGACAGTTGCACAAAAGACAAGACCTGCAGCGTGCGCGATGGGATGGCGCATATTCCTTCGTCGTTGCCGAGTACATGTGATGCAGAAGACAGGAGCGGGGGCGGCAGGATGCTGGTCAAGCGCCGGAAGCGCAAGGTCCCTCGTGCTCCCGTGCCCCGGCTTGGTCGCACTCCGCTCGGGATAACGAGCTCAGGAATGCCCAGCATGCCGGAGCACATGTGAATGCAGGGCTTCCATTTTCGCGGGCGAGGGTGCCCGCGCCACAAGGTCTTGGAGCCGGTACTCGCGGGTGGGGGTGCCCGCACCACAAAGATGAAAACAGGCCTACAGGCGGAACAATTCGCGCAGGCGCTTGGTTTGGGCGCGGCTGACCGGAATTTCGGTCTGCTTTTTGTCGTCCATGCGCAGCTGGTAGGAGCTCTTGAACCAGGGCACCACTTCCTTGATGTGGTTGATATTGACCAGGTAAGAGCGATGGGCGCGCCAGAACAGGTTGGGATCGAGATTGGCCAGTAACTCTTCCAGGGTGCGGCAGTTGGACTGGCCCTCCATGCCGCTGAGGCCGCCGGTGACCACGCTGATGACCCCGTCCTCAATGGAGGCGTAACAAATGTCTTTCTGATCCACCAGGAAGAGACGGCCGGCAGCTTTGAGCAGCAGCTTGGAGGCGTGCGGCTGCTGGGATTCCAGCATTCGCACCAGGGTGTCCAGGCGATCCCCGGGGGCGGCGCTGGACTCGAGCTTGCTGCGAACCCGCTGCACCGACTGCGCTACCCGCTTCTTGTCAAAGGGCTTGAGCAGGTAGTCAACCGCATTGACCTCGAAGGCCTTAACCGCATACTGGTCGTAGGCAGTGGCAAACACGATCTGGGGCAGGGGCACTTTCTTATCCAGTAGCTTCTTCAATACTCCGAAGCCATCGAGTCCGGGCATCTGCACGTCCAGGAAGACCAGGTCGGGGTTGTGCTCGCGAATAAGGTTAACGCCTTCCACGCCATTCTTGCCCTGCGCCACAACTTCGATATCGCCCACATTCTTAAGCAGGAAGGCGAGTTCATCGCGGGCCAGCTGCTCATCGTCCACGATCACTGCGGATAACGACATAGACCCTCCTGGGGCGCTACTCCGAAGTATAAAGGCGGGGTTTACAGGGGAGCAAGGCGGCTGCGGCAGGCACTAGCGAGAGAAGCGGCTAGAGTAGGAGGACTGCCTGCCGGCCGGTGACAGGCAGTCCGTTGCAGAATTGACTACTGCGGCCGCCGGCGTTGCTGCATCATCTGCTGCATGTCGAACTTATGAAAGTCCGGGGGAACCACGAACAGGCTGGTGTCCTGCGAGCCTTCCTTGATGTTGTCCAATTCGGTTCCGTCGCCTTTGTCGTCCAGCCACTTGACCACAAATCGCAGCTTGGGATCAATCCACACGAAACCGGATCCATTTTTTGACGTTCCCGCGTACTTGATGGTCGCGCGTCCATTAACGGTGTCGGCTCCGACCTTGCGGCAGGTCACATTCTCGTTAGGGTTGTGTTTCTTGACCAGGCTTATATATTGCGGGCAGGCGTTGTTGGGATCGTCGGGCCGAAACCACATGTTTTTTTCCCGCATTTTCATTTGCGGCATGGATTCCATGTACATTTTCTGCTGCGGCATCAGGATTATGGTCTTTTGATTGACGAAGTCCACAATCGCCGCCCCCATGCCGACATCGCCGCCCTCGTTGGTCTCGATACGCATCTTGTCTTTGCCCACGAAAATTTTGGAGGGGCCGGAATGCGAGCGATCCTTACCAATACTGACAAAGTCAGCAGAGAACTCCTGGGCAAAGGCGCTAAGGGTGAGAAGCGAGAGCAGAACAACGCAGAACGCAAATCGTAAGATGGGAAGCCGACAGCCAGGCATGTGGTCTCTCCTTGTCAAAATGGAACGGTGCCAGATACCGCGATCCCTCCAGGCTGGAGGGTCAGGGGAGCATATCAGAAGAAGGGCAGCGCTGGAAGCTGTTCAAACGGCACTCTCCAGGGCGAGAGCCATGCCCATGCCGCCGCTGACGCAGAGGGTGGCGGCACCGAGCTTCGCCTTGCGTTTCAGCATTTCATGAATCAGGGTGACGGTGATGCGGGCGCCGGTGCAGCCGATGGGGTGGCCCAGAGCAATGGCCCCGCCATTCACATTCAAATGGCCGCGGTCGAAGTGCAGTTCGCGGTCGCAGGCTAAGACCTGGGCGGCAAAGGCTTCATTCAATTCAATAACCTCGAAGTCATTTACTGCGAGCCCTGTCTTTTCCTTCAGCTTGCGCATGGCGGGCACCGGACCAATGCCCATAGTGCGCGGGTCCACACCGGCCGAAGTGGCCGCCACAATTCGCGCCAGGGGCTTCACATTGTTGCTGTTTACAAAGCTCCGGCCGGCCAGCACCAGCGCTGCGGCTCCGTCGGTGATACCGGAAGAATTGGCAGCCGTGATGGTGCCGGTCTTGGAGAACACAGGCGCCAGCTTGGCCATTTTCTCCATGCTGGCGTCGGGGAAGAGGTGTTCGTCGCGCTCGAATACCCGAGTGCCTTTTTTAGTTTCGATTTTGACAGGGACGATTTCGTCGCGCAGGCGTCCGGAGTTGACCGCCGCCGCCGCGCGAGTCTGGGAGCACAGCGCGTACTGGTCCTGCTCTTCGCGGGAAATCTTGTACTGCTCGGCTAAAACCTCGGCGGTTTCGCCCATCACCATCTTGGCCATGGGACAGAAGAAGCCATCGCGGTACATACCATCCACCAGGTCGGCGTTGCCCAGGCGATAGCCCCAGCGGGCGCCATCGAGGTAGTAGGGCAGGCGGGACATGGATTCGGTGCCGCCGGCCAAAACACATTCCAGGTTGCCGGTGGCGATCTCCTGGTAGGCGAGCGCGATGGACTTCATGCCCGAGGCGCAGGCCATATTGACGGTGTAGGCCGGCACCTCCCGGGGGACGCCGCTGCGCACCGAAACCTGGCGGCCGGGATTGGGCCCACCACCAGCCTGGCGGGCATTGCCGAAAATGGTTTCCTGCACCTGCTCCGGGCGCACGCTGGCGCGTTCCAGAGCGGCCTTGGCGGCGAGCACGCCCATATCGGCGGCGGTCAGCGAGGCCAGCGATCCGCCGAACTTGCCGATGGGCGTGCGCACCGCGGAAAGAATGAAAACGTCTGCCACATGCTCCTCGTATTTTCAGTCTAGCATTCGGAGTCTGGTTTCCCTCCCTCTTGCGAGCTTCTCGACCGAGGTTTGTGTCAGGGCACACCTTCAGGCGTGTCGACGGCGGCGCTACGCCGATGGCCGCGTCTATAATCACCCTGAGCGAAGTCTTCCATGCCCCCCTCCGCGTGGCAGAAAATTACGGCTTGGCATTGGTTTCCAAAGAGCCTGCTTGGGCGCCTCACGACCTACATTCTGGGGCTGGAAATATTTCTCTATCTGGTGCGGCGCCTGCTGCGCCTGTTCGGTCCCCATGTCGGCACCAGCCTGGAGGGCTGGATTGATTTCCTGACCTTCATCGCGGCGATCCTTCTTTTTCTGCTGTTTGTGCGCTGGCTGCGCAATGACCTGATGTGGCGCCTGCGCAACCGCCTGATTGTCACATATGTCTTCATGGCGGTGGTGCCCATCCTGCTCCTGGTGTTGATGGCGGCCATCGCCAGCTACATTTTTGCCGGACAATTCGCCACCTTTATCGTCACCAGCGACATCAAGTCGGAACTGAAGAGCCTGGAAGCGAGCAATAACGCACTGGCTGACGCCCTGGCCAGGCAACTGCGGCGCGGCGGGAGATTCGATGCCGCCAGTTATGCGAATGCTGAAACCAAGGAAACCGGACATCAAGTGGCGGCCTGGTACCGGGGGCAGTCGGTACAGGGAACAACCCTGCTGCAGACCCCGCCCCCGCCGTTCGCGAAAAGGGGCTTCAATGATCTGGTTCGCGATCACGGCCACCTCTATCTACGGGCAGTGGCCAGCGTGGCGGTGGCCGGCGAGGAACTCGCGGTCATCTCCAGCGAGCCCTTGAGCGAATCCCTGCTGCAAAAGATCGCCGCTGATCTGGGCGAAATCACCCTATATGTGGCAGATGTCAATCTGGCGGAGCCGCAGCCGTCTCCACACGCGCCCGCAAAAAAGACCGGCCCAAGCAGCGGGGCTGGCAGGCCTGCTCAGAGTGGCCAGTTTGGGACGGGAGTGACGGTGAACCTTAACGGCCAGGTGGCCTCTGGCAACCAGAACATACAGCCCACCAGTGTGGGCCAGGTGCCGCCGGCTAGTGGACGCTTCGACCGCGAGGTTCATTTTCCTACCACAGTTTATTTTGTGAATTGGGAAACAGGAGACCGAAGCTCCGCCGCTTTGCTGGTGGTGGGCACACGGGTGTCGCGGCTTTATGACCAGCTGTTTTCCAGCCTGGGCAAGTATGCTCCCGCTGCTGCCATGCTGCTGGGGGCGATCGGGCTGGGCTTCATCGTGATTGAGCTGCTGGCCCTGCTGATCGGTATCCGCTTGACCCGCACCATCACCCGCTCGGTGGCGCAGCTTTATGTGGCTACGCAGCACGTCAACCGAGGCAACTTCGGCCATCACATCGTGATCCGCTCCCGGGACCAGCTCGCGGCGCTGGAGGGATCCTTTAATTCGATGACCGATTCCATCCGGCGCCTGCTGGCGGAACAGAAGGAAAAGCAGCGCATGGAGAACGAACTGGCCATCGCCCAGGAAGTGCAGGCACAGCTCTTCCCCAAGGAGATATCGCAGCTGGAGTCTTTGGAGTTGCACGGCTTCTGCCGTCCGGCGCGAACTGTAAGCGGCGACTACTATGATTTTCTGCCGCAGCCGCCGGACCGGCTTACCCTTGCAGTGGGCGACGTCAGCGGCAAAGGCATTTCCGCCGCGCTGCTCATGGCCACCATCCATTCCGCGGTGCGCGCCTACAGCCTGGAAGCCCTCCCCAGTCACGGCATACCCCAGGCCGTGGGGGCCCAGGTTAGTTCCTCCGGCGGGAATCTGCCCCTGGCCAGAGGTGAATTTTCCCCGGCGCTGCTGGTGGGATTGCTTAACCATCAGCTCTATCGCAGTACCCCGGCCGAGAAGTACGCCACACTTTTTCTGAGCAATTACGACGGGAACTCGCGGCGGCTCACCTACACCAATGCCGGACACCTGCCCCCGGTGCTGATCGGCCACGATGGAAGCGTGCGCCGCCTGGATTGCGGCGGCACCGTGGTGGGTCTGTTTGACGGTCTTTCTTTCGAAGAAAGCACTATCGAGCTGCACCAAGGCGATCTGTTCCTGGCATTCAGCGATGGCATTACCGAGCCGGAAAACGATTTTGGCGAATTTGGCGAGGAACGCCTGATAGACCTGGTGCGCGACCACCGCCATCAGCCGCTGCCGCGCATTACCGAAATCGTAACCGCCGCGGTGGACGATTGGATCGGCGGACGCGAGCAGCCCGACGACCTGACCCTGGTGCTGGCGCGGGCGCGGTGAACCAGTGGCTAGTTGTCAGTCGCCAGTTGTCAGTTACTGCCCTCCACAATTTTGTTCTCGTCTCCAACGGGCCTAGCCCGGTCGCACAGGCGAGGGCGCCTGCGCCTACGCATTTCTGCTGGCTGTAATCACTCATTTCCTGCTCGCGCCTCACCGCCTCTGGTGACTCGCATCACAGCGGCGTGCTTCATAAAGGCTTGTAATCAAATGTCCGCCAAGCCCGGCGAAATGCCGTGCTGGGCGGCTTAGCGAGGATGCGCATGCCGAACGAACCCCTGCTGCCTTGTCCCTTCTGCCAGGGACACGGAAAGATGTCGCGAACCGAAATTGTGGATCGCCTGGAAGACCCCGACCTTCCGGAAAAAATTGTCACCGAACTCAACCGCTCCGAACAGGAGGCGGTGCCGGTGGGCGCGCCCGAAGAGAAGACGGGCGATTTCGCCAGCAAGGTGCATGGCTGGAACAAGCATGTGCTGTGGCGCCGCAGTTCGAAAGAATAACGCCACTGTGTGAATTCGGCCGCCAGGCCGGGAAGAAGGCTGCTGCCATGCCACAAATGGAAGCGCAGGACGTCAAACTGCTGCTCGAGCAGTTCGCGGATGAGCGCGCCAGCCTCATCCCCATCCTGCAGGAGATCCAGGCCACGTTTTCTTATCTGCCCGAACCGGTGCTGCGGCGCGTGGCCCGCAAACTGCAGATCCCTATTACCGAGGTATACCAGGTGGCCACGTTTTACCGCTGCTTCAGCCTGAAACCGCGCGGGCGGCACCTGGTGCAGGTCTGCCTGGGGACCGCTTGCCACGTGCGCGGTGGCGACCTGGTTCTGGAACGGGCGCAAACCGAGACCGGAGCCGGGCTGACCGGCACCAGTTCGGATATGGAGTTTACGGTGGAGCCTGTGCGCTGCCTGGGCTGCTGCGGGCTGGCGCCGGTGATGCGCGTAGACCGCGATACCTTCGCTCACCTGGAGCAGACGAAAGTGCGCGGCATTGTTAACCGCTACCGCCCGCGCAAGAAGCCCGCCACGGTGGATAAAATTGCAGCCAGCGCGCAGGAGCATGCTGCCCATGATTAGCACTGCGCCACGCCTTGTTAATCTGGAAGACCTGCACCAGGCCATGCGCGAGGGCCGCGACCTGCTTTACCCCAGCCAGCCGAAAATCATAGTAGGCACGGCCACCTGCGGGCTGGCGGCGGGCGCGGAAGAGGTGCTGGTGGCTGTGCGCGAGGAAGTCGAAAAGGGCAAACTGCCCTACATCGTGGCGGAGACCGGTTGTATCGGCTGGTGCTCGCAGGAGCCGCTGCTCGATATATGCATTCCCGGCCGCCCGCGAGTGAGCTATGGGCGGGTAAAGCCGGGCCGGGCGCGAGAGATTGTGCGCGCCATTCCGGAGGTGAAGCGGGACTGGGCGCTGGCCATGATGCCGGGCGACGAGAATGAATTGAACGGCTCCCACGTCAACTACTGCGTTCCGCACAACGGCCACGTTGACGGGCTGAAGGCGTACAAAGAGTTGCCACTGTTCAAGCACCAGTTGCGCATAGTGCTGCGCAACTGCGGAATCATCAATCCCGACAGCCTGGAAGAGTACATCGCACGCGGCGGGTATCACAGTCTATGGAACGCGTTGCGCAAGCACACGCCGGAAGAACTGGTTGCCGAAGTGAAGCGCAGCGGGTTGCGCGGGCGGGGCGGCGCCGGCTTCCCCACAGGAGTGAAGTGGCAGGCGGTACGCGACGCCCAGGGCGAGCCCAAGTACATCATCTGCAACGCGGACGAAGGCGACCCTGGCGCTTATATGGACCGCGGGGTGCTCGAGGGCGATCCGCACAGCGTGCTGGAAGGCATGATTATCGGCGGCTATGCCATGGGGGCGCACGAAGGCATCATCTACGTGCGTGAGGAATATCCCCTGGCGGTCACGCGCGTGAAGCAGGCCATTCGCCAGGCAGACGACATGGGCCTGCTGGGCCAGAACATCTTCGATACCGGCTTCAATTTTCAAATCCGGTTGGTGAAAGGGGCGGGCGCTTTCGTATGCGGGGAGGAAACAGCGCTCATCCGCTCGATTGAAGGGAAAGTCGGGGAGCCGCAGCAGCGCCCGCCCTATCCTGCGCAGCACGGCCTGTGGGGCAAGCCCACCTGCATCAACAACGTCGAGACCTGGGCCAATATCCCGGTCATCGTGCAGCGCGGCAGCGACTGGTTTTCACAAATCGGAACGGAAAAGAGCAAGGGGACCAAGGTCTTCAGCCTGGTGGGCAACATCGAGAACACCGCCCTGATTGAGGTGCCCATGGGCACCACCCTGGCGGAAATTGTTTATGAAATCGGCGGGGGTATCCCGAACAATCGTGCCTGTAAGGCCGTGCAAACCGGCGGGCCTTCAGGGGGATGCATCCCCGCCGACAAATTCGACCTGCCTGTGGATTATGACAGCCTGAGCCAGGCGGGCTCCATCATGGGTTCCGGCGGCATGATCGTGATGGACGACCATACCTGCATGGTGGACATTGCCAAGTACTTCCTTGATTTCCTGGAAGACGAGTCGTGCGGCAAGTGTTTTACCTGCCGCGTGGGCACGCAGCGGCTAAAAGAGGTTGTGACCCGCATTTCCCGGGGCCAAGGCAAGGAAGAAGATCTGGAACTGCTGCAGGACCTGAGCTGGCTGGTGCGGGAAGGCTCGCTGTGCGGGCTGGGGCAGACGGCGCCCAACCCGGTGCTCTCGACGCTGCGTTATTTCCGCAGCGAGTACATGGCGCATATTCGCGACCGGCGGTGTCCGGCGCACCGCTGCCGCGAGCTGATCACCTTCGAGATTGACCCGGTGCTGTGCAACGGCTGCGGGGCGTGCGTGCAGATCTGCAGCGGCAAGGCCATTCTGGGCGAGAAGAACAAGCCGCACATCATCACCCAGGCGCAGTGCACGAAATGCGGCGCATGTCTGGAAATATGCAAGTTTGATGCGGTGCTGGTGCATTGAAATGGTCCACATCACGATGAACGGGCTGGCGGTGGAAGCGGAGCGCGGAAGCACGCTGCTGGAAGTGGCGCGCTTCTACAACTTTCCCATTCCCACTCTTTGCCATGAAGACGGCCTGAATGCCTACGGCGCCTGCCGCCTTTGCCTGGTGGAAATCGGCCAACCGCCGAAAAGCAAGCTGGTGGCCGCCTGCGGTTACCGGGTGGAAGAAGGGCTGAAGGTGCGCACCAACTCGGAACGGGTGCAGCGCGCGCGCCGGCTGCTGCTGGAACTTTACATCGCCACCTGCCCGCAGTCGAAGCGCATCCAGGATCTGGCTTCCGAGTACGGAGTGCGCCAGTGCCGCTATGAAGCCATAGATGGTCAGCCGGGCGCGCCCTGGGATCCGAAAGCGAACTGCATCCAGTGCGGCCTGTGCGTGCGCATCTGCGCCGAGCAGATGATGGCCGGCGCCATCGGCTTTGCCGGAAGAGGCAAGAGCCGTCACGTGGCCCGGCCCTTCGGCATGACCAGCGAGCAGTGCCGCCAGTGCGGCGCCTGCCTCTATGCCTGCCCGGTATGCGAACTGCGCTGCCAGGGCTCTACCGCCGAGACTCTGCTGTGCAACGGCTGCCTTAATTTTTCCCCCGTATGTTTCCAGAGTTACAACGATGCCATGTGCTTCCTGGAGCCGTGCCACGCTTGTGAATTGAGCGGGCCGTTTCGCCACGAGGTCGGCCTCAAGGTTTCCGCTCTGCAGTCAGCGCCCCAGAAAGCTGCGCCATCCACAGGAGAACTGAAATGACCTACACGCGACTGAACTCATCCGCCGCCACGCTGACCAAGAACCGCACCGAGGACTCGGTCAGCCCCTTCAGCGGCATGTGCACCACTTGTGTGGACGGGTGCATCGGCATGTGCGAAATCGGCAAGTCCGCGTACCGCGGCGCGGAGATGATCTATCCCCAACCCTTCGGCATTATCACCACCGCCTCGCAAAAGGATTACCCGGTGGACCTGTCGCATTTCACCATCCTCGGACGCGCTACCGGCGCGTGGGGCATGGAAGCGGATTCCAACCGCGCGCTTTTTCCCAACGTGGACCTGGAAATGACCATCGGCAAGGCGCCCGGCATCCGCTACAAACTGCCGTTCACTTTGGGCGCCATGGGCTCCACTAACGTGGCCAAGAACAACTGGCCGGGACTGGCGGCGGGCGCGGCGATTACCGGCACGGTGATTGCCATCGGCGAAAACGTGGTCGGCATGGACATGGAATCACGTTTCGATAACGGAAGGGTTATTTCCAGCACCGACCTGGAGTGGCGTGTGAAGTGTTTCCGCGAATGGCAGCAGGATGGCTATGGCGACGTCGCCGTCCAGTCCAACGTGGAAGACACCATGTTGGGAGTGCAGGAATACGCCATTTCCAAGCTGGGCGTAGAGACGGTGGAACTGAAGTGGGGGCAGGGCGCCAAGGACATCGGCGGCGAAGTGAAAATCCGCGACCTGGCCAAGGCGCAGGAGCTGCAGAAGCGTGGCTATGTGGTGCTGCCCAACCCGTCCAACCACGTGGTGATCGAGGCCTTCAAGCGCGGCAGCTTCCATGAGTTCGAGCGCCATTCGCGGGTGGGCATGGTGACGAAAGAATCGTTCCTGGCGCGGGTGGAGCAACTGCGCAAGGTTGGGGCAAAGCACATTTTCCTGAAGACCGGCGCCTACCGGCCTGCCGATCTGGCTCGGGCGGTGAAGTTTGCCTCTCTTGCTGAACTCGACCTGCTCACCGTGGACGCGGCGGGCGGCGGCACCGGCATGAGCCCCTGGCGCATGATGAACGAGTGGGGGGTCCCCGGCATAGAGCTGCACTCGCTGTTGCGCCAGTACCTGCAGCAACTGGAGAAGAGTGGCGCCCACATCCCCAGCGTGGCGGTGGCCGGTGGCTTTACTTTCGAAGACCAGATTTTCAAGGGCTTCGCCCTGGGCGCGCCCTACGTCAAGCTGATTGCCATGGCGCGGGCGCCGCTGGCGGCGGCCATGGTGGCCAAGACCATCGGCAAATCCATGGAACAGCAGAGCCTGCCCATTTACATTGAGCGCTTCGGCACCACCGTGGACGAAGTCTTCGTGACCGCGCCCGAGTTGCGGCAGAAATTCGGCGACCGCTTCAGCAAGCTGCCGGTGGGCGCCATCGGCTTCTACACTTACTACCAGCGGCTGGCGCAGGGCTTGCGGCAGTTGATGGCGGGCGCGCGGAAATTTGGGGTCAAGTATATTGACCGCAGCGACATCGCCGCGCTCACCCCGGAAGCCAGCGCCATCAGCGGCGTGTCCATGGTCAGCGACGTGGATCGGGAAGAGGCGGAAGCGATCTTAGCGAGTTGAAAGCAAAAATCACCACAGAGATACGGAGACACTGAGGGATTGACGATTGAAGATTGTTGATTGACGATTGTGCTCCACGCGGAACATGCCTGGGTTTACGGCTCTTGCTGACTCCTCGCTCCTGACTCCTAAGTTCCACTCGTGAAGCCTGACGCGGGCTCGCTGGGCGGGCTTGCGATGGGCGGGACAACCGTTTCCACGGGCGCCGGCACCTGGGTGCGCTGATACCAGGCGGTTTCGCCGGCGCGCTGCCACAGGCGCGTGCCCAGCCACAGCAGCATCCAGACTTCCAGCACAACAAACGAGAGAGCGGTTGCGCCACTGGGAAGCCCGGTCCAAATCAGCAAGATCACACCCATCTCTACGAACGCCGCCAGTGTGGGCACCAGGTAGAGAGGAAACACAGCTCCGAAATTGCCGAAGGTCATGCCGAACGCGCGCTTCAAGGCCCGGCGCATGGCGCGCTCATTGGTGGCCACGGCATGCACCTGGGCCACGTCAAACCATAGCCGCAGGCACATGGCGATAAACCAGATCACCACCGCGCCGATCACATCCACCCAGAAGCCGAGTTTCTCCGGGGCCGCA
>DATJEH010000005.1:0-3815 GCA_035496875.1 Terriglobales bacterium | reverse complement strand
GTGGTGGAGAGGCGCTCGTGGCCCAGCAGTTCCTGAATAGCGCGCAGGTCGGCGCCTTCCTGCAGCATGTGCGTGCCGAAGGCGTGGCGCAGGGTATGGGGATGCACGTCGGGCGAGAGCCCCTTGGCCACGGCGATGGCCTTCACGATGCGTCCCACACTGCGGGTGGTCAGCCGCCCGCCGCGCCGGTTGATGAGCAGCGCCGGCGTGCTCTTCCCTGCCTTCGCCAGCACCTGCCGCCGCGCCGGAAGATAGACTTGCAAGGCCGAGGCCACCGCCGGATTAAAGGGCACATAGCGCTCTTTCTTGCCCTTGCCGCGCACCAGGATGGCTTCGTTCTGCGCATGTACATCTTCCAGATTGATGCCCACCAGCTCGGAGTTGCGAATGCCGCAGCCGTAGAGTAGTTCCAGCAGCAACCGGTCGCGTTCCGGAAACGCGGCGGTCTCCGGCAGCTCGCCCTCGAGCACCGTGTTCATCTCCTCGATGGTGGGCACGCGCGGCAGCTTTTTGGGCAGGCGCGGTGTGGCCACCAGCTTGGCCGGGTTCTGCTCCACCACGCCTTCCCGCGCCAGCCAGCGGTAGAGGGAGCGCACCGCGGCCAGCGAGCGCGCCACCGAGGTCTTGCTCAAGCCGCGCTCGTAGAGGCGCGACAGGAAACCGCGGATGCGCACGTGGTCAATATCCTCCCAGCGCGCCTCGCCTATGTGCGCGGCGAAACCCGCCAGGTCCTTGCGGTAGGCATTGATGGTGTGTGGCGAGGCATTGCGCGCCCGCAGCATGCGCAGGAATTGGGCGATGGTTTTCTCAACCGTGGTACGTGGTTCGTGTTGTTTTGTTGCCGTCGCCATATAAGCATTCAGCACTCAGCCAGCCACGTTTCTCGGCGGAGCCGCCACGAACCTTCATTGGTCAAATGCCAAATGCCAAATGCTAAGTGCTGCCTTTCTTCCCCCTGGGATGATGCTGCTTGTACACGTTCCGCAGCCGGTCCAGGGCCACATGCGTGTACACCTGGGTGGTGGCAATGTCGGCGTGACCGAGGATAGTCTGCACTGTGCGCAGGTCGGCGCCATTTTCCACCATGTGGGTGGCGCAGCTGTGGCGCAGCATGTGCGGGCTAGCGTGACGCCCGGCGGCCGCCGAAGCCGCGCTCACCATCCGCCACACCCGCTGCCGCGTCAATCGGCGCGCTCCCCGTCCCAGAAATAACAGTGGCGACGACCGCTTTCCCGCCACCACTCCGCGGGCGCTCTGCAGGTAGTCCCGCAGCACGCGCTGGGCGCTTTGTCCCAGAGGCACAATGCGCTCCTTGTCTCCCTTGCCGCGAACCAGCACGCAGCCCAGGTCCAGTTTCAGATCGTCCAGTTTCACGCCTACTAATTCCGAAACGCGCAGCGCCCCGGCGTAGAACACCTCGAGCATGGCACGATCGCGCAAAGCTAGCGCCTCCGCTTCCTGCCCCGGGCGCGAGGCGTGCGGACTCTCGAGCAGCTTCTCCAGTTCCTCGCGCGCCAGCGCTTTAGGCAGCACCTTCCACTGCCGCGGCGATTCGATGTTGAGGGTGGGATCGCTTTCCGCCAGGCGGTCGAGCAGCAGGTAGCGGTAGAACTGGCGCAGCGCGGAAAGTTTGCGGCCCACCGAACGCGCGTCCAGGGTGTTGGCCTGCAACTCCTCCAGAAATTCACGCACATCGCGCGGCCGCGCGGCCGTCAACGGGCGTTTCCGCCGTTCCATGAATTCGGCGAACTGCCGCAGGTCGCGACTGTAGGCCGCAATGCTCAGCGGCGCCAAGCCCTTCTCTACTTTCAGGTAGTCGAGAAAGGAGGCGAGCAGGCGCGCGTTGTCACCTGGGGAAGGAGACACCACTCAAGTATGCGCGTTATCGGACGTCGAGGGAATTACAGGCCTGATGCGCGGCCCACCGGCTAAGCCGCCGCACTGCTCTGCTCCAGCAGCTCCGCCGCGTGCAGCGCGCCCTCCGGCGTGTCCTCATGCTTGAAGAAGACGAAGACATCTCGCCCTGTCGCAAGGTGACCGCGCATTTTCTCGGCAATCTGCTGGCGTTCCTCGGCGTTGTACTCCGGCTTGCGCAAGCGGTAATAGCAGAAGTTGGCGGTACACACGTCTGGGACGGTCATATCTTCGCTTTCGGCCACGCACAGCGCGGCGTTGTGGCCGCGCAAAGTGTCATAAACCGCGTCGGTGAACCAGCTCTGGTGGCGGAATTCCAAGGCACAGCACAGCGCGCGCGGCAGCCCGTCCAGAAAGTTTCCCAGCAGCGCGGCGTCGGCTTTGAAGTTGGGCGGCAACTGGAAGAGAGCCGGGCCCAGCTTCCCCGCCCGCAGCAGCGGCTCCAGAGAGCTCAGAAACCGCTTTACCAGCTCCTCGGTATTCTTCAGCCGCCCGATGTGGGTGATGGCCTGGTGCGCCTTCAGACAGAACCGGAACTCGGCCGGAGTCTCCGCAATCCAGTTCTGCAGGCTCTTTTCGCTGGCCATGTGCCGGAAGGTGTAGTTCACCTCCACCGCATTGAGCCGGGTGGCGTAGTAATTGAGAAAGCTCTTCTGCGGCAGCTTGGCCGGGTAGAAAGCCGGTTTCCAGCTCGGATAGGCCCATCCCGAGGTGCCCGTGTGCAGTATGGCCATCGTCTCGCCCCTCGTGCGGAGATTATAAGCGCTTAGTGGGTGATGGTCTTGGCACTAGCCGCGGGCTTGGGAAATCATGCTATAACTCGCATTATGGGGAGCATTCGCAAGGGCTCGGTCCACCTGTTCCGCTTTGCCGGGGTTGATGTCTTCCTGCATTGGTCCTGGTTTCTGGTGGCGCTGTTCGAAATCAACGCCCGCTCCGGCCGTTACTCCTCGGTGGTCTGGAATGCGATCGAGTATCTGGCGCTTTTTGCCATCGTCCTGCTCCACGAATATGGCCATGCCCTGGCCTGCCGCCAGGTGGGAGGAACCGCGGATCACATTGTGCTCTGGCCCCTGGGCGGGGTGGCTTATGTGGACCCGCCGCCGCGCCCCGGCGCCACCCTGTGGAGCATCGCTGCCGGCCCTCTGGTCAACGTGGTTTTGCTGGTGGTGGTGCAGATGGTGGGCGTGGCCGGCCGCTCCGCCGGCTTGTGGGCGGCCATGCCGAACGTGCACGCCCTGCTGCGCGCGCTCTGGTACATCAACTTTGGCCTGCTGATCTTCAATCTGCTGCCCATCTATCCTCTCGACGGCGGCCAGATTCTTCGGTCCCTGCTGTGGTTCCCGCTGGGGCGCGCCCGCAGCCTGATGGCGGCTACCATCGTCGGCTTCATCGGCGTGCTTGGCCTGATTTTTCTCGCCGCCTGGATTCACTCGCTTTGGTTCGCGATTCTAGCGGTGTTCATTCTGATGAATTGCTGGGCCGGGCTGCGGCAGGCACAAGCGCTGTCGCGGCTGGCCAAGCTGCCGCGCCACCAGGGATTTGCTTGCCCAGATTGCAAGTCATCGCCCCCGGTGGGCAATTTTTGGAAGTGCGCCACCTGCGGGGCGGCGTTCGACACCTTTCAGACCCAGGCCGTCTGTCCCCAGTGCTCCACCCGCTTTCCTGTGACCATATGCCTGGATTGCCGCCGGTTGCATCCCATGGATGAGTGGATTGTCCGCAGCACGGTCGCCGCAGCGCAGTTGTAAGTTCACAGTGTTTCTTTACGAGGCCTTTCTGGTTTCTACCGTCTCGCCTCTCTCCAGCAAGGCCTGCAGCCATCCCAGCATTCGCGGCCAGCCCCGGTAGCTTTGGGCAATCTCCGGATAGGCCGCTAGCCCGCTGTGCCAGATTCGGAC
>DATJEH010000004.1:0-2860 GCA_035496875.1 Terriglobales bacterium | reverse complement strand
CGCCAGATATCGTTCCGACGCGTACTGAATCTCATCCATTTGATCCGCGCTCTTCTCGATGGCGATGTCATCCCGCTTTCGCAGGACTCGAGCCAGTTCGGCCCCTTTTTGCTCGAGGGTCTGTTGAAATCCGCTCATCCCCGCCGGTGCTGTCTTCATGCCATCCCCTTGGCCCGCTATCGCCACGTCAATCGTGCAGGACGATGTTCAGCAGCGAGCTGTGAACGTGTAGCCCGCCGTTAACCTCGCCGTTATACTCGATGAACCCCAGCTTCCGGAACTTGTTCATGAAGAAGCTGACCCTCGAGCGAGTGGTGCCAATCATCTCCGCCAGTGTCTCCTGGCTGATCCTGGCGATCACCGGCTCCGGTTTGCCTTCCTTCCCGAAATTAGCCAGCAGCAGAAGCACCCGCGCCAACCGCTTCTCACTGGAATTGAAAAGCTGATCTACCAGGTCTTCCTCGATCCGGATGTTACGCGACAGCAGATAGGAGACGAACAGCTCTGAAAAAGCCGGCTCGTCGTGAAGCAGGCGGATCATGCTCGATTTCTGCAACCGCAAGATCGAGCACTCGGTCATGGCGGTGGCGGTTCCCAGGTACAACGAGCGCCCCGCCAGGCACCCCTCGCCCAGGAAGTCACCGATACCCAGGATGGCGATGACCGCTTCTTTGCCGTTGTCGGAGACGACCGTGAGCTTGACTTTGCCTTTCTGAATATAAAAGATCGCGTCCGCCTGATCGCTTTGCGCAAAGACCACTTGTTTCTTACGGTATTCCGCCACGCTTCTTCCGCTGCCAACCTTGGCCAGGAAGAGATTGGGATCGAATGAATGTTCTTTTGGTGTCATATACAGCCTCTGATGGCTACATGGCAACAATAAGCACGTCGTTCGCCATGCCTCTAACCACCGAGGGCGAATGGAGCCTTACGTGCCATGGAGGCCATTGGATTCCACTAGGACATTCATCGTAGAGGGCTGGAGAGAGGAAGCATGCTGCTGGTTGTTTTGTTGATCGTGCTGCTGTTGGGAGTGGTTCCGGCGTGGCCCCATAGTCGAAACTGGGGCTACCGTCCCAGCGGCGTGCTGGGCGCCGTTCTGTTAGTGGTCATCGCGCTGGTATTGTTGGGACGTATTTAAAGCGGTTGGAATCAGCCTTGCCTTGATAATGGAAATTTCTTCAGAACGCAAGCTGCAACTCTGGGACGAGGCGTCGCAAGCCAATCAAGCGCAGACCAGGGCCGAGGGAAGGCAGTGGCGCAATAGGTATCTCGTCTATGTATGCGTCATTGCAACGACGGTGACAATCGCCTCCGTACTTGCCCATGTGGCCCGGTGAGGCCTGCCCAGCGGCAGTTCCTGCATTCTCCGACGGCAACAATTGCATAATCCTCCACAGCTCCCGACTCAAGACCGCTTTCCAGGGAGCTTTCCGGCTTTGGTGCCCAATCTGCCTATGTTAACGGAGACAAGGAGATCAAGAAGAAATGAAATACCTATCGAATATCGCACTGGCAGCCTTCGCCGGATGTATCGGCGTTGCCCTGCTGCCAAGCCTTCAGGCAGACCAATGGGACAAGAAAACCATCCTGACAGTGAATGAAACCATTCAAATGCCGTCCTGCTGTTCCGCGGACCACACCGTAACGCTGCAGCCGGGCGAATATGTCATGGTACTGGTGGACTCGCTCTCGGACCGGCATATTGTCCGCGTTTTTGACAAAGATCAGCAGCATGTGATCACCACAATTCTGGCGATTCCGAACTATCGGCTGCAGCCCACCGGGAAGACCGTATTCCAATACTGGGAAGTTCCGGCAGGCCAGCCTAAAGCCATGCGCGCTTGGTTCTACCCGGGCGACAACTTCGGGCAGGAATTTGCCTACCATAAACAAACGGCCGTGCAGATTGCCACTTTCGATAAGGCCCCGGTGCCGGCAATCGAAGTGGATACGAAAGTCGAAGAGGACCTGAAGACCGCGCCCGTGGTGGTTGTTGACGAAGGTGGCAAAACCACCGAACTGGCCGTGGCACAACCAGAGCCGGCGCCACAACCTGAACCCGTTGTTGAGACCGCAGCAGCAGCGCCGGCGGCGGCTGTCGAGCCAGAGCAAACGCTGCCGCATACCGCCAGTAACGTGCCGCTGCTTGGCCTTATTGGAATCCTGTCTATGGCCGCTTTTGTGGCCCTCAGGATTCGTTCCAACCGCATCTCGTAGCACGAGGGCGGATTTTCAAACTCGCCGCGGTCTCTTTGAGTGAGGCCACGGCGTGAGGCAGCGGGTGTAGAGAGATGAGACAATGCAGGTAGGAGCATGACTGCGGCCCGGCTACTGGTAATTGAAGACAACGGATCGGATGTCTACCTTCTGGAGCGGGCTCTGCATCAGCAAAATGTCCTATTTGAACTGACGCAGCTCGCCGACGGAGAGCAAGCCCTGGCGTTCATTCGCAGGGAAAGCCCTTATGCGGATGCGCCAATTCCGGATCTGATCCTGGTGGACTTGAATCTGTCCAAGTATGACGGCGAAGACATCTTGCGCGAGATCCGCGGCGCCAAACATCTCGCCGGGGCTCTGCTATGCGCGTGGAGCTCTTCGCAGTCCCGGCGAGACCGGACCCGGCTCATGGATCTCGGGGTAGCGCAATTCGTCAACAAGCCGACAGGGCTCGATCAGTTTTTGGAGATTGGCAAGCTCATCAAGGATCTGCTGGCCGGGGCCCAGAATTGGACTACCTTTAGGCCGCCGCGGTTGTGCGAGCAACAACCTGAGTAGGTGGGAGCGATTCCAGCACTTCGCTGACCCTGCGAAGCAGTCCGGCTGCCGTAAATGGCTTCGCCACGCACCCAAAACCACG
>DATJEH010000003.1:0-28360 GCA_035496875.1 Terriglobales bacterium | reverse complement strand
GACTTCGAGCGGAAAATCTACGTCAAGCAGCATGCCGCCTGGATGCTGCGGCGCGACCTCAAGCAGGTGAAGCCTGGCGAGCAGATCGCGCTGGGCACCGCCACCGACCCCTACCAGCCCGGGGAGCGCCGCTACGGGGTGACCCGAGCCATCCTGGAAGAATTCGCCCAGCACCACGGGCTTGACCTGGGCATCGTGACCAAATCCAACCTGGTGCTGCGCGACCTGGATGTGCTGCGTGAAATTTCCCGCCACAACCAGCTCTTCGTCAACCTGACCATCACCACGTTGAACACCGATCTCGCCCGCATCCTGGAGCCGCGCGCGCCCCGTCCCGACCTGCGCCTGGAAGCCATGCGCAAGCTCAACGAAGGCGGGGTTGCCGCCGGCGTCATCTGCGCACCCGTTCTACCCGGCATCACCGACTCCCCCCGCGACCTGGATAATCTGGTCCGCGCGGTAGCCCAGACCGGTGGCAAATACATTTTTGCCAATCCGCTTTTTCTGAAACCCTGTTCCGCCGCCATCTTCCTTCCCTTTCTGGAGAAGGAATTCCCTGATCTGGTGGCCAGCTATCGCCAGCGTTACGGCGAACGCGCTTTTGTTTCCCCTTCCTACCGCAAGCGCATTTCCCAGCTTTTCGCTAAACTCCGCGCCCAGTACGGCATCCGGGGAGATTACGGCCGCGACAGCCGCCGCTCTCACCCGGTTCCCGAACCCGACGAGCAGCTCTCCCTTTTTTAGAACGAACCACTGCCGCCGAGGACGCAGAGGAAGCCAAGGAATTCTTTGAAAAAGATCCTTTGCGTCCCTTTGTGGTTTTCATTTCTCTGCGCTTTCGGCGTCTCGGCGGTTAAAGGAGTATTTCGCTGTTGACGCGCCTCATCCCTTCCTCTACCTTGCCCTGACCATGTCATCGCAGCCGGCCACGGCCCCCCGCCATCGCCAACTGCAGCACATCTCCCTGGCGCCCTTTGTAGCGGTGCTTTATGCCTACTGCGCGGGCGGACCTTTCGGGTTTGAAGCCATGGTCTCCACCTCTGGCCCTGGCCTCTCCCTTATCTTCATCCTGGTTGTCCCCTTGCTGTTCAGCGTGCCTATCGCGCTGGCCACCGCGGAAATGGCAACCGCTATGCCCGTGGAAGGCGGCTTCTATCGCTGGACTCGCGCCGCCTTCGGCGATTTCTGGGGATTCCATTGCGGCTGGTGGAACTGGACCGGCACTTTTTTGATGAGCGCCGCCTACGGCGTGCTCATGGCCGACTACATCGGAGAACTGCGCCCCCTCACCGGCGGCGAGCACTGGCTGATCGCCTTTGCCTTCCTGGCACTGGTCGGGTACCTGAACATCCGCGGCATCCGCCTGGTGGGCAATCTCACGCTGGCCCTGCTGCTGCTCGCTCTGGTGCCCGTCGCCATTTTCACCGCCCAGGGTTTTGCCCATGCCCGCTTCAATCCCTTTCATCCCTTGCTCGCTACTAACAAACCTTGGCGTGAAACCTTCGGTGTTGGCCTGGCTCTGGCGTTGTGGATCTATTCCGGGTACGAGCAGCTTTCCACGGTGAGCGAGGAAATCGAGCAACCGGAGCGCAATTTCCCTCGCGGACTGGCTATCGTGGTGCCGCTCGCCGTAATCACATTCTTCTTGCCTCTCGCCGCCGGCTTGGCTGCGCTGGGCAACTGGCAGGCCTGGAACACGGGCTACATTGTGCAGGCGGCACGGCAGATCAGCGGGCCCAGACTGGAAATGGCCATGTTTGTCGCCGCCGCGGTGTGCACCTTTGTGCTTTTGGAAAGCACCGTGCTCGCCGCCACGCGTCTGCCTTTCGCCATGGCCGAGGACGGCTACTTCCATCCCGCCCTGGCCCGCCTCCATCCCCGCCTCGGCACCCCTGCCCGCGCCATCGTTGTTTCCGTGGTGATTTGCGCCGCACTCGCGGTCTTCAGTGTCACTCAACTCATCGCTATCTATGCCTGGCTGCGCGTGGCCACTTCCGTCATGACGCTGCTTTCCCTGTGGCGGCTCCGCCGTACCGCCCCTGAGCTTCCCCGCCGCTTCGCCGTTCCCGGCGGCCGTTTCGGATTGGCAACAGTCGTGGTCCTTCCTATCCTGTTTTTTGCCTGGGCCCTCATCAACAGCGACCCCCAATCCCGCCTCTGGGGCCTTCTCTGCCTTGTTCTGGGCCCCCTCACCTACCTCTTCATCTCCCGCCGCAAGCTCACCGGATGCTAGGCAGCGGGTACTGGGTACTAGACCCTGGGTACTGGATACTAGTTTGCTAAACTCATTATTTGCCTCTCACTCGCCGGCAATTCCTGGCAACTTCCGCGCTTGGCGCTACCGGCCTGGCCGCCATCGGCGCCGGCGCTCTCTATCACGACACCACGGACCTGAAAATAACGCGCCTCGAGGTCCCCTTGCGGCGCCTGCCCTCCCGTTTTAATGGTCTGCGCATCGTGCAGCTCAGCGATTTTCACTATGACCGCTACGTGGACGTGCGGGTCATCACCTCCGCCGTCCGCGCCGCCAATCAACTGCAGCCCGACCTGGTGGTCTTGACCGGCGACTTTGTCACCCAAGGTCCCTTCAGCGGCCAGTACGACCCTCCCTCCGCTCGCGATGCTGAACCCTGTTCGCAAATCCTTTCCCGCCTGCGCTCGCGGCTGGGCATTTTCGCCGTGCTCGGCAACCACGACTATTACACCGACCCCAATGTGGTCGCCGAAATCCTGCGCAGCCGCGGCTTCCGCGTGCTGCGCAACCAGTCTTTTGCTGTCGAAGAAAATGGCGCCCGCCTGTGGATTGCGGGCGTGAATGATGTGGTCGCTGGAGCGGACGATCTCGAACTTGCCCTGCGCAAGATTCCAGCCTCAGAGGCTGTCGTGTTGCTCGCCCACGAGCCTGATTTTGCCGACTGGGTTCCACCTGGCCGCGTGGACCTGCAGCTGTCCGGCCACTCTCACGGCGGCCAGATCGTGCTCCCCGTCATCGGCCCGCCCTATCTGCCCCCGCTGGCCCGCAAATATCCCTGGGGGCTGCGCCATCTCGGCCCTCTCACCCTGTACACCAACCGCGGCGTTGGCACCATTACTCTGCCGGTGCGCTTCAACTGCCCGCCCGAAATAACCCTCTTTACGCTGCGGGCGGTGTAAACAGCATTCAGCTTCAGCCTGGCAGCATTTAGCAATTAGCACTTAGTCCCTGAACAGGTGTTTCTGGCACGAACCACACTAAAGGTGGGTTGGCCAAATGCTAATAGTGCTAATGGCTCATCTGTTGCTCCTCTCAGGCCGCCTTCTTCCTCCGCAGCACCGCCGCTACCCGTTTCAGATCGGCGGCAAACAGCTCCATCTCGCGGTGGCGGCTCTCATCGTCGGGCGCCCGCAGAATCGACGACAGATGAACGGTTGCCGTCACAAATGGCGCCAGCTTGGAAGGGATCATCTGCCCGCGTTGCTGGGTGACGCGAAACTTCTTCCCCAGAAGCGCCTGCGCGGCGGTCGCTCCCAGGCACACCACCACCTCCGGCCGCACCACCGCCAGTTCCGCTTCCAGCCAGGGACGGCAAGCCGCAATCTGCAGTTGATTAGGTTTTTTGTGGATGCGCCGCTTGCCCCGTGGCTCCCACTTGAAATGCTTTACCACGTTGGTGAAGTAGACCTCTTCGCGCGCAATCCCAGCCTGTTCCAGCGCTCTATTCAGCAGCAACCCCGCCGGCCCCACGAATGGCCTGCCCGCCACGTCTTCGCGGTCTCCAGGCTGCTCGCCCACAAACATCACGCGCGCGCCCGTACCGCCTTCGCCGAACACCGTCTGCGTGGCGCGCTCCCACAGATTGCAGGCGCGGCAGGTGCGCGCCATTTCGCGCAACTCTTCCGGCGTGGCATTCCCCGGAATCCGCGGCGCCGCCGCCGACTTCGCTACGACCCTCCCGCTTTTGCTGGGTTTCGCCATCCTCTATTAAGATGCGCCGTACGCCGGCCCCGTGCTCCTGCTCCGCTCGCTCCAGTTCAGGTTTGCGCGCCATCAGGAATCGGGGGAACTCTGACAGTTTTTGGCGGCCTCGGCGACCGAATCTGGCAATGATGTCCAAGTGCTACTTCCTGCACCTCGCGTTCTTGCTTGAAACCACGGCACTTCCCGAACCCGGCTGGTTAATTCCAAAATGGCAACAGAACTGCGACTATGGGTGCGTCCGCGGCGCTGCCGCCACCTATTGGCTGGGCGCGCCTCGCGGTGACTTCCTGCCGCCCGGAGGGAGGCGGTCAGGGTAAGTTCGGCGAAGTACCTGGGGGAGGGTACAAGCCGAGGGGAGCGGGGGAGCAATCCGCCGCTCCCCTTTTATTTTTTGTGGCACACGCGTCGCCGTCCGCAGCCGGGGGGCGTTTACTTCCGATATTCGATACCCTTGGTAACCTGCTTCCCTGTCTCCTTTTGCATATAATTTCTTTAGGTTTTCTGCCAACCTTAGTAGCCATGCCCGCGATTGAAACCTTTGGACTGGAGAAGACGTACGCTGTCGGCTTCTGGCGCAAGCGTCCGCGCTGCGCCCTCCGTCCCCTCAACCTTGCGGTGGAGGAGGGCGAGGTGTTCGGTTATCTCGGTCCCAATGGGGCGGGTAAAACCACCACGCTCAAGCTCTTGATGGGATTGATGTTTCCCACGGCTGGATCGGCGAAAATCCTGGGGCTCGAAGTTAACAGCCCGCGGGTAAAGGCGCAGATCGGCTTCCTTCCCGAACAGCCCTATTTTTATGACTACCTCACCGCCCGGGAGCTGCTGGAGTACTACGCCCAGCTTTCCGGGGTGGAAGCGCGAGCGCGCAGCCGCCGCGTGGCAGCGGTGCTGGAGCGAGTGGGATTGGTTGATGTGAGCGGCGTGCAATTGCGCAAGTTTTCCAAGGGGATGCTGCAGCGGGTGGGCATTGCCCAAGCCATCCTGCACGATCCCAAGGTGGTCTTCCTGGACGAGCCTATGTCCGGATTGGACCCTGTAGGGCGGCGGGAAGTGCGCGACCTGATGGAAAGCTTGAAACAGGAAGGCAAGACGGTTTTCTTCTCCACCCACATTCTTTCTGACGCCGAAGCCCTCTGCGACCGCGTCGCCATCCTGCACAAGGGAGAATTGCGCGGCATCGGGGTGATTGCCGACCTCACCTCCTCGGTGCGCGGCAAAGTGGAAGTCATGTGGCAGGGCGGCAGCATTCCCCCGGGAATCCGCTCCCTGGGCGGGGAATGCCACCTCACCGGCGAGATGGCCCGCTGCATCATTGCCGAAGAGCAACTCGATTCCGCTATTGATGCGTTGCGCCGCGCCGGTCTCAAGCTGGTATCCGTCACACCGGTGCGCGCCACGCTGGAAGACTATTTCGTGGAAAAGCTTTCTCCGGCGGAGGCGATCGCAAAATGACCCGCGTCACCTCCATCGCTTTCAATACTTTCAGAGAGGCTGTGCGGGACCGCGTTCTCTACAACCTGATCGGCTTTGCTCTGCTCATGATGGCGGCTTCCCTGCTGGTCGGCCAGATTTCCCTGGGAGTCGAGCGCAATGTGGTCATCAACCTGGGCCTGACGGCTGTTTCCCTCTTTGGCCTGGTAATTGCCATTTTCATCGGTATCGGTCTGGTTTCCAAAGAAATCGAGAAGAAGACGTTGTACACCATCCTCTCCCGCCCGGTGCGGCGCTGGGAATTTATCCTGGGCAAATTCGGCGGCCTGGTCGCCACCCTGGTGGTAAACACGTTCTTTATGGCAATGGGCATTTTTGCCGCCCTGTTTTATCTGGCAAACCATTTCCAAAAGGCCGATGCCTATCTGCTGGTTGCGCTCTATTTCGTCATCCTGCAGTTTGTGATGATTACCGCACTGGCCCTGCTCTTTTCATCCTTCTCCTCGCCCTTGCTCTCGGCGGTGTTCGCCTTCGCCGTGTTTATCATCGGCAGCTTCGCCCAGGACCTGCGCGGTTTTGCCGCCATGACCCATGGAGCCGTCGGCTGGCTCGCAGTGGCCGCCGCGTATGTCGTGCCCAATTTCGCTGCCCTGAACGTGATTTCTTCTGTGGCTCATGACCAGCCGGTGGCCGGCTCGCTTATCTTCTACAACAGCCTCTACGCCCTGCTTTATTCCGCCGCCGTCGTGGCCGGCGCCATGCTGATTTTTGAGCACCGCAACCTGAAATGAAGAACACGACTAGCCGCAGTTTCCCTATCCCGCCAATCAAGCTATCTATGGGCCGCTTTGGCCTTCTGCACTCGGTTGCGAGTACGCAACACTACAGGCAAGCGCAGGAAGTTCGGGTGGGTGTTGTCAGAAGCCAGGCGCCTTTTCGCGGCTGATGGTGCAGAGCCCATTCACCGGCTGATCGGGCAGAGCAGGGGGTGTGGCCAACTGGGCTTGGGAAAAGTCGAACAATTCGGTCATGTCATCGGCTGCGGCATCTCGCGCCGTAAGCGCCGGCAATGAAAAACGCGTCTCAATAAACTTCAGAATTGACGTATGGTCGCGGATGACATGCGAAACGTAGTGGGGTCGCGCCCACGGTGAAATCATGACGAAGGGTACGCGCTGACCCGACTCGGTGAAGTCACCAGGCACATCGCCGCGCTTAAGCATCGGCGAAATATCATCGGGCGCAGGCAAGGCTGCGGGTGGAACGTGGTCATACAAGCCATCGCCTTCGTCGAAGGTGAAGATGAAAGCCGAGGAACTCCAGGAAGGACTCTGCATCAAGGCGTCCAGAATTTTCTTGGTATTAGCTGCACCTTTCTGAATGTTATTGGGAGGATGCTCATCGAGGCCGGTCGCGCCCGCGCGCTCAATGAAGATCACACTCGGTAACGTCTCCGGGTGCTGCACGTCGGTGTACCAGTTGGAGATGTTGGAGACGTGATCCTTGTTCTGGGCGTAAGTAGCCCACTGGGAAAGATAAAGCGTACTGTCCTGCACGTAGTAACGCCAAGAAATGTTGGCCTGATCGAGCGCATCAAAAATTGTTTTCTGGGCCCAGCCGCCCGGGGGGGCGGTGTCGTCAATGATATGTCCAAAGGACGTCCCGCTAAACAGGTACATGCGGTTCGGAACAGTGAGCGTTAGCACGGAAGCGAAGTAACGGTCACTGGTTGCGAATTGAGTGGCGAGTTCGTAGTAGTAAGGCAAGTCGGTCCAGTCGTAATAGCCCATCGCCCGCGTGCCCTCGGGATCATAGCTGGAGACCGACCAGGTGGCGACGACCTTAACAAAGTCGTCCATCTTGCCTCCGTCTACGGAAAGGTGGGCAGCATTCCAGATGGTGCGGGCATTTTCCACGCACACGCTCTGCTGGTGGAAAGGTTTCACGAGATCGCCGTTTGGGTCAGCTAGTGCAACATCAAGCGGCAGGCCATCAAAGCTGTCGTCAAGACCGTGCTCGCGCCGGTATTCGTCCAGCCGTCCGAAATAGCTGTCGAAGGAATGGTTCTCCTGCATGAAAATGACAATGTGCTCAATGCTGTTCAAGCTGCCGCTCTGTGGCGCAGTTTGTGGCGGCGTCGGAGTAGGCGTAGGAGTGCCGCCACCCGGATCGCCGTTGGGGCCGGACTGGGATGTACCACCGGAACAGCCGGCAAGCAGCAGTGTTGCAGAAAGAACAACAAGGCAAAGCAAACAACTGTGGTTGGCCGCAGGAGATCGAGTCACAGCGCCTCCACCCTTGCGCTCACACAGCTGATTAGACGAAGGCAGCTTGCGCCAGAGTTGCCTGATAAATGAAGTCACTCCAGTGCCGAGAGGGCCCGGCGAATTAGCCCGCGCCGCGGTTTCCTGAAATCAGAAGTATCCGCTCCGCCCAAACAATCCCGAAGACCCGCGCGGCATTTAGCACATTCTGCGCCATTCCGACGTGTCCATCACCCGCAATGCCTACATCAAGACCCTGCCAGAGCAGACGGTCAACGGCATGGCCAAGGTTGAGGCGGAAGGGGAGAAGGTGAACAGCACTTTGGTGCAGTGACCGGCGTTATTGTGCGCCAATCCTGCGCTCGGTTATGATAAAACCCGCTGAAAATGCGGTTCTTTTATTCCTCGTGATACATACCTGAAATGAGACCCGGTCGCCGCACCACCGCCGTGCTTGCCATCATGCTCGTGGTCTCCCTGGCGGCAGCGGTGTTCACCATCATCCGCGCCGACCGCGCCCGGCCCGCCGCCACCCTGGAAGAAGTGCTCTATATTCCCTCGCCTGCCATCATCAAGCGCATGAGCCTGGGCTACACCGGGCTGATGGCTGATATTTACTGGACCCGCGCCGTGCAGTATTTTGGCCGCAAGCACGTGCTGGGCTCACAGCAATACAAGCTCCTAGCCCCCCTGCTCGAAATCACTACTCAGCTCGATCCCCGGCTCGTGCCAGCCTATGAGTTTGGCTCAGTTTTTCTGACCCAGGCTCCCCCTAATGGTGCCGGAGACCCAGATGCTGCTGTCCGACTGGTGCAATACGGCATCCAGCAAAACCCCAACGACTGGCACCTCTACTACGACCTGGGCTTCATCTATTACCTGGACAAGAAGGATTATCTTTCTGCAGCACAAGCATTTGCGCAGGGGTCAAAAGTTCCCAACGCCCATCCCTTCCTCAAGTTGCTGGCAGCCCACATGGCCGAACGGGGAGGTGAAATCCAAACCGCCCGGCTGCTATGGACCACTGTTTACGAAACCACTCAAGATAAGAGCATTAAGGCTAATGCCACTTCCCACCTCCGTGCCCTGCAGGTGGATGAGATCGTGCCCCGGCTGGATGAAGTGGTTCGGCAGTATACGAAGCGCAGCGGCCAGGTTCCGCAAAGTTGGGCAGAACTGATCCGCGCCGGGTTCCTGCCGGGCATTCCGCTAGACCCTGTCGGGCATCCCTACAAACTGGGGGCTGAGGGCCGGGTGGAGGTGGCGGTGCCTGATGACCTACCGTTTATTACCCAGGGTTTACCGCCCGGTATTCAAGCATCAGAGAAGCCAAAGCTGTAATCTAATCAGGCAGCCGGGGTTCCAATCCTTTAACCAGAAGCAGGAGTGTGATGTACCTACGTCCTTGGCGTGCCTTGCTGGCGCTGGGCACTTTATTGTGCCTCAGCAGCGCAATTTTGGCTCAAACCAGCGTTCCCAGGATTGCGGAGGAGGTGGACCGGCATTACAACCACCTGCGCACATTGCAGGCCAATTTCACCGAAATCTATCGCGGCAGCGGCATTTCCCGGGAGGAATCGGGCACGCTGTGGCTGAAACGTCCCGGCAAAATGCGCTGGAATTATCAGCAGCCACGGCAGAAGTTGTTTATCAGCAATGGGAAAGAGGCTTGGTTTTATGTGCCGGGCGAGCAGCAGGCCCGCAAAACGCCCATGAAAAAACTTGAGGATTTGCGTTCCCCACTCGGCTATCTTCTCGGTAAGACCAAGCTGCAAAAGGAATTCGAAGCACTTTCGCTGGCCCCCGATGTGACTCCGTTGAATGCGGGCGATACGGTTTTGCGGGGCGTGCCTAAGTTCATGCCGATGGTGAATCAGGTGATCATGGAAATCGGACCGGAAGGCCGGATTGTTCGCCTGGTGGTGGACGGGGCGGACGGTTCTACGACGGAATACCGTTTTGAGGACCAGAGGGAGAACGTGGAAATCGCCGACCGCCAGTTCCAATTTACTCCCCCGCCGGGCGTGCAAGTGATTGAAGAGGAAGCTGGTCAGTAGAGGTAAAAACAGTACTTTTGTAAGCCCTGGAAGCAGTTGGGCAGCTAAGTTGCAGTGTTAGACTAGCAGCAGAATTCCCGAAAAAAGATAGCTGGATGGCCGAATTTCTCATCAAGGTAGCCGACGAACACGGCCACCTCCTGCAGCAAGTGGAAAACGGCTTCTCGGTGGCCGAGGTCAAGGACCGCTACGCCCAGCAGGGCTATCTGGTCTACTGGGTGAAACCGCGTGGCTTGCTGGCCGGGGGCGGGATACCGCTGTTCCGCCGCCGCAAGGTCAAACTGGAGCGGTTTGTCGTGTTCAACCAGCAGTTCGTAACCCTGGTGCGCGCCGGCTTACCCATTCTGAACGCGTTGGATTTGCTGATCCGCCGGCAAAAGGACCAGTTCTTTCGTTCCCTGCTGGAGAATGTGCGCGACCGGGTGAAGAGCGGCGAACTGCTCTCCGATGCCTTTGCCGCCCAGGGGATCTTCCCCAAAATGTACACCACCACGCTGCTGGCGGGGGAAAAGAGCGGCAATCTGGAGGAGGTGCTGAACCGTTTCATCGCCTTTCAGCGGCTGACTATCTCCTTCAAAAAGAAGCTGAAGGCATCCCTGGTTTACCCGGCCCTTCTCATAACTCTGGTAGTGGGAATGCTCAGTTTTCTGGTGACCTATGTGGTGCCGCGTTTCGCCGAACTATACCAATCGCTGAACGCGCAGCTTCCCACGCTGACCGTGTTCATGCTGGAACTGGGCACCGGGGCCCGCAAGTACGTCTTTGTATTTCTAGGCGCGATTGCAGCCTTCATCTTTCTGTTCTGGCGCTGGAAAAGCACCGAGCGGGGGGCTGACCGGATTGACCGTTTTCTGCAGGGGCTGCCGGTAATTGGGCCCATTCTGATCAAGTATCAAGCGGCCAACTTCTCGCGCATTATGGCCACGCTGCTCACCGGCGGCTTGCCGCTGGTGCCGGCTCTGGAAACCGCCGGCGATTCTCTGGGCAGCCGGCACATGGCCAATGGCGTGAGGAGTGCGGTGCGCAAAGTGCGCGAAGGACGGCCCCTGGCCCGCAGCCTGGAAGAACAGGGCATCATGCCCGACTTGTCGGTGGAAATGATCGAGGTGGGGGAATCCACCGGCGCCCTGCCCGCCATGCTGACCTCGGTGGCAGAATTCTACGAGGAAGACGTGGAGGCGGCGCTTACCGCGGCCATGGCTTTGATTGAGCCGGTCATTTTGATTTTTATGGGATCCGTGGTTTTCTTTGTGTTGCTCTCGCTTTATCTGCCCTTGTTTACGCTAGGAGCGGGAACGGTTCACTAAAGGCGGGAGTCAGGTAGCCGGCAGTTAGCAGCGGGTGGTTGGCAGCGAAAGCCAACTACTGACTACCAGCTGCCAATTACCGGGTCACTATGGATAAGAAATCACTTTTCGCGAATGGCGGGAATGGCGGGCGGGTCGCCGCGGAGACGCCCGCCGACGAACTCTCGCGGGCACGCGACGTGGCGCGGCGCTATCGCTGCGAATACGTTGACCTGCGCGACTTCCAGCTCCATCACGACCTGTTCAAGAAAATCCCGGTAGACCTGATGTTCCGCTATAACTTCGTCCCCCTGCAGGAGACGGAGGATGGGCGCCTGGCCATCGCCATCGCTGATCCCAGCCAGCTGATGATGATTGACGAGATCAGCCTGCTGCTGGGCAAGCGCATCGTCACCAAAGTCGCAACCCTTCCCCAGATCGCGGACATTCTGAAGAAAACGGAGCAGTCGCAGCGGGTGCTGGATGAGGCCAGCGAGGGCTTCACCCTGGACGTAATCCGCGAGGACGAAAGCGGCGAGGAGACCATTTCCATCGAGCGGCTGACCGCCGAAGGCGACATCAGCCCCATCATCCGCCTGGTAGATACCACCATCTTCACCGCTTTGGAGCGGCGGGCCAGCGATATTCACATCGAGACGCGCGATGACTCGGTGTACATCAAGTACCGCATTGATGGCGTGCTGCAGCAGGCCATGAACCCCATTGCCAAGGAGCACCATTCCACCATCATCTCCCGCATCAAGGTAATGAGCGAACTGGACATTGCCGAGCGCCGGGTGCCGCAGGACGGCCGCTTCCGCGTCAAGTACAAGGGACGTCCCATTGACTTCCGGGTTTCCATCATGCCTTCCATCAACGGCGAAGATGCCGTGCTGCGCGTGCTGGACAAGGAGTCAATGAGTGAGAAGTTCCATACCCTGGTGCTGGACGTTGTTGGCTTCAGTGATGAAGACCTGCGCAAGTTCCGCCGCTACATCAAGGAACCCTACGGCATGGTGCTGGTGACCGGGCCCACGGGCAGCGGCAAGACCACCACGCTCTATGCGGCAGTGAACGAGATCAAGACGGACGAAGACAAAATCATCACCATTGAAGATCCGGTGGAATACCAGATTCGCGGCATTACGCAAATTCCGGTCAACGAGAAAAAGGGGCTGACCTTTGCCCGCGGGCTGCGTTCCATCCTGCGCCACGATCCGGATAAGATCATGGTGGGCGAAATCCGCGACACGGAAACAGCTCAAATCGCCATCCAGTCGGCCCTTACCGGCCATCTGGTGTTCACCACCGTGCACGCCAACAACGTGGTGGATGTGATCGGCCGTTTCCTGAACATGGGGGTGGAGCCCTACAACTTTGTTTCTGCGCTCAACTGCATCCTGGCCCAGCGCCTGGTGCGCATCATCTGCCCCAACTGCCGCAAGCAGGTCCTCTATCCTCCCGACGTGCTGGAAGCCAGCGGGTTAGACCCGCAACAATGGGGCAACGTGCCGTTCTATGAAGGGGAGGGGTGTATCGAGTGCGCGGGCACGGGATTCCGCGGCCGCACCGCCATTCACGAACTGCTGGACCTGACCGACCGCATTCGGGAGATGATCCTGGACAAGCGGCCGAGTTCGGAGATTCGCCGCGCCGCCCGCGAGGAGGGCATGCGTTTTCTGCGCGAATCGGCGCTGGACAAGGTGCGCGGTGGAACCACAACCCTGAAGGAGATCAACAAGGTTACGTTTATTGAAACCACGCGCTAACCACCGTATCGAACCCCGGTTGAGCGCCGCGGTTTCTGCCGCTGGAACCATGCGCAATACCGGTAGTATGGAGTTACAGGAGCCACAATAAGGACCGTGGGCATGAGTGGAAGTTCGAACAAGAACCCCCTGCAAGTCGCCTGCGAAATCTCTGCTGAGGCGGTGGTGGCGGGGCGCGCCCGCCCGCAGGGCGACCGGCTGGAGGTCTACACCGCCAAGGAATTGCCGGAAGGGGCGGTCACGCCCGACTTGACCGAGGCCAACGTGCTGCGCGGCGATTGGCTGCGCGACGTTATCAAGGCCGCACTGGAAGAGGTCGCTGGCCGGACCCGCGATGTGGTCGCCATTCTTCCGGATGCGGCGGTGCGGGTAGTGCTGCTGGATTTTGAGACTTTGCCGGAAAAGCGCGAAGAAGCCGAGGCGGTGGTGCGCTTCCGGCTCAAGAAGTCTTTGCCCTTCGACGTGGAAAAAGCCCGCGTTTCGTATCAAGTGCAAACCGGCAGTTACAGCAAGGAACTGAAAGTGATCGCGGCCGTGGGCCTGGCCAGCATTCTGGACGAATACGAAGCCGCCTTTCGCGACGTCGGTTATGCTCCCGGAGTTGTTGTGCCCTCAATGCTGGCGGCTTTAGGCGCGGTGGACGCCGCCCGTCCCACCCTGGTGGTGAAGGTGGACCCGTTTACCACCAGCATCGCCATCCTGGAGAGGCAGCAATTGCTGCTGTTTCGCACTCTGGAGAATGCGCGCGGGCGCAACATAACCGGCGAGCAACTGGCGGAGGATGTTTATCCATCGGTGGTGTTTTTTCAAGACACTTACAAATTGGACGTGGAGCGGGTATTTGTGGCCGGCTTGTCCGATTCCGAAATGGCCCTGCAAAGTCTGCACGCTCAAACCGGCGTGGAAGTGCAGGAACTGGTAGGAACGGAACAGGCGAGTGAATTCGCGGGGCCGCGGTCGCAACTGGCCGGAGTCACAGGAGCGTTATTGCCTTAGCGCATGCGGGTCACTATCAATCTCGCCAGCCAGCCCTTTGAAGACGCTCAGCGCTTCGTGCGCCAATGGACCCTGACCCTGGGCCTGGTAGGGCTGCTGACCCTGGTGCTGGCGGCCGGTGCAGTATTGAGACTGCGGTCGTGGAGCGTGGAAGAGCGGCGTATAGACGCCCTGCAGGCACAGATTGCGCAGGGCAACCGGGAAATCGGCCAAGCCGAAGCGTTCCTCAACCGGCCGGAGAACCGCGACACACGTGACAAGTCGCTCATCCTCAATGACCTGATCGCGCGCAAAGCTTTCTCCTGGACGGAAGTGTTCTCCGACCTGGAGCGCATCATGCCGCCGCGCCTGCACGTAGTTTCTATTCGTCCCGAACTGACGCCCGACAACCAACTGGCACTGCGCATGGTAGTAGCGGGCGAGTCGCGTGAGCGGGCCCTGGACCTGGTGCGCCGCATGGAACGCTCGCCACGCTTCCGGCAACCGCAAATTGTGGCGGAAGCCAGGGAACAAGAATCGCAGAATCCCAGCGACAGAGTGCAGTTTGACATCAGTACGCTGTACACGGCAGCGGAACAGCTGTCGCCAGGTTCTGCGACGCCGCCTTCCGGTTCAAGCGCCTCGTCTTCACCAGGAGGCTTCTGATGGCCGATGTACAACAATTGCGTAAGCGGCTGACTACCGCCCTGGTGGTGATGCTGGGCATTGACCTGGTCTGTGCCGGCATTCTCATCTCCCCGTTAGGCCGCTCCCGGCAGGCAGACATCCAGTCGCTGCAGGGGCAGCTCCGGCTCAAGACTCTGCAGGTGCAGCCCTTGCGCGGGCTGGATAAGAAAGTGGTCGTGGCCAAGGACCAGATTGCGGATTTCTACCGCGACCGTTTGCCTTCAACCTATTCCTCTATTGACGCGGAAATGGGAAAGTTGGCCGACGAGACCGGCACAAATATGGCGCAGGTGAAATTTCACCTGGATGACGAAGAAGGCGGGGGGCTGCGCCCCATTACCATTGATTCCCTGCTTTCCGGCGACTACCTGCACATCGTAAAGTTCATTAACGCGCTCGAGCGCGACAAGATGCTGTTCATCGTGAACAGCATTGCCCTGGGCGACGCCAAAGGTGGGGTGGTCAAGCTGCAGTTGAGAATGCAAACCTACATGAAGAGCGGAGCGTAAGTGAAGGTCGGAGCCGAGGACCGGAAAAAGGCGGCGATGGCCGGCGTGCTCATGGTGGCGGCGCTGCTGCTGGTAGGGCGCATGCTGCTGGTGGATTCCGGTCCCAGCGCCTCGGCCCCGCCCAGCCTCGGGCAGAACACCAGCGTCGCCCAGCCTTCGCGCTTGAATCCGCGGCGGCTCACGCGCGGCAAAAAGGCGCAAAGCGCAACTTTGAACCTTGACCCCCGGTTACGCCTCGACCTGCTCAAGAGCAGCGAGGACATCAGCTATGCGGGCACCGGGCGCAACATCTTTCTGAGCTACGAGGACGCGCCCATTCCCAAGCCGGTCGCCGATCCCCGCCTGGACAAGGGCCGAAGCGCAAGTCAAAACCAGCCCCCGCCGGGTCCGCCTCCGCCGCCGCCCATTACCTTGCGGTTTTTCGGTTTCGCCAACAAGCCCGGCCAGCCCAGAAAGGTATTTTTGGCCAAGGGGCAGGACGTGTTTATCGCCGGCGAGGGCGATATTGTGGACCGGCGCTACAAGGTCTTGCGTATCGGCCCTACCTCCATCGAACTGCAGGATGTGCTGAACAACAACCGGCAGAGCATTCCCATCACCCCGGGATAAGCGCATGCACGTGAACGGACGGATACGGGTTGGGCGAGCACAAGCGGGCAAAGACGGCCGCCAGGGCTACGTGTTGCTGGCCATTATCCTCATGCTGGCCCTGATCGTGATTGCGGCTGCGGCGGCCGCGCCCGATATTGCCATGTCCATTCGCCGCCAGCGGGAAGCCGAGATGATCAATCGCGGCACCCAGTACATGCGCGCCATTCAGCACTACTACAAGAAGTTCGGCCGCTATCCCATGCGCATCGAGGACCTGGAAAACACCAATAACATGCGGTTTTTGCGCCGCCGCTACAAGGACCCGGTTACCGGCAAAGACTTCCGCCTGCTGCACTTCGGCGAGGTAAATATGGGCGCCATAACGGGGATAAGCGGGGCGGGCGCCGGCATTATGGGCGGGGCCGCCGCTGCCGCCATGAGTGGCGCCTTTGGGCAGGGTCAGTCAGCGGCTCCCAGCATGTTTGGGCAAACACCCGGAAACGCGACTGCAACCGGGGGCATGCTTTCACCTCCTGGCGCGCCAACGGGTACGATCGGGGGCCCAAACGGCAGCGGCACTACCAACCCACAAGGCCAGGGGCCGGATACCTTGGCTGGCAAGGTATTTGGCGGCGGACCCATTATTGGAGTGGCCAGCACCAGCCATGCGGCTTCTATCCGCGAGTTCAACAAGAAGAACCACTATAACGACTGGTACTTCATCTACGATCCCAGCCTCGACCGTGGCGGGTTGATCCGCGGCCCGGCGCAACCGCCTTTGGCGGGCGCGGGCGGGTCAGTAGTGGGCCAGCCGGGGGCCACGGGCACCGGTCCCGGAGCAATTACTCCAAACTCCGGCTTCGGCAACTCCAATATGCCCGGCTTCGCCAATCCCGCCCTCCAGGGGCCGGGAGCCATGGTTCCGGCGCAGCCCCAAGCCCAGCCACAGCAGCAGTAGAGCATCTGACTAGCTGGCTAGCTCACTGGCTTTGTGGCGGAACTCATCTTTGCCTTCAGCTAGATAGCTATACAGCCAGACAGCTAGATTTCCTGCCACCTGGAGCCGTCCGGCAACATCCAAATAGTTAGTAAACAAGGCATTTACCGCTGTTATTCCAGGGTGAGGCGGAAGCCGGGTTTTGCTATAATCGTTGAGCGTCTAAGGAGAGAGGAATGGCAACCACAACCACACCGAATGTCACCAAGAGCGCGCCGGTCAACCTGACCGAGCGGGCGATCAGCAAAGTAAAGGAAATCATGGGCCAGCAGAACCCTGTCCCTGCAGGCTTGCGGGTGGGAGTGGTAGGCGGAGGCTGCTCCGGATTCTCCTATTCCATGTCGTTCGAGAACGCGGCCGGCATGATGGACAAAACTTACGATTTCAATGGGCTGAAGGTCTTCGTGGACGCCACCTCGATCATGTACCTGAACGGCTGCTCGATTGACTACATCGAGAGCCTGGAGGGCGCCGGCTTCAAGTTCGACAATCCAAATGTGAAAAGCACGTGCGGCTGCGGCTCCTCCTTCCAGGTGTAAGGACTGCTGACCAATGATTTGCGGCCCCGCTATCAGGCGGGGCTTTTCTTTTTGCACCGCTATCGCCCCTTGCCAAGCGGAGCTATAATGAGGCCGGCCCCCTACTGCGGTTCCGGCTGCCCGTCCCGTTTATGGCCGGGTCCGAGGCTGGGCGAGCAAGCTTCAATCAGAAGCGAGGTGCGGCTATGTCCTCTCTGGGATGGCTGCTGATCGTCTGGGGCGTCCTGACCACTATCCTGATCGTGCTGCTCATTTACCGCAGTACCCTGACCATGCGCGAAGACGACCAATTGTTCCTGGATGATTCCGAATCACACATGCAGCTGGAACAAATGGAAGTCATGAAGAAAGTGAACCGAATCAATCCGCTGGTGCGCGGTTTCGGAGCGAGCTCGATTGTACTTATCCTGGTGATTGCCGGCCTCTGGATATACCGGGGGCTCACCATGGTGCAATAGCACGGCGAGCCGGGGCGCTCAAGGCGGCATCGGGGGTTGTAGTGTGCGCCGGCACTTCTGTCCCATTTTGGGAACCGACCGCTTAAAGAAAAGCCACGATTACCTCACGTTGGTCGTGTGCGCCGGGTCACCGACATACAATCAGCTCAGAGATACTGTTAATTAGAAGTCGCCTTGCGGGGCTGGAGTCCCTGCGAGTTCTTCGTGCGCCTCGGCCTGGAGCGCAGAGAATGCGAGCACGACGCAAGGTGTAAGCGCGCCCAGCTCGCTGTATTTCTCCTGACACAACTCCCGGAACAGGAAGGAGGTACCTCGTGAAAGCACGTCTTCTGATATTCCTTGCGGTGGTGTCGCTGCTACTTGTGATCACACCCGCGGTATCACAAGTTCTGGAAACCAGATGGTCAGCGGACATTCCCTTTGACTTCGTAGTCGGCGACAACCAAATGCCTGCCGGCCACTACATGATCAAATCGAATGCCCAAACCATGCGGCTTACAGTGACCAATACTGAGAGCCAGCAGAAAGCGTTCATGTTCACTCGTCACGTACAAAAATTGACGCCGGACGAGAACACCGTGCTCATCTTCCAGCGCGAAGATGGCCGCCATGTGCTTCACCAGATCTGGGGAGGCAATGAGGCCCGCGGCCACGACGTGGTGCACGGCCAGGACGTGGTCGAACTGATGAAGGTAAAGTAAGGTTTGAAGCCATTCTGGCCGCCGGCGGAGATGCAGTTTCCCGGCGGCCTTTGCTGTTTCTGCCTCCGGCTGGACGCCTGCCACACACGGAAAGCTGAGGCGTCGCCCTACTCCGGCTGGAGAGTGACAAAATTTTTGCCGGCGTAAAAACGATAGCCGCCATCCTGCTCCACGAACTTGAGGGGAACGGCACGCTGAAGTTTGTTGTCGTGCTGGGCGGGGACAGACAAAACATCTTCAGCGGCCAGATTCATGACGTGGAACTTTCCCAACACAAAACCGCAGCCATAGGCGCCGGGCGGCAATTCCGACCCCTCTACTTTGAGCCGCGAGTCGGTCAGAAAGAGGGCCTGATACTTCTGCTTAATGGCGGTGGAGTAGCCTGAGGTGTTCACCAGGCCGGCGAGCAACACCTTACCGTTGGCGAAACGGACGCCCGCGTTCATCCCCGGTTGCACCGAGGCGGTGATCCCGGCGAAGAAATAATCCTGCGGAATGAGTTTCTTGATCTGAGCCTGAGTGAGAATCCCTTTTGCCGGGGGTTGCTGTGCCGGCGCCAGGCACACAAAAGCTACAAGCGTGACCAACCAGAGTGCGAGCAATCGGGTCTTCATGACCCGCTAGTGTCTCACCCCGATTCGCAGGGCAGCAAGGATTAATCCTTAAACTCATGCTCACAGTTTTGAACATGTTCTCTTAGCCGCGAGGTAGACCATACCTGCCTGGCAGCGGCTGAGGCACACTGCAGCCCAATGGGTGTATATTCCCAATCGCCAAAGATGTGGGGAAAAATCCAGCCGGGGAAGCCCATATGAATCCAGTGATCCGATTGGGGAAGTTTTACGTCCTGCTAGTCCTCGCCGTTGCCGCCCCTTTTGCCGCACTCGCGGGTCCTCCAAGCGCAAGCACAGTTAGTCCGCAAGCGCTGATGAGCAAACTGAAATGGCGCTCCATCGGCCCCTACATCGGCGGACGCGTGGTCACCGTGACCGGGGTTGCGTCTAACCCCAATTTGTTTTACGCCGGAGCGGTGGGCGGCGGGGTCTGGAAGAGCACGAATGAGGGCGTTACCTGGCGAAACATCTCTGACGGGAAGATACCCGGGCCAAGCTCCAGCATCGGCGCCATTGCGGCGGCGCCCTCTGACGCCAACATTCTTTACGCCGGCACCGGAGAGACTGACATCCGCAGCGACGTGATTCCCGGCGACGGCATTTACAGGTCCACAGACGCCGGCAAGAGCTGGCAGTATGACGGCCTGCGCGAGACGCACTCCATCAGCGCCCTTGTGGTGGACCCCAAAGATGCCGGCGTTATCTATGCCGCTTCCATGGGACATGTCTTCGCTCCCAACCCCGAACGTGGAGTTTTCAAATCCAGCGATGGCGGCAAGTCGTGGAAGAAAATCCTTTTTGTGGATGACAAGACCGGAGCTATTTGTCTGGTCATGGACCCGAATAACGCTAGCGTGCTCTATGCGGCGATGTGGCAGGCGCAGCGCATGCCCTGGGGGCTTTCCAGCGGCGGTCCGGGCAGCGGAATTTACAAAACTACCGACGGCGGCGAGCACTGGACAAATCTCTCGCACAATCAGGGCCTGCCGCAGACGGTTTTGGGCCGCGTCGGGCTTTCCGTTTCCGGCAGCAACCCCAATATTTTGTACGCAATCATCCAGTCAAAAGACGGCGGGGTGTTCCGCTCCGAGGATGCGGGCACCACCTGGTCGCGGGTGAACAGCGAATGGAAGCTGCGGCAGCGTGCCTTCTATTACATGACCATTTACGCAGATCCCAAGGACCCAGATACGGTTTACGCGCCGGAGGTGGACGCGCTCTGGGTTTCCCACGATGGCGGCAAAACCTTCAAGAAGCTGCGGACGCCGCATGGTGACAATCACGTGGTATGGATCAACCCCAACGACACGCGGATTCTGCTGGAAGGCAACGATGGCGGGGCGACCGTCTCCACCGACGGCGGCAACACCTGGAGCACGGTGCACAACCAGCCTACCGGGCAGTTCTACCACGTCAATTTGGATAACGAGTTCCCTTTCCACATCTATGGCGCGCAACAGGATGAGGGCTCGTTTGAGGGCCCGAGCGCGCACAGCGAGGGCACCATTCCCCTGGCGGCATGGCACCGCGTTGCTTACGGAGAGAGCACCTATTCCGTGCCCCAGCCGGACAATCCGAAGATTACGTATGGCAGCGGGTATTACAGCATTTTTGTGAAATATGACCGCAACACGGACCAATACGAAAGCGTGAGTCCGTGGCCGAATTACGAAGAAGGGTCATCATCCGGAGAACTGAAATACCGGTTTGGCTGGACGCATCCCATTCTGTTTTCGCCGGCCAATCCCAAGGAACTGTTCACCGCCGCCCAATACGTATTCAAGAGCGACGATTACGGCCAGACCTGGAAACGAATGTCACCCGATTTGACGCGCAACGAGCCAAGCACGGAGGCGCCCAGCGGTGGCCCCATCAATCTGGATCAGTCGGGAGCGGAAATTTATCCTGGGATTTCGGCGCTGGCGGTTTCATCACTCGACGGCAATCTAATCTGGGCCGGCTCGGATGACGGTCTCGCCCATGTGACCACCGATGGAGGAAAGAACTGGCAGACAGTAACCCCGCCCGGCCTGCCCGCCTCCTGGATTAGTTGCATAGAGCCATCGCACGCCGACAAGAACACTGCCTATCTCACGGCTCGCCGCTACATGCAGGACGATTTTCGGCCGTACGTGTACGAAACCACGGATTTGGGCCGGCATTGGAAGGCGATCACGGCCGGCCTGCCCGCAGACGAATTCGTTTTCGACATTCGCCAGGATCCGAACGATCCCGCGCTCCTGTTCCTGGGCACCCGCAGCACCGTATATATGAGCCTGGATTCCGGGGCGCATTGGCAACCACTCACGTTGAATCTGCCGGTTACGGAGGTACGTGACCTGGCCATCAATCCGCGCCAGGGCGAGGTGGTGGCGGCGACCCATGGGCGCGCGTTTTGGATTCTGGACAATCTAACGGTTCTGGAACAGCTGACCAAAAACCCTGACGTTTCACCCAATGCGGCGTTCCTATTCGCTCCCCAGAAAGCCTGGCTTACGTACGCTTACGGCGTTCCCAGCCCCGAAAGGCGGAGGCCGCCCGACGCGGGCGATAACTCGCCTTTCGGCGCAACCATTTTCTTCCACATTCCACAGAACTACGACGGCAAAACGCCGGCAACGCTCGAGGTTACTGGCCCGCAAGGAAAAGTAGTTCAGAGCTTCTCGCTGCATCTGGAAACAGCCAAGGAGAAAAAAGAGAAAGAAAAAGAAAAGGAGGTCCAGGCAGGCGAAACGGAACCGGCCAAGGGTCAAGAGAACGCCGCCGAAGTGGACCACAGCGCGGAGCCGACCGATCAGCAGATTCGTGAAAAACAAGAGAGGCTCACCGCCGTTGAGCCGGGGATGAACCGCTTTCAGTGGGACTTGCGCTATCCCTATGCCGCGGAGGTAGCCGGTTATCATGCGCCCATCCCGGCGGGCGGATTGAAAGATTCGGTGGAAGGTCCGGAAGTCCTGCCAGGAAACTATACCGTGGTGCTCAACTACGGCGGTCAGAAGTCGCAGGCGGGCCTCGTGGTTGGGCTCGATCCCAGGCTCCACGCCACTCAGCAGGAATTAGCAGCACGCCTGGAGCTAGACCAGCGGATTCACGCCGACCTGGACACGCTGGATAAGGATATTGACCAAGCGCTGGAAGAGCGCAACCGGCTGCAAAACGCTGTGGCCACGCACGCGCTGACCGATACACAGGCCGTTAGCGCAGTTGCGGCTCTCAACCGCGAGATAGACAGTGTTGCTCAGATGGAGATGAAGTCATCGGAAGGCAGCCTGCTCTACGAAACCAAACTCCGCGACCACTTGGCCTATTTGGCTGCGGATATTGACCTCGCCTACACCCGGCCAACCCCCGCGCAGTACGCTGTATTTCAGGTTCTGGATCAGCGCGCCAAGGCTGCCGAGCAAAGGCTTCAAACCGCCGTAGCCGAAGCGGATAAGCTGAACGCGGCGAACGCCACGAGGGGAACCCATCCGGCACAGCGATGAGGCGAGAGCCCGTAGGGTGGCTGGTTCGAGAGCATTCGGGGGCCGAGCCTCCAATTGCACGTGCTGCTTCCGGCTGGCGCCATGCCTTTACATGCTCAGCTTTTCCCACCTTTGCCCGCCGACTTGCTTCCAATGTCGCCGGCGCCTACTGCGGCGGGGTCGTGCGAGTAATACTCGTAGGCCGACATTGGCTTCTCATAATTCAGAGCCCAAGGACGCTGATCAGCTGGACGCTTGCCTAGCGCGCGCGCCATCTCGCGAATGTGAATGGCTACGGAACCGCAGCAAGCACCAATGTAGTTCACTCCGATATCCCGGGCACGCTGGGCGTAGGCGGCCATATCCCTGCGGGTGAGCTGAAGCGGATCCAACTCAAAAGGAAACTGGGGCAAACTGGTGAAATCCGGTTTGTCGGCGGGAGTGCGATAGGCGACGGGCTGCGAGGCAAGAAATACATTGGGCACGGCCTTGCGCATCTCCTCCAGGGAGGGCAGCATGTGCTCGGGGGGACGCAGGCAGTTCATGCCAACGATATCGGCGCCCGCATCCACCAGGGCCTTGGCCGCTTCACCCGCGCTCTTCCCTTCTGCGGTGGTGTTCTGGTTTTCGAAGCAGATGGTAACCATAACCGGCAAGCCCGTCTTCTTGGCTCGCTCCACCGCAATCAGCGCCTCGCCCAGCCAGGAGAAGGTTTCGCCGATAACGAAATCCACGCCTTCAGCCACCTGCACGGCCAATTGCTCGTCGAAAGTGGCGCGTACCCGATCCTTGGCGGCGCTGTTGTCCGGTTCATACATCCAGGTGAGGCTCAGATTACCGGCGACCAGGCAGCGGTCACCCGCGACCTCGCGGGCAATTCTTACCGCCGCCCGGTTTAAGTCTTCCAGACGGTCCTGCAGCCCGACAGTGGCGAGTTTGTCGCGACTGGCATAGAAGGTGAGCGACTGCAACACCTCGGCGCCGGCTTCGCGAAACTCGACGTGCAGTTGCCGCAGCGCCTCGGGATTGGTCAGGGCTACTTCGGGAGTAAACGGTCCGGCACGAACCCAGCCGCGTTTTTCCAATTCCAGCAGATAGCCGCCGTCGCCCAGGACCGGCCCTTCTTTCAATCTTTCCAAAATGCCTTTCTTCATGTGGTCTCCTTCGTGAATTTTGGTACATCCAATTTTCGCGCCATGCGCCGGCCCTCATGCGTTGGCCGCGCGAAAGCCCCGCCGGCGGTCGCGCAGAAACTGAAAAGCCGCATTGTGACCGGGCGCGCCGGTAACGCCGCCGCCGGGATGCGCCCCTGCCCCGCACAGGTACAACCCGGCGATCGGGGTGCGGTACTGCGACCAGCCCGGCACCGGGCGCATGAAGAACAACTGCTCCAGGGTCAGGTCGCCATGAAAAATATTCCCTTCCGTAAGGCCGTAAGTACGTTCCAGATCGAGAGGTGTCAAGACTTGCCGCGCCACGATGGAGCCGGGCACGTTCGGAGCGTATTCGCCGATTTTCCTTAGCACGCGGTCACCCAGCAGTTCGCGGTTTTCGTTCCATGTGCCCTGTCGCAGGAAATAGGGCACGTACTGCACAAAGCAGGTCATGATGTGACGGCCCTTGGGAGCGAGCGTCTCGTCAACATTGGACGCGACCACGCAGTCCACCCACAGCTCTTCGGGAATCTCGCCGAACTTGGCGACGTCATAGCAGCGCTCGGCGAACTCCAGCGACGGCACCAGCGTAAAAAGGGAACGCTGCCCCGGGCTGGCGCAGGTGGGCATGCCCGTCACGCGCGGCTCCTCCGCCAGCACCAGGTTCACCTTGGCGCAGGGCCCGTTCATCTTGATACCCTGCACAGCCTGCCGGAAATCGGAGGGTAAATCCTTGCTGTCCACCAGCCCCAGAAATGTGCGCTTGGGGTCGGCGCTGGAAAGCACGGCGTGCGCAGCAAGTTCCGTCCCATCTTCAAGCACCACAGCCTTCACCTGGCCGCCGCGCACATCAATGCGCGCCACCGGAGCGGAAGTGCGGATCTCTACACCGCGCTTGCGGGCGGCGGCCGCCAGCGCCTGGGTGATGGCACCCATACCGCCGATGACGTGTCCGTAAAACCCCTGCAGCTCATGCTCGCCGCCACTGAGCAGGTGAAACAGCAAGCCGAGGGCGGTTCCGGGATCGTAAGGGCCCCCGTGTTTGCCGTAAACATTATTGGCGAGGAACAAGGTCTTCACTTTTGCCGATTCATAGTTGCGATCAAGAAAATCACCCAGGCTGCCGGTCAGAAAGGAGATGAGCCGGGCGAGTTCCTTATTGGTCATGCCCCGGAAACGGCGGCCAACCCGCAGCAGCTTCCACCAGCTTTGCAGTCCGTCCAATTCCACTTCCGGCGGCGGCTCCAGGAAAAAAGGTTGCAGGTAGCGAGCCAGCTTCTTCAGTTCATCATCAACTCGAGTAAAGGTCTCCGCATCGCGAGGAGAAATTTTTCGTAACTCGGCCACGGTGCGCTCCCGATCGGCCCACCACGGCACCACCTGGCCATCGGGAAACGGCACCTGCAGCGCCGGATCACAAGCAACCATGCGCAACCCATGTCCAGCCAGATCGAGGTCGCGGATTACCTCCGGCCGCAGCATGCTGGCGATGTAAGAAGTGGTTGAGGCGCGGCAGCCGGGCGCTATCTCCTCGGTCACGCAACAGCCGCCCACGACCTCCCGCCGCTCCAGCACGAGGGTGGACAGGCCCGCGCCGCCCAGGTAGGCGGCAGCAGTAAGGCCGTTGTGTCCCGCTCCGATAACAACAACGTCGTAGGGGGAGGATGAACCCATGGCGCCGAAATGACCCTCGGTCATAATTGCCAGACCGGTGAGCAGAGCACATACTACTGACAGGATGGGCCAAAGGTGTAGCATTTTTAGTCCGCGGCACGAGTTCTGCTGCGGAAAACTGACCCACAGTCATGAAGACAACAACCACCGCTGCCGCTGGTACCCTGCCCGCTCGGACGTCACGCTCCGGGCGATCAACGGTGAAGCGGACACAAATCATCAACACGGCCATGCGCCACTTCGCCGAGCACGGGTTCCAGGACACGCGGGTGGGCGACATTGCCGATGAACTGGGAATTGCCAAGGGGTCCATATTTCAGCACTTCGGCAGCAAGAACGGACTTTTCTTCGAGGCCTACAAGAAGGCGGTGCGCTCGCTGCCAGCTTATCTGCACGCGCCCCCGGAAGTACTGCAGAAGGGGTTCTTCGAGACCTTGCGTTACTGGCTGGTGCGGACCGAGCACCTGGTGCGGGAGGATTGGATTCCCTACAGGGTTTCCCTGCTGGGCAATCACGGCACCGATCTCAGCCTCAAGCGCCAGATCAACCGCTTTCTGGCCAACGAGGATCCCTATGGAACCGTGGCCTTCGTGCAGACGGGAATCAAGCGAGGAGAAGTACGCTCCGATATTGACCTGGAGATGGTGGTCTCCATTCTGGACTGGACCATGGAGCGATTCCAGGATGCGCTCCTGACGGAAGAACTTGACCCTGGCCTGTTCCGCCGGAACGGACAGCTCGCCGGGCACAAGGAGGCCCGCATCGGGCAATTCCTTCAAGTGCTGGGGGGCGCCATCGGCCGGCCCGGCACCTGCGCGCGAGGTCCTGGAAAAGCATGATTGACGGAGCACCTAAGCGAGAGACAGCCGTTTTGCTGGTCGCCTGCCCCGACCGGAAGGGCGTTGTTGCAGGCATTGCTGAATTCATCTACCGCCACAACGGCAACATCCTGCATGCAGATGAGCATGGTGATGGCGAGACCAACCTGTTCCTGATGCGAGTGGAGTGGGATCTGGCCGGCTTCGACCTGCCAATCAGCGACTTCGCCAGGAGCTTCGCGCCTCTCGCCGGAAAATTCGAGATGACATGGCGGCTGGCGACTTCCGCCCTTCGCTCGCGCGTCGCCATCATGGTGTCGCGGCTGGACCATTGCCTGGCCGACCTCTTATACCGCCACAAGATTGGCGAACTGGCCTGCGAAATTCCGCTCATCATCAGCAATCATCCTGACGCGCAGGCGCTCGCGGCTTTTTATCAAGTACCGTTTCATTACGTTCCTGTAGCCGGCGGGGACAAACGCCTCGCGGAACAAACTCAGCTTCAGTTGCTGCGCGATCACCAGGTTGAGGTGGTGGTGCTGGCGCGTTACATGCAAATTCTCTCCAGCGACTTCATCGCCGCCTACCCCAACCGGATCATCAATATTCACCATTCCTTCCTGCCTGCGTTCATAGGGGCCAAGCCCTATCACCGTTCTTATGAGCGGGGAGTCAAACTGGTGGGCGCCACCAGCCATTATGTGACCGAGATGCTCGACGAAGGACCCATCATCGAGCAGGACACAATTCGAATATCGCATCGCGACACGCTCGACGACCTGGTGCAGAAAGGCCGCGACCTGGAGAAGGTAGTGCTCTCGCGGGCGGTGCGCTGGCACGTGGAAAGCCGCATTCTCCTTTACGGAAACAAAACTGCGATCTTCGATTGAGCGCCGTTCGCATGCCGCCGAACCCTAAGCGGGCGCCGGCCGCGCCCTTCTTCTGCCCAGCCAGTACAGGAACGCTCCCACTGCGACTAATATGGCGGTTCCGCCGGTTACCTTGATGATTGCCAGCGCCGGGTTAGCCTCGCCCGGGCTGGGGACAAACGAAAGCACAATGGTAAGCAGCGCGGTGGTGAAGCCGACGCACGAAAGCAGCAGAGCCACGGGCTTGCCTCCGGGAACACGAATCACCCCGGCGGCGGCAGGGTCGCGCTGCAGCCGGAACATCGCGCCAAACAGGAACAAGTAGGGAATGAAATAGGTGATGATGCCCATGCTTACCAGCACGTCGTATGCGCCTTTCACGCTGGTTCCCGCCTGTCCCAAAAATACAAAAACCACACCGCAGGCAGCCTGTAAAAGCAAGGCGACATAAGGAGTCTTCCAGCGTGGGTGCAGTTTCCCGAACAGCGGCGGGAGAAAACGGTCAATGCCGGCTACAAACGGGAGGCGGGCCACGGCCGCCAAATACGCGCCCGCCGCTCCCAGGTTACTGAGCGCGATAAAGCCGGCGGCTAGCGGGATAACCCAGAACACTCCCACGCGCTCCGCCGTGCGGGTAATGGCTTGCATGAGCCCCTGCAGATCGCTTACCTGGCCCCGCGGCAAGGCCAGCAGCACGCCCACCGTGCCCATCACGTAGCAGAAGGTCACCACCAGGCCGCCGGTGAAGAGCGCCCACGGCACTGTGCGCCGCGTATTCTTAATTTCCTCACCCATGAAGGATGCGGTTTCACAACCGCCGAAGGCAAAGGTGAGACTTGACCAGAAAATCATGTCCTTCAAGTGGGTGCTAGGGATCAGGGCCTGGGCATGAAACGAGGTCGCTGACCCGAAGCGGTGCCAGGCCACCGCCCCCATGACCACGATGATCACCACCGGAAGCCACATCGAGATCGCGCCGACATTGTGCAGCCACTTGCCTACGTCCAACCCCACTACGTTCACGATGGTGACTACGGCCAGGGCCACGATTGAGAACATGATGTAGAAATGAGCGTCGTTCGAAAGATAGTTCCACCGGCTCCCGCGCATGTACAAGAAATTGCCGGCGGCAAAATAAAGCACGGCGGGAAAATACGGGAGGTTGCTGGTCCAGTAAATCCAGGCGCACATAAAGCCGCCGAAATCGCCAAAGGCGCGTTTGCTCCAAACGTAAAGTCCGCCTTCCTGCGGATAACGCGAAGAGAGTTCGATGACGGAAAGCGCGAGCGGTGTATAGAAGGTGAGCCAGGCGCCGAACCAGATGATCACCGCGCTAGGCCCGGCGCTGGCAGCCGTGGCAATCCAGCGCAAGCTGACGCCGGTGACCACGTAAAACAGCACCAAGTCCAGGGTCCCCATGGCCCGCTTCGGCCGGAGCAATTCCGGACTGGTGGCCGGCATCGCAGCCTGCTTATTTTCTGCTGTTGTGTGAATCCCGCCCGCAGGTTCGAAAGCGGTCATTGGCCCTTATTGTGCCTGAAAATA
>DATJEH010000002.1:0-2921 GCA_035496875.1 Terriglobales bacterium | reverse complement strand
CTGACTGGCAGCGCTGGAACGACTACGGAATCGGCCTTCTGCTGCAGGGGGACTTGAAGGGAGCGGCGGCGGCTTTCCAGCAGATCACCGAGATTGACCCCAGGAATCCGGACGGCTGGGTGAACATTGGGCGGGCAGCGCTGCAGGAAGGCGACTTGAGCCGAGCCCGCACGGTACTGGAAAAAGCGCTCAGGGTCGCGCCTCACCTGGCGCGGGCGCATTATTTTTATGCCGAAACGCTGCGCGACGAAGGCCACTACGACCAGGCGGAGCAACATCTGCGCGCGGTGCTGGTACAGTATCCGCGGGACCGCGTGGTTCTCAACGACCTGGGGCGCATCCTGTTTTTGCAGCGGCGCTATCCGGACGCGGTGAAGGTGCTGAACTCAGTGCTGGCAATTGACCCCGAAGATCTCATGGCGCATTACAATCTCATGCTTTGCTATACGGGCCTGGGCGATACCAAGGACGCGCACATTCACCAGGTGCGCTATTTGCGGTTCAAAGCTAACGAGGCGGAACAGACGATTACCGGCCCCTACCGGCAGCTGCATCCTGAGGACAACAACGAGCGGCAGGCGATTCACGAGCACGTGTCGGTGCCGCTGGCGATGCTGAAGCAGGCCTCGCATGACACCTATGAGGGTTCGGCGGCGGGAGCCGGCCGGTGAGGGGCACAGGGGCTAACGCCCGGAAAATCCCGCTCTGGCTGCTCGCACGGCTGAAGCGGTGCGCTTCCACAGTCATTGTGGCCGTGATGCTGCACGGAGCTGCGCCGGCGCAAATCAAGTCGCAAATCCACTTCACCGATATCACCGCTCAGGCGGGCATCCGTTTCATCCACAATAATGGCGCGTTCGGCAAGAAGTGGCTGCCGGAAACTTTGGGCTCAGGCTGCGCATTTATTGATTACGACAACGACGGCTGGCCCGACATCCTGCTGATCAACTCCGAAGATTTTCCCGGGCACAAGGTTCACCCGGGCCTTGCCACGCTGAAGCTCTACCACAACAATCACAATGGCACCTTCACCGACGTGACCCGGCGCGCGGGACTGGCCCTGCCCATGTACGGCATGGGAGTGGCGGTCGGCGACTACGACAACGACGGCTACGACGATATTTTTGTCACCGCGCTGGGCCAGAGCCACCTGTTCCACAACAATGGCAACGGCACGTTTAGCGACGCGACCAAGGCGGCGGGACTGTGGGGGCCAGAAGAATTTTCCACGGGTGCGGCCTGGGTGGATTACGACCACGACGGACTGCTCGACCTGGTGGTAGCCAACTATGTGCAGTGGTCAGAGAAGGGCGACCTCTACTGCACGCTGGACGGCAGCCACAAATCCTACTGCACGCCGGAGTCGTACAAGGGCGCGTCACTGCGGCTGTGGCACAACCTGGGCCACGGCAAGTTTGAAGATGTTACGCGCAAAACCGGGTTGTTCGATCCCACTTCCAAGAGCCTGGGCATCGCCCTTTTGGATTACAACGGCGACGGCTGGCCCGACATCCTGGTCTCCAACGACACCGAACCCAACAAGCTCTACGTGAACATGCGGAACGGAACGTTTGAGGAACGGGGCATGCCGGCGGGTATTGCTTACAGCGAGAATGGAGTGGCCCGCGCGGGCATGGGCGTGGATGCCGCCGATTACGACCACTCCGGGCACCCCAGCGTGCTGATCTCCAACTTTTCCAATCAGATGCTCTCGCTTTACCACAACGAAGGCAACGGCCTGTTCATAGATGAGGCGCCGCAGTCCACGATCGGGCGAGACAGCCTGCTGACCCTGGGATTCGGTTGTTTCTTTTTTGACTACGATTTGGATGGCTGGCCGGACATATTTGTGGCCGACGGGCACATCGAGAACCAGATCGAGAAGGTGCAGAAACGGGTGAAATTTGAAGAGCCGCCACACCTGTTCCGCAATCTGGGGGGAAGGAACTTCCAGGAAGTCACGGAGCAGATGGGCGCCGCGTTCGCCCGCCCGAAAGTGGCACGAGGCGCGGCTTACGCCGATATTGATAATGATGGCGACCTGGACATTCTGGTCACCACCAATGCCGGTCCTGCCTACCTGTTCCGCAATGACGGCGCTACTGACAACAGCCTGCGGCTCAAGCTGGTGGGGACGAAGTCCAACCACGACGGCATTGGGGCGGTGGCGCACGTCAGCGTGGCGGGCGTGACGCAGGAGCAGATGCTGCGCAGCGGCTCCAGCTACCTCTCGCAAGGCGAACTGGTGCTGACCTTCGGCCTCGGCCAGCACGCCAAGGCGGATGCGGTGGAAATCAACTGGCCGAGCGGGCGGTTGGATAAGCTCAGCAACGTGGAGGGCGGGCAAACGGTAACCGTAAAAGAAGGAAGCGGCATCATTTCCCGCCGGAAATTCGCCAAGCGCTCAGAATAGAATTAAACTTCCTGCACCACATGCGCGCATCGTCTTTTCCCCGAAATGCCGTCTTATTTATGCTGGTTGGTCTCGGCTTGGGCCTGCTCGCTGTCCAACGCCGGCCCTCAACTCCTCCGAGCAGCGCGACCACTCAGGCGAACCGTCTGAATAACCTGGGCGTTGGCTACATGAACCAGCAGAGCTTCAAAAAGGCGCTGCAGTATTTTCAGCAGGCGCGGGCGGCCGACCCGCAGCTGGTAGCGGCAAGGGTGAACCAAGGAATTGCCCTGCTCAACCTGCAGCAGATTGAGCCGGCACGGCAAACCCTGATGGAAGTGGTGAAAACGGACGCCGGCGACGCGCGCGCCTGGTACAACCTGGGCCTGCTCTATCGAGGGGATAACCAGTCCAAGGCTGCGCTGGACGCTTTTCAGCACGCCGCCGAGCTCGAGCCCAAGGACGCCGACTGCCATTACTTCCTGGGCACGATTTACATGCAACAGAAGGAGTTTCCCCAGGCGATCGC
>DATJEH010000001.1:0-2311 GCA_035496875.1 Terriglobales bacterium | reverse complement strand
CTTCAACCAAGCTGGGAGGGTCGGGCCGGCCTCCAAAGGCTGCTGGAGCCCGCCAGGTCAATTCCGGCTGCCCACGTCCGCCACCATGCTGAAGAGCTGCTGCGCTCGGTTAATAGATCAGTGCCCCTGCGGGCGAATATTCCACCGCACCCATCAAAGTGGGCCCAGTTGTGCACTCGCTTCTAGTCTGATGGTCGCGCCGGAAAGCGTAGTTTGCAATCTAAAACTACGCCCAAAGTGCGGCTGAATTCCAAAAATGGGAAGCAGGAGGAGCCGGATGAATTGCGACACCGTACTTCCGCGTCCGTGTTACGCATTTTGGGAATAGTTTTGGGATGGGAAGGGCCGCCCCTTGGTGAGGGTCGGCCCGCGGAGAGGCTGCCGAAGCCGCATGTTAGCGTGGGCCTGTGAGCGCGCCCACCATCGCCGCGCCGCTGTTTGGCGCTTTCGCATCGCCTCCAGAGCGTGCCCAGGCCGCGGCTGGCAAGCAACCCGTGCGCATTCTTCTGGTCGAAGATAGCGATGACGACGTTGTCCTGTTTCGCCACCTGCTGGCCGTCTCCCTGCCCGGAGTGCCGGTTCATCTGGCCCGTGCCAGCGCCATCGTGCCCGCTCTGGAGCAACTGCAACAAGCCGCCTATGACGTGGTCTTCCTCGACTACCAGCTGGGAATGGAAACGGGGCTGGACCTGCTGCGCGAACTGCGGGGCCGTGGCCTGGAGGTGCCGGTGGTTTTCCTGACCGGCCACGGCGACGAGCAACTGGCGGTGCAGGCCATGAAGTGCGGGGCCTGCGACTACTTGTCCAAGGCCAAGCTTGACGCTTCCACGCTGCAGCGCACGCTGCGCTTCGCCATCAGCCTGCAGGAGCACCAGAGCCGCCTGAAGCTGGCGCAGGCGGAGCTGCGGTCGCGCGAGCAGCGCTTTCGCGCTCTGGTGGAAAACGCCTTTGACGCCACCGTGCTCATGAATGCCGAGGGCATGATTCAGTGGGCCAGCAACTCCTGTCCTCGCGTGCTGGGGATTGAGGCCCAAGAATTGCTGGGCAGCAACGGCTTCGATCTGCTGAACGGGGACGATACCAGCCTGGCCCGGCACTGGTGGAAGGAATTGCTCGGACATCCCGGCGAGCCCCTGCAGGTCGCGTTCCGCCATAAGAACGGAAGCTGGCGCGATATTGAAGGTATCGGCACAAACTGGCTGCGGGAACCGGCAGTGGGGGCAGTGGTCTTTAACTTCCGCGACGTGACCGACCGGCGGCATGCTGAGGAGAAACTGCGCAAGCTTTCCAGCGCCGTGGAGCAAGCGGCCGACACCGTGGTCATCACCGATCGCGAGGGCCGAATCGAATATGTCAACCCTGCCTTTGAGCTCCTGACCGGCTATACCCGGGAAGAAGCTGTAGGCCAGAACCCGCGCCTGCTCAAGTCGGGAACTCAGGACGCCCGCTTCTACCAGGAGATGTGGCAGACCATTCTGCGGGGCGAGGTCTATCGCGGAGTGATGATCAACCGTAAGAAAAATGGCGAGCTGTACTACGCCGAGAAAACCATCACTCCGGTGCGCGATTCCGAAGGCCGAATCACGCATTTCATTTCCAACGATCGCGACATCACCGAGCGGCGCAAGCTGGAAGAACAACTCCTCCAGGTACAGAAGATGGATGCCATCGGGCAGCTGGCCGGGGGCGTGGCCCACGACTTCAACAACCTGCTCATGGTCATCAGCAGCTATGCCGAGCTGATGATGGACACTCTCGCTCCGGATACGGCCCTGCGCCACCACGGGGAAGAAATTCTCAAGGCTTCGCGGCGAGCCGCCGACCTTACCCGCCAGTTGCTGACCTTCAGCCGCAAACAGGTGCAGGTTCTGCGCGTACTCGATCTCAACCACGTGCTGCAGGACATTTGCCAGACCCTTCCCCGCTTGATTGGGGAAGACATGCAGCTCTCTCTGCAACTAGGCAAGCAGTTGTGGCCCATCAAGGCGGACCCGGTACAGGTGGAGCAGATCGTGATGAACCTGGCCACCAACGCGCGCGACGCCATGGCCCACGGTGGGCAACTCACCCTCGAGACCCGCAACGTGGAACTGGACGAGGACTACTGCCGCGTGCACCCCGAGGCCGCCCCCGGCGAGCACATTCTGCTTGCGGTCAGCGATTCCGGCGCCGGCATTGACCCCGCCATCCTGCCCCGCATCTTTGAGCCCTTTTTCACCACCAAGGAGAAGGGCAAGGGAACGGGGCTGGGGCTGGCCACCATCTACGGCATCGTCAAGCAAAGCGGGGGCCACATCACTGTGCACAGCGA